>CASGDV010000041.1 GCA_949300335.1 uncultured Bacteroidales bacterium | reverse complement strand
GTGACACTTACCGGAAAGAAAGCCGGGAAGCCGGACCCGGAATTGACTTTTACCGGGCAGGAAATATCGTTGATACAGTCTGCAGATTCTCTGATGCGGGTATTGACTGTCAATGATTCTACGGATCTGGCTCTTCTTCGGAGCAAGTCCGCGGAACTTTCAGGGGCTGACCTTGCCTCCCCGCTTTTCACTAAGCTTTCCCGTCTGATGGTATCCACGATGCTTGATTCCACACAGGCAGGAGTAGGTATAGCCGGACCGCAAGTCGGCATCCTGAAAAGAGTCGTCGCGGTGCAGCGTTTCGACAAGGAAGGAGAGCCTGTCGAGGTGTACCCGAATATCAGGATTGAATCCTATTCCGGGGAGCCTGTTCCCAGACGCGAGGGATGTCTCTCGATCCCTGGATATTACGGAGTGGTAAAGAGGTATCCGCAGATAGTCGTCACATATAGCGACACGGCGTCTTTCATGCCTGTGACAGATACTGTCCGGGGCTTCACCGCCGTTATCTTCCAGCACGAAACCGACCACCTGGACGGCATCCTCTACACCGACCGCGCCGACAGCGTGTTCGTAGAGTAGGTTATAATGAAAGATATTCGGAACTGAACCATATTTTGAATATTGGATCAGCTATTTCAAGGCGGCCATTATCTTTTGTTATCAACTCTTTATCAATCAGGCTGGTTGTCAACCGGCTGATGTTTGACTTTGAACCGATATTGAATCTTTCCAGCACTGTCCTGTTTCCGAATCCTTCATGGATTCCGGAGCAGATTGCCCTCAGGAAATTCATTTGGTAAGAGGACAAGGACTCGATTTGCTGCATGAATAAAGAGGAATTCTGTGCTATGAGTTCCTTTACTGCGGCTTCGATGTCTTGTTCTTCTACCGTATCACCGCATTCAAGCATGGCATTCCAGGCAAGTTGCTGGACGTATGAAGATTGGTTGTCCACTGTACGGCATATCTTTTCGGCAAGACATTCATGAATCAGTTTCCCTCTTGACTTGAATCTGGCGCAGATGAACGGTACCCACTTTTCAGTCGGGATATTTCCAAGATAGATGGTATCTCCGAACTGGTAGAACGGCATTCTTTTGTTCTGGAACAGTTGCTCCATCATGTGCCTTTTGCTTCCGAACAGGCAGTATGACGTACTTGTCTGGTGCTGCCATACGCCTCTGATACGTTTTTGGACTGAAAGGGAATCCGGGAATTCTCCTATCTGCTGGAACTCATCGATGCATATAACAAGATGGATTTTACGTTTTACGGCAATCCTTTCAGGAAGAGACAAAATCTCTTCAGGGGAAGCATCTTTGTCCCGTATTCCCAATGAGATTGAGTATTCGCTTCCCAAATCCGGGCTGATTGATATTTTGGGGGCGATCCGTCCTAAAAATTCTCTGGCCGTATCAAGAACCTGCTCGACTTTTGTGGAGGTAGCCTTTAGGATGGACGCTGTGAATTTATTATAGAAATCATACTCATTCCGGCAGTCATATATATCCATATAGACCGTTTTTGTTTCCGGAGACGTG
Source organism: uncultured Bacteroidales bacterium (assembly GCA_949300335.1). Taxonomy (GTDB): domain Bacteria; phylum Bacteroidota; class Bacteroidia; order Bacteroidales; family UBA932; genus Cryptobacteroides. The sequence continues at coordinate 383 of CASGDV010000041.1, read as the reverse complement.
AAACTTTTACATACTTTATTTACAAGAGAAGTTTTTCCGGTACGTCTGGGGGATATGAGAATGGTATTCAGGCCATTCTCGAAATTCATCCGCAGTCTTCTTGTCTCATATATGAATAGATTACCATTGCGGTTCTTGCAGCAGCCGGTGGCTTACCATCTTTTTAACCAGGAAGCGAAAAAGTAGTCATAGACCCTGTAGACGTCTCCGTTCTTTGTAACTATGTCGTTTTTCAATAATGGCCTTATGGCCGACTGCACGGAACTTGCTGAAACAAGGCTGTATTTCTTTATGAATGCAGCTGCAGTGATACCGCTTGCGTTTCCTTCTTTTGCAATTGCCTGCAGAACGGTTTTCTGCTTCGGGGCAAGTCGTGAAAGGAT
>CASGDV010000040.1 GCA_949300335.1 uncultured Bacteroidales bacterium | reverse complement strand
CTACAATGGTGGTTTCTTCGATGTGGCCGCTTTCTATGGCGGTACCTGCCTCAGAATTTTTCATGGTCTCCAACGCTTCAGCGAGGATATGGATTTTTCCCTCCTGGCTCCCGATGACAAGTTCGATTTCACGAAATACTTTCAGCCGATAATAGATGAATTTGCCATTGTCGGTCGTGAGGTGGAGATTAAAAAGAAAGACAAAAAGAGTTTTGGTAAGGTGGAATCCGCTTTCTTGAAAGACAATACGGATGTATATGACGTGTCTTTCCAGACCGATAAATTCATAAAAATCAAAATTGAAGTTGATACCCAGCCACCGTTGAATTTCAAGACTGAGCAAAAGCTGCTTCTACAGCCTCACTCCTTCATGACACGCTGTTTCACTTTGCCGGATTTGTTTGCCGGGAAGATACACGCATTGGTGTACAGAGGCTGGAAAAACAGGGTGAAAGGTCGTGACTGGTATGATTTTGAATGGTATGTACGCCACAATGTGCCTCTTGATTTTGCTCATCTCGCAGAGCGTGTCCGCCAGTTCAACAACGAAGAAATTGAGCGGGAGGCATTCATGGCTCAGTTGAAAGATAGATTGGCTTCAGCGAATATCAATCAGGTGAAGAGCGATGTCCTTCCATTTGTCAGGAACCCCAAGGAACTCGACATCTGGTCAAACGATTATTTTGTCCAGTTGGCGGATATGGTGAAGTTTGAATAGTATAACGGCAGTACTTACTGATTATGACGAAACGGATATTGATTGATATTAAAGGGAAGAATTTGAACAAAGTCACGCACTATCTTATGATATATTTCCGAAACAATTTCTTAATACACAATCATTCATAAAATAAACAAAAAGTACTACTTTCGCATATTATATGATATATTGATCCATGACAAAAAGTACAATGGGCACTAAATTACAAGAAAGCTGGAGCAGAAAATGCAGATAGTCGGTGAGCAGATCAGGATTGCCCGGCTGCGCAGGAATCTGAGCATCACTCAGGTGCGGAACGTGCAACTTGTTCGCCTCTTATGCTCTCACGCATGGAGAAAGGCGCACCGACAGTGGCAATCGGCATTTATCTCAGGGTGCTCTATGCGCTTCAGCTGGATGATGATATCCTGCTGCTTGCAAAGGAAGACGCGATGGGAAAGGCATTGCAGGATGTGAGTCTCAAGAAACGGGAAAGGGCATCCAAGAAGGAATAGGCTATGAAAAGACCCTATGTGTTTGCCGTTTTTGATTGACTTAAAAAAGCAGTGGATAAAGACATCTCCACGAAAAGGTGCATCCCAACTTTTATGGACGACGTAGCAAAAATTAAGCAGATCGTTTTGTAATCTTATATTTTATTACGATATTTGCGTTACGATAACTTCGTAACGCGATAATTAAAATAACATGAAACCCAATAATCCATTCCTCATTTCGGGATATTACGGCCCGGAGTTCTTTTGCGACAGGGAGCAAGAGGCCGGATCCATTCTCGAGGCTCTCCAAAATGGACGAAATGTGACATTGACTGCTCCCCGCCGTATGGGAAAGACTGGACTGATCCGTCATGTCTTTTACCGCCTGAAAGAACTTCAGCCTGATATTGTCACTTTTTATTTGGATATATACTCAACTCAGTCATTAGGTGATTTTGTGCGGTTGTTTGCCGGGACAGTGCTGGGACAGTTGGATTCCGCTCCGCAAAAAGCGTTGAGCCGTATAAGTCGGTTTGTGCGCAGTTGCCGGCCTGTGTTTACTTTTGACGAATTGACTGGTGTCCCCAAGGTGACGATTGATGTGGCTCCAGCCGAGGAAGAGAACACCTTGAAAGAGATATTCGAGTATCTGGGCTCGTCGGAGAAACG
>CASGDV010000039.1 GCA_949300335.1 uncultured Bacteroidales bacterium | reverse complement strand
CGGCAGAAACTGGCAGTGCAGGGTGGAAAACTTGGGAGCAATGAGTTTTACAAAATCGGCTCTGCAGGGGCATAGGTGACCGATTTTCCAGAATATATTGCTCCCAAGTCGCCTCAAAAACACCGACATAGGAATGGTGTTCTTTTAGAACAGGTTGGCAATCAATCTGTTAGGTTTGCGCGATGCTCCTAGATAATTTCATCCGCCATGATTTGACGGCTCTGCGCATTCGGCTGATTTGGCAGTATGACCGGTAGAGGCGCCTTGAGTGAATGAGGATGGTTGTGGAGGCTGATTCCTGAAACCTTTTAATCCTATTTCTGTATATTACAGAGTTTTTAATAAGTTAGAGATACTTCGCCAAAAGTGTTGCTAAACTCTTGTTGCCATTGCGCCTATGGATGAGCAACATTGAGTAGTGGCCAAAATAGAAGAATTGACTTCGCTTATGGTCTGATCGGATTCGGGAAATACTCATATAGAAACAACGGGAATGCACTCAGGATACTGACGCAATCCTTGGAAAGAACATAGTCATGCAATTGGGCATTGTATATCTCTTTTTGAGATACGGTTTCCTTGCTTTCTGGCATTGACAGACTGCCGGTACAGAGGAAATTGGCTTTAATGATATTCTGCTTTTGTAGCAATTCCCAGTTTGCTGTGCGAGAAGCGATTTCACTTTCGGTCGCAGAGCGATGCTCGTTCAATGTCAGGAAATCAAGGCTCTTATAATCGGAGAACTCGTCGGCTAATTTCTTGAAAGACATTTCCCAGCACTGTCGTCTGCTTACAGTGTAGGTATAGAATGCAGCATCAGGAAGCCGTTTGGTATATCTTATGGCTTCCACCATCGGATAGTTTATGTAGAGTTTCCCGTTCGCGGTCTCGTTATCAAATGTTTCCAGCATTTCTGAAATCTGCAAGTTCATGTTATCCAAAGAGATATTCTTATTGTGGAAGTCATAGTCGAATATCAGGTAAATTTCAGAAAAGTCCGAACTTCTTGCGTTATCGGGAAACGGAGAATCATCTCTGCCGGAGTACTTCTCCATAAGGATGGAAACTATGTCACCGGAATCATCGAATTCCTTCAACTTCCTGTAGAGCTCGTAAATATTGTTGTCAAAGGAACATACAATGTGCTGCCTGCCCTTGAAGAACAGACATTCTATCGCCCTGAACAAATTTGGTTCGCGTTTTCTGCCTTCAAAAACAAACAGTATCATACCCTAAATGTATCTCCCCGGAACAACTTTTCGATATTATGCCCGAACCGGAGTTCTTTCTCCGTACAATCACACAAAGCCTTAATTTTGTTGTCATACACGATGAAATTGCAGTCCGGACGGAGCAAATCATTCGTCATCAAGTAGGTGTTGTGAGATGAAGTGAATACCTGGCAATCAAGGCCGAACAAGAGTTTGCAAACTTCAAATGAGAGTTTGAAATGATAGAAAGCATCAAACTCATCGATAAAAACAAATGTCGCATCTTTCATCCGATTGACCCAATAGAACAACAGTTCCAACGCTTTTGTGCCTGTGGAAGAAATCGGGTCGAACGGAATTTTCTTTCCATCTACAACGCAGAACAAGTTCTTTTCTCCGTGAACTGGAGCTGCAAATTTGAATTCCTGTCCACTGATTTCTTTGAGAAATCGTTCAAATTCCGCTACAAGTTTGTTCCGTATGATGAATTCATCCAAAAGTGTGATGGTGTTTTCAAGTCCAATGAACTCTCTGGTATCAAGACAACGGAACCATAACATCCCGTTTACAAAACTATTCAGTAGGAGAAGATAATTATCTCCGGCAAGAGGATATGAAGTGGTCAGGAAATTAACGATAGAGACATTGTTTGCATTATCGACAAGGTTGTGGCGGACAGAATCACCCATAGGAAATTCTCTGTTGTCAATATCCAATTTCCCATTAGCGCGTTTGAATATGGGCTTACCATTTACGATCATCTGTTCGTGCCGGAGTACCCCTCTGTAATCTTTGCCATAGCAGTATTCGACTGTTTGACCGTTGAAAATGAATGTGTATTCAAATTCTACAATCAGATTACGACTACCGGCGTATGTAAAATTGAAATAATAATCCGGTTTTTTCCACTTTTGGGACAGATGATTGACTATGTCAAATATTGCAAGGCCGAAATTTGTCTTGCCCGAACCATTCGGTCCATATAGTATCCCGTTCTTGATGATGCCGTCTTTTATAGCAAAACTGTTGAAGGTGTAATTGCTATGGCGGGTCAGATCAATCTCAATCCTTTCCTTGAAACCCCGGAAATTTTTTACCGCAAATTTTGCAAGCATAACTGTGTGTTGTCTGGTCAAGGGACAAAGATATACAAAAAAACATTATTCCGTAAAAAAATTACGGAAATTGCAACTTGCGGAGATTCTTGAGGATATTATTGCTATTCTTGTAGGGACTTTTGCGGGTGGTTCAGAGTTACAGTCAAAGAAGACCGAATTTATTGGTGATGGTGCATTCGAAAACTGCTTCCAGCTTAATTCATGAGTTGCAATCCGCTTGTGCCGGGCGGTATTCACGGACCGCCGGATTTTTACTATTTTTGCTTTTCTAAACAGAGTACAGATGAAAGTCATGAAATTCGGCGGAACTTCCGTCGGAAACGCAGAAAGAATAAGGAACGTGGCCGGACTCGTAGCTGAATCCGGCCGCAATCTCGTAGTGGTGTCGGCAGTTTCCGGGACGACCAACTCCCTGGTGGAATTCTCCGACTACCTCTACAACGGCAACCCTGACGGCGCCAAGGACGTAGTCGCCCGCCTCGAAAGTTCCTACGACAGGCTCATCGGCGAGCTCTATCATACCAAAGAAGCCGCCGGCAAGGCCAGCGAATATGTCCAGGAGGTGTTCGGCTACCTGCGCACGATGAGCCGCCAGCTTTTCACCACGACCGAGGAGAAGGTCGTGCTCGCCCAGGGAGAACTGATCTCCAGCCATCTGCTTGCGTGGTGCCTCGAAGAGATGGGCGTGAAGGTGCGCCTGCTTCCGGCCCTTGACTTCATGAAGACGGACAGCCGAGGCGAGCCCGACACCGACTACATCCGGACCGGACTCAACGCCCTGATAGAGAAGCATCCGGAAGCGGAGCTCTTCGTGACCCAGGGCTTCATCTGCCGCAACCTCCACCACGAAATCGACAACCTCAAGCGCGGCGGCTCCGACTACACGGCCTCCCTTGTCGGAGCGGCGATCGGCGCCGAGGAGATTCAGATATGGACCGACATCGACGGAATGCAGAACAATGACCCCAAGATAGTCGAGAATACCGCGCCGGTCCGCCACCTGCATTTCGACGAGGCCGCCGAGCTCGGATATTTCGGAGCCAAGATTCTGCACCCCACCTGCATACAGCCAGCGAAGTTCGCCGGCATCCCGGTGCGCCTGCTCAACACCATGGCTCCGGCGTCGCCCGGTACCCTCATAGACAATGTCCGGGACCGCGGCAGCATCAAGGCGGTTGCCGCCAAGGGAAACATCACAGCCATCAGCATACGCTCCTCCAGAATGCTGCTCGCGCACGGCTTCCTGCGCCGAGTGTTCGAGATATTCGAGAGCTGGCAGACTTCGATCGACATGATCTGCACCTCGGAGGTCGGCGTGTCGGTGTCGATTGACAACACGACCCATCTCAACGAAATCGTGCACGACCTCAAGAAGTACGGCACCGTGACGGTGGACATGGACATGTGCATAATCTGCGTGGTGGGCGACATGGACTGGGAGAACGTGGGCTTCGAAACCCGCGCGATGGAGGCCATGAAGGACATACCCGTGCGCATGGTGTCCTACGGCGGAAGCAACTACAACATCTCCTTCCTCGTAAAAGACGAGGACAAGGTACGTACCCTCAGGTCACTGAGCAAATGTCTTTTTGAGAAATGCTGAAAGGTTC
>CASGDV010000038.1 GCA_949300335.1 uncultured Bacteroidales bacterium | reverse complement strand
CATCATCAAGTCTACGCAGTCAACATATATACCTGCTATCCGGATCTGCCGGTAGGCTTCTTTCATTATCTCTACCATCTCGCCCGACAAAACAAGCGCATCCGATGGATAGTGATCTGAAACATTGTGGTAAACAATATACAGCACTGGAACCTGCACGTCATCCGGTGTTCCTGTCATATATGAATACGCAGATTGGAAAACGATATTATCTCGAAGGAAAGAGAGACCGTCTTCAGGAAGTATCCCGACATACTTGTGTTCGATCTCATTATAGTCTGACTTAACGGCCTTATATCGGTTTGTAAGATAAGCCTCGGCTTCCTCTAAACTCTTAAAACGGGGAGAATTTACCCATATTCCACTAGGGCTTTTCACGGTGACGATAAACCAGCATTCTTCATGAATCTTGGCAGGTTTCCGCCGCGAAGCCCTTACAATATCTCGTTCAATGCAGCGTTCTATTTCCTTCATCACATGCTGTTGATAAGCAAAATAGTCTCCGCCGGTATCATCTGTGCTTGTTTTGCGACTGCCTTGTAATCCATCCGAAGCTTCTTCCGATGACCTGAATTGTCTCCGTAAGAACAGAGCCTCAAAATCAGAAAGCGCATTCAAAACAAATCCAATCTGCAGAAGTTCTTTAAATGGAATTTCTCCGGTCTGTTCAAACCTGAGGTAATGCGGATATCCTACCCCCGCCCTGATAGCCATCTCCGTCTTGCTCAGCCCCAAATCCTGTCGCATATCCCTGACTTTCGCTGCAACCTTGCTGGCAATATCATTTGAGGTTGAGATATTGAACTCTGTTATATCATTCGTTATATCCGAATATTTTATCCTATTTTTCTTATAACTTTTCAACTTACGACAAAATATAACTTATTTACTTTCAAACTCATATTATTAGAATTATCAAAGGCTGCCGAACCAGGTCTAATCCTTGAGGTTTGCAAAAGGACGATGACCGTCATATCGTGACTTGAAATTCTCAATAAGTTCCGACTCGATTTCTTCCGCATCTTCCCATTCTTTGGTAGCACGCCAGCAAAACAGGAGATTATCCGCATCTTCCAACTGCCAGATATAGCGTCCGCCCCAATGTCCGACAGGCTCTCCGGAGCCGAACCGGATATATTGTCCGATCCTTTTGCGCAAGGTTGCCCGCGACGACCCTCCACCGGCCTTGCCTATATAAACTACGCAGGTATCTTTGACCCAGTTGGCCTGCAGTTCCCCGACAGGGACATTCGGAGTCCTTCCCTTGAAATGTCCGCCGCTCCCTTCCGGGACGAAAACTGGCTCAGAATCATCTGTTCTGACAACCATATACACTCCAGGGCCGTCGAGTTCATTATTGGCAATTGCATCATCAGAGGATATCCCGGCTGATTTCAACATCCAAACAGGCATGAATCCCTTGAATCCTGCCTTTTTCAGATTCTCGACACTCCCGAATTTCATAACATTGATATTCATGATACTGTTGTTTTATAGTTTATAGAATATTAGCGTAGTTCGGGGTCGCCGTAAAAATCGAGCAACTCGTTGTAGTCCACCTGATCCATCAGCGTACTGATGATTTCTTCCGGACTCGCATCTATTACGGTTTCCTTTCCGTCTATAATGATAGTCGTCCTTTGCGGGCTTTTTTCAGGCTTTGCTGGCCTCGGCGTCCAATCATGCGGATCGGTCCTGTATTGATAGTAATGTATTATCTTGTTCTCATGGTCTATACTCTTGATGTCGAGAATGTCTTTCGCAGGGTCGTAATTGGTAAATTCTTCGAGGTAATTTTTCTTAGGTTGACGTTCCTCCATCCTTGTCCTGCGGTTGTCCGCCACATAACACATTACGACATACAATATCAAGAGAATAAACGAAATAATCGCCCATTTAACCGCAGATATGCAGAATCTGGCATAGGTACTATGTTCATGTGAAGTCTTCATAACCTCAAATTATCGCTTTCAGGATAGCAAGGCCGGGAGACTGACGTCTGTCCACGTACTTTTTCAAAGTTGATGTATTCAAATCCTTTTCATCTATATCCACATAAGCGGCGTACAGCTTATCCAACGATATTTCAAACCACTGCCCTGTACTTTCCCTGATACCGGTGCAAATGTGCCCGACAACAGTCAGACGTGAATATGTAACTCCCTTAACGCTCTTTACCGACTGCAGCGCTTTAACCCTGTCAATGAACTGCTCTTTTGTCATTTTTGTTTCCATCTTACTTCCTTTATTATAAACTATCCTTATGATGTCTTCTCTCATGGATATTACAGGTTTCAATTGCCCTGTGACTCCGGCGGGGCAGGTAATCAAAAAGAAAGTGTGGAGTCATCAGTCTACCGAATCGAGGCTCTGGTAAGCCCTTGTGCCGATAAACAATACCTCACACCGTCGGTATATATCGAACGATACATAACGAAACACGGTGATGAGTGTCCGTACTGCTTATCCTCGGCACAATGAAATTTACCAGATTTCGATTCAAGGATAAAAGCTGAAACACTTTCATCAGTCAATATGTCATTGCAGGCTTGCAGCCTGCAACACACAAAGCTACAAAATGTTCCTGTAAAAACAAACTCATTGAGGGGTATTGCGTTCACTTTCAGGCAAAAATAAATTGTCCGGGCGACAAAACATGTCGTCCGGACAGAGAAATAGAAAAACTTCAATAACATTACGTACAAAAGCGGAAAAACCCATGGCCGAATGACGATAAATATTTTGGCCGAAACAGGTAATTTTATTTAGCCATATATGGTAATTTGAGATATAGTGTTATCTTTGCCTTATAATCAGCATATGGTATGAAGACATATAAACCGAGAATTGCAGATAAGGAGTTACAACGAAAACTGTCAGGTATCGGGGCCGTTTTGATTGAAGGACCTAAATGGTGCGGTAAAACCACAACTGCAGAGCAACAAGCTTCCACAATCATCTACATGGACGATCCTTTGTACAAAGAACAGAATCTCCGTATGGCAGATATAAATCCCAAAGCGCTGTTGGCCGGAAAATTTCCCATATTGGTGGATGAATGGCAGCTCGCTCCAAAACTGTGGGATGCAATCCGTTTTGAAGTCGATCATGGAGAAGGCGAAGGTCTTTTTATTTTAACGGGGTCAGCTGTTCCAGCAAAAACAGAAGAAATTCATCATTCGGGAGCAGGCCGATTTGCATGGCTGACAATGCGCCCCATGAGTTTATACGAGTCGGGCGAATCTTCTGGAGAAGTAAGCTTGGAGGATATGTTTGAAACCCCAGACAATATAATGGGAATCAACAAATTGTCGCTTGATGACATTGCCTTTTTAATTTGCCGTGGCGGATGGCCTCGCGCATCATTGCAAACAGGAGATATTGCGCTGGATCAAGTGAAATACTATTATGACGCAGTGACGCGTTCTGACATTTCTCGTGTAGATGGCGTTCGTCGCAATCGAGAACGGGTAAAACGATTGATGCGTTCATATGCTCGGCATCAAGGTTCGCAGGCTCCTATCAGTACAATCGTGGAAGATATGCGGGTGAATGATGAAGAATCAACGGATGTAAAAACGGTTGCTTCATATATCGATGCTCTGAAAAAGATTTTTGTCATAGAAGATTCTGTTGCGTGGAATCCCAATTTGCGTTCAAAAACAGCTATTCGGACATCTGATACCAGATATTTCGTCGACCCGTCAATAGCTGTCGCGGCTTTGGGTCTCGGCCCCAAGGACCTGATTAATGACCTGAATACAATGGGGCTGTTGTTCGAGAC
>CASGDV010000037.1 GCA_949300335.1 uncultured Bacteroidales bacterium | reverse complement strand
AGGCACACTTGACAACTTCTACACTACATACAATCTGGTACAGGCCAACGAACGCTCAGACGTATTCCCTTCAGACCTTCTCACAAAACTCAGGAACGCCTGCTGGTTCATGATCGATGTAACTTATCCTGACTATCTTCTCGAATATTTCAATGACACCAGAAAGACTACCAAAAACGTAATGAAGAGAAACTTCAGACATTATAGTGAAATGTTCCCTGAAGATCAGGAAATCCTGTGGATGGCTACCGAAGGTGAAAGAGGGACCATACCTACCAAGAAAATGGCCCTCTACTCGGACGGAGGATACTACATGCTCCGCAACGGCTGGAAAAAAGAATCCACCATGCTGATAATAAAGAACAATGACAATTATGACCAGAGGTGGCACTGCCAGCCTGACAACAATACCATCGGACTGTACAGCAACGGCCGACACTTCCTGCCTGATGCAGGTGCGTTCTCTTATGGAGGAAACGAGCAGAATGAGTCAGACAGAGCCACATATGCAGCCACATCAATGCACAATACACTGACAAGCAACGGTGCTGACATTCCTGATGACCGTATGCGCGGACGTCTCCTCAAATCAGAGGAAGGGTCCAATTACAATCTCATAGTCACAGAGAATGACTCATATGACGGAATGTCCCACAGAAGGGCCACATTCTTCGTTGAAGACAAGTTCTTTGTTATCGTGGATGAAGGACATGGAGACAAGGAACACACGGCCTGCCTTTCATTCCTTTTCTGCGAGACAAAGAACGATGTCCCTGAGGACAAGTATGAGAACGAAGCTAACGCATACGGAGCCCATACTATTTTCAGCGACAACAACAATATGATATTCAAGACCTTCACCGAAACGACCGATGGATTGAAAACGACATGGAATACAAAATACTATTCACCTGAAATCGGGGAAAAGGTACAGAGGCCATTCTATAAAGTGGATGTAAAGAAAGCTGCGGACAAGGCCGCCCGTTTCATAACAGTCATCTATCCGCTCGGAGCACCTGCAGACTTCGCCAATATGTCCATATCCGCGTCATTCACTGACAATGCAGCAGGACAGGAAGGAACATTCCATTCAGAAGGTGCGTCAGTAAAAGTGACAATCAACGGCACGGAATACAATCTTTCTTATAAATTGAACTAATCATTTAACTCAAATACAATGAAACACTTGATAACTAAAATCATCATGCTGCTTTCGGTAGCCGGGCTGGCGTTTTCTGCTGTTTCATGTGAGCCGGAAGGCATCACCGATACATCAGATTTCATGCTCTACTATCCAGGCATCACTGATATCGGTCCTTCGACCAATTTCAATCTGAGTCCTACATATCATGGTGAAAAGCCGTCACAGTTCGCCATAGATAAGATCACATTGGACGGCGAAGCTGTTTCCAGCGAATGCTTCAACATTGATCCTGATTCAGGTCTGTTCTCCATGTCAAATACGGACAACCTTGAAACAGGCCTTTACAGTTTTACCATTTCATGCGTCTCAGGAGGGAAAAGATACACATTCGAAGATGTCATTACCATCAATATGATGAAAGCTGTGCCTGACGGCATCACCGCAGATCCAGCAATATTGACGGTAAAACTGGGAGATATCATATCTCCGTCAGAAGACACAGTTCTTCCTACTTCACAAATCAAGACTGATGGGACATCTGTATCTATCAAAAGCTATATTATGACTAATGTCCGCAGAAACGGAGTCGTCATAACAGACTATGAGAAACTGTTCGAAGTATCTTCTAATGGTGTTGTATCCATTATCGGAAACAATCCTGACTTCTTGCCTGGCGAATATGTTTTCGATTTCAAGCTCACCACATATCTGGTAAATGAAGAAGCGGAAGAAGGTCTCTTCTCCGATGCACTTACCATCAATGTCACCTCAGAACCTCTCGGCATCACATATAATCCTGCAAACACTGAAGTAGAATCAGGATATGCCATTTCTTCGGAGGCCCCACTGCTTAACGGCTCGCTTGATGGAATACAGTATTCCATCAAATCAATTGTACGGAATGGTGCTGAAACCGTTACTGATGCGCCGATTACTATAGACCCAACTTCCGGTGTCATATCGGTAGCAGATAAAAACGCACTTGAAATCGGGGATACTTATACAATTTCCATCACTGCAACCAATGCATACGGAACGAAAGATTTCGACAATGTTTATACTATAACAGTCGTTGATTTCATAGAACCGATTACAACTCTTGAATATGAAAACGTCACATCGGCTATTGAAATGGTAGCATTCGAGAATCCTGTAAAAACCATGGATGGAGAATCCGTGACCTATTCATTAGTAGATCTGACAACCGAATTAGAAGATCTCAGGATCGACGCGGCGACAGGAACCGTTTATGCAGAAAAAGGGAACAGGATACCTCTCGGCACTCACAACGTCAAAGTAAAAGTCCAGAATATAAAGAGTGAAGCTACTGCTACATTTACCATAACAGTAGTCGCAAACCCTAACATGTTCACTTTTGTTCACTGGGGGAACAACCTCGGACTGACTCCGGCTACAGATTATGCAAGCCAATATCGTTTCACCAAGAAAGCCGACTATACAAGCGCTCAAATTACAGTGGCTGACAACGATCTGCCGGAAGGCGTAACAGTGAGATATGAAATAGATGAAACCAACAGTCTCGTTGACCAGAAAAACCAGCCGGAATATCAAACAGACGAATCAAAATGGGTTAAAGTATCTGACTGCGCAAGCATCGATGCCAATACAGGAACTATCACATTCACTGACAAGGCATGGTCAGGAAACCCGAAAGTCATGATGTTCCTTGTTAAAGTCACTGCAGGAGATGACCCTGACAGTCAGATAACAGTTAAGGTTCCTGTTTTCATAGAAACATCGCAGCCTGTAAAACCTGACGGCGGCTTCACAGGAGAAGGTATTACCGTACAATATACTCCGTTTGTAATTCAGATCAATCCTCGCACTGGTGGAAAATCTTTACCTCCAGCAATAAACGGATTGGCCGATCCTGCCAATTTTAGAATGGAATACCGTACAGATTATTCTTACGCCAATATAAATGGACCTGAGAACCAAAAAAGCGGACTTCCTTCTACTTCCGGATCATTTATGCGTGGCCTTTATGACACATTCTACGCGAAATTAGGAAAATCGCCAAACTACGGTCAGAAATGGCCTCTCTCATATTATCAGGGGACTAAAGATGGTTGGCTCAATACGTATGCACTGGGCTATATCAATACACTTACTCCGGATAATCCGAATGGACAATACGAAGTATGCATCAACCCAGGTCTATGGGTAGATGGGAACGGGAAATATGCAAACGGTGCCTTTATAGGAAGATTGGCATATTCTGTTGACGGTACGGAACCGAATTCAAGCAGATTCATGCCTGTTGCAATATGGTTCGACGAGAAATTCTAATGAAAATCCATTGTAATGAAAAATAATAAATTCGGTATATACGGGCTTATAGCCCTTCTGGCAGTGATGTTCAACATTACTGCGCTGGCCCAGGACAAAGTCACCGTCACAGGTACTGTTGTCGATGAGACAGACCTCCCTCTGATCGGGGCAGGAGTTCAGGAAAAAGGTACGACCAACGGAGTAGTCACGGATATTGACGGAAAATTCAGCATTTCCGTCAATCCCGGGGCTACCCTGATATTCAACTATATCAGCTACGCCGCTCAGGAAATAGCCGTAGGCAGCCAGTCTGTAATCAATGTCAAACTTGCGCCGGACACGAACATCCTTGACGAAGTCGTAGTCATAGGTTACGGTACCATGAAAAGAAGCGACCTGACTGGTTCCGTATCATCGGTAAATTCGAAGGCGATCGAAGATTTCAAAGTGAGTTCTGTAGTCGAGGCACTCGGCGGTCAGATAGCCGGTGTGAATATCACTGCATCTGACGGTACTCCTGGTGCCGGATACGACATCAAGATCCGCGGTGTGGGAACAGTGAACGGAGATTCATCTCCGCTGTTCATAGTGGACGGCTTTGAGGTCGACAACATAGACTATCTCGCGAATCAGGATATCCAAAGTGTCGATGTCTTGAAAGATGCGTCAGCTGCTGCTATTTACGGAGCCCGTGCTGCGAACGGAGTAGTCCTCGTTACTACCAAGTCCGGTATCGAAGGCAAGCCTCAGGTAACATATAACGGTTCAGCAAGCTACAGGGAACTGTCAAAAAGGCTTGATCTTCTCAATCCATATGAGTTCGTGCAACTTCAGCTTGAAGCCAATCCAGGCAAATACGGGAATACATATTTCCGTGTCGGCGAAGATTCAGACGGCATTCCATACAAATATCAGACTATAGATGACTACATAGGATTAGAAGGTGTTGACTGGCAGGATGAGGCGTTCAGGCCTACATGGTCCCAGAATCACGACATCAGTCTCAGAGGCGGAGCCAAAGGTTCTACTTATACTGTTTCATTCTCTCATTTCGATGAGAACGGTATCTTCAAGAACAGCGGATACGACAAGAACTCAGCTCGTCTG
>CASGDV010000036.1 GCA_949300335.1 uncultured Bacteroidales bacterium | reverse complement strand
ATTCTACTTTCTGGTTCGTTTCCATGGCGCTTGTGACTTTGGTTAGTTCACAAACTTACGAATTAAACCACTAACTCTCGCACTGCACCCTAGATTTTCATTATCATGGGTGACGATTATTCGTCATGGGTGTTTCATGATTTTATTTTTCACTGTTTATTTAATTTTTGGAAATGTAGCAATAATATTCCGATTAATTCAACAAAAACGGATTTATTTGCATAAAATTTCAAAATCCATATATTTGTATTGGCCGACATCGCAGTATGTCATATATCATGTATATTCAATGAAACATATTTTATTATAGCGGTATGTTAGGCTTTACTACATATGAAAAACTCCTGATTCCGTTCGAATATGAAGGCTACGGCGGATGGATTTCATATGAAGAAGACGGTATTGAGGTGAACGGACTGATTGTCAGGAAAAACGGTCGCTGGGGTGCGATAGATTTCTGCAACAGTGAGATAATACCTTTCAGATATGATGATCCGTCCAGGGCTTTGTCTGGAAAAAAGTTCATGAAAGGATTTATGAAAAATACAGGTCATCGGCATCTGCGGAAGCTCAAAGACAGTTAACAATGCTGTATGAAGCACAGATTCCGTATTTCAAGAAACTATGCGGTTATATAGACGTCCTGAGCGACAGATCGATAGCTACGATGGATGACAGGGAATGGTCGAATCTTTACAAAGGATTAATGAAACACCCAGGGTCCGAAGGGTCCTTGGGATTATTCCGGAAACTCTTTTCAAGGGATTATCTTCATGAAATCGATTCCCTGCTTGATTCAGGGTACACGGATGAGGCCGTGGCCGCATACAGGAAATACGCTGCGAATTACGGATATTCCTCATATATTGAAGACCGTCTGATGAAAAAGGGTGTTTCAGGGAATATGATAAATGATACCGTGGACATGCCGTGGAACGGAGATTCCCGTTACAGCGGGCAGATTGACGGATTCGGGCTGCCGCATGGGACAGGAATACTTGTCACCCATAAATATGAGAGGCAGGATAACGGTATGTTTTATATAGTGCATACGGAAAAATTAGGACTTTGGATCAAGGGAATACAACACGGGGAGTCCGTACTTTCCGAAAAAAACGGATATAGTGCGGATGCTTCTGATATTCCGGATGAATCCGAAATAATTTTAAAAGGTTGTTTTGCCGGTGATGTTCCGGTGGATACATTGGATCTTGTAATGAATATGCAACGTGGCGAGGGAATAGTAAGATATGACGGTCAGTTCAGCAACGGCGATTTCAACGGGACGGGAACGGCACTGTGGGCTGACGGTATTGTCTATGAGGGAGAATGGAAAGACGGAATCCGCCATGGATATGGCAAGCTCATATTTCCGGAAGGCAATTATTATGAGGGGAATTTCGTATCCGGTAATTATGAGGGATGGGGAAAACATGTCGATGTAGAAGGAAATGTATATGAAGGTGAATTCATTGATAATGAATACAATGGACAGGGAAAGATAACCTATAGTGACGGGGAGGTTTATGAGGGACTCTTTGAAAATGGAATGTTCATTTCCGGAAAAGTCCATCTTATATATGATAACGGGATAATCTATGACGGCGAGTTTTCGTACGGGGACCTCAATGGTAAAGGAACTATGACTTATCCGGAAGAAGGATTTGAGATACGGCAGCTTTCCGGTTATTTCAAAAACGGTGACTATTGGGGGGGGAATGTGAATTATATTTCCGTGACGGAACTCATGAGACAAGAACTTTCGGTGAAGCCAGTTTTCTTGAAGTCAATGGAGAATCATCGCTATCGCAGACTATATCGGGATACGGTGAAACCAAATCCTACACTGTGGATACGGACTGGAGCGGTTTTGAAATCACTTCCCTGCCGTCATGGGCGGAACTTGCTTCAAAAGATGACGGGGGATTCACTCTGAATTTCATGGAAAATGTTTCTGTACATGAAAGAACCGGATATTTCAATGTTGTTTCCGATGGACTGAATGTAAGGGTGGATCTTGTCCAGAATGGCAACCCGGAGGCCCGTACAGGATATATCAGCAATTCCTGGCTTGTATTCAATGCTGTGCGAGGCTATGGATATGCAATGACAAGGGGGCTGGAAATACACACAACTTTTGATGTAGGTAATCTATACAACAGGAACTGCCAGATAGCCGTCTATTTCGAATTCAGCGATGGCACGGTGCTGAAGGATTTCAACAACAGTTACCGTGCTACAGACGGACAGGTTGCAGTATCTTCATCATTCATACCACAGTATGAAAATACGCATTTTGGAGATTTTGTACTCTACATCCCTTATACCGAACTGCATCTTGCCTCCGGATATCATTCTTTGAGATATAAAATTGTAATATTCGACATGACAACAGGCAAGGAAGTTTGCAGGAGCGGTAATTATGATTTCACGCTTCAGCTGGTGATGTATAGATTCAACACCGAAGTGGAAAAGTCAGTGGCCAGTGGCCAATGACAGTTGGACTTATAAGGCGGGGGAGCGGTGGGGGGGGGGAGATATTCTGGAGCAATGATGCAACACAAAAAACAAAAAGGGGAACCGAAGTTCCCCGAAGATCAATTAATTTTGTGTTGCTCATGTATAAACAATTGACCCGGGAGCAAAGATACGCAATCTATCTGGGAATACAAGAAGGGAAGACACAAACGGCCATTGCTCGACAGATATGTGTCAACAGAAGTACAGTATGCAGGGAAATCCGCAGGAACGGCAACCGCCATGGGAAGTATTGGTGGTCAATAGCGCACGAGCGGGCACTGGACAGGCGGGAACGGACTGTCCGGAACAGGGAGACACCGGCAGCGGTGCTGCGGGAGGCGAGGAGGCTGCTGCTGTCGGAGGAATGGTCTCCGAAGCAGATATCGGGTTATATGTTGAAGAAAGGAGTCAGGCTGTCGCACGAGAGGATATATGAGATGATACGGGATGACAGGAGCGGGGAACTGAAGGAGCACTGCCGTCATAAGATGAAGTACAGGAGGCACAGGATGCGGAGGCGTCCGACCGTGGCGACGAATATACCGGACAGGAGAAGCATCCAGGAGAGGCCGGCGGAAGCGGACGGGAAGAGGTTCGGAGACTGGGAGATGGACACTATTGTTGGGAAAGGCCGGAAAAGTGCGATATTGACCTTGTGCGAAAGGAGCAGGAACTACCTGATAATGGAGAGGCTTCCCTGCCGGATGGATCACGGTAAAGTTGCCGATGCCGTCATCAGGCTTCTGTATCCGTACAGGAAGAATGTTCTGACGATAACCACTGACAACGGCTTTGAGTTCCGTTCCCACAGGAAAATCTCGGAAGCTCTCAAGGCCACGGTATATTTCACCGACAGCTACGCTTCCTGGCAAAAAGGCAGGATAGAGAATATGAACAAACTTATCCGCCAGTACATCCCAAAAGGAACTGACTTCAGGGAACTCAGCGACGAGTTCATCCACTCAATACAGATGAAGATAAACCGCAGGCCTAGGGAAAAGTTGAACTTTTCTACTCCTAAGGATGAGTTCTTCAGACTTTTGTTATAATTTTGTCTCGTGTTGCACTTGCTCGTTGACTCTGCCTTTCTATAAAAGTCTGGTTTTCTTTTGTGGCAACATATATAACTGTTCCTTTGGGCATTAAAGAAAATGTAACATCATCAACAGTAGTGATATTTTCAGACGTCGTCAGGTATATTTTTATCTTACGTTCAGATAACGATGCTATGTCGCCCATAAGGTATCCTTCCAATTTAGTTGCGGAAGGGAGATGGATTTCCTCCAATCCTGAAAAAAATGCAAAATGGTTAGATATATATTCTACTGATGAAACATCAAGTTCTTTCAACGCGCGGCACTCATGAACAAGTCCTGTTATAGCTTCATTAAGAAAGAGTGGAGGATTATTACTACTCCTATAGTGGTACGCTCTTTTAATTTTTGGAAGATGCGCCTTTATCATCTTCTGGCAACCGCTTAACATATAATATCCTGCTATGACCATATTTGGAGCAGAGAACGATTTAATGACGTAATTATATTCCGAGTCGTAATTATTAGGCACATCGCCTTCTGCAATTCTCAATGGATACATAATCTTCGGACATTCAGTAATATCCGGCATCACCACATCGATAGTGCCGTAAAAT
>CASGDV010000035.1 GCA_949300335.1 uncultured Bacteroidales bacterium | reverse complement strand
TAAATTTGCCGTCCCTAAAAACAATACAAGATGTCTCTGAAATGTGGAATAGTAGGATTGCCCAATGTAGGCAAGTCTACGCTTTTCAACTGCATAAGTTCAGGAAAGGCCCAGAGCGCCAATTTCCCTTTCTGCACCATTGAACCCAACCTCGGTTCGACCAACGTACCCGACAGAAGGCTGGACACCCTGTCCGGAATCTGCAAGCCGCAGAGGACGATTCCAGCCACCGTTGACATAGTCGACATAGCCGGACTCGTGAAAGGCGCAAGCCATGGCGAAGGCCTTGGAAACCAGTTCCTGGCGAACATACGCGAATGCGACGCGATACTCCATGTCCTGCGCTGCTTCGACGACGACAACGTGGTGCATGTCGACGGTACGGTGGACCCTGTCAGGGACAAGGAGGTCGTGGACCTCGAACTGCAGATAAAGGACCTTGAAACCATAGAATCGAGGCTCGTGAAGGCCGACAAGGCCGGCAAGGCGGGGGACAAGGAGGCGAAGAAGCTGGCCGAGCTCCTGTACCGCTACAAGGAGGCCCTTGAAAAGGGCAAGTCATGCCGGACAGTGATACCGGCAAATGAAGAGGAAGCCGCGATGGCAAGGGACCTCTTCCTGCTCACCAACAAGCCCGTGATGTACGTCTGCAATGTCGACGACGCCTCCGCCGCGAACGGAAACGCATACGTGGAAGCCGTAAGAAAGGCCGTGGCCGACGAGAATACCGAAATTCTCGTAATCTCGGCAAGGACGGAAGCCGAGATCGCCGAGCTCGAGGACTATGACGACCGTGAGGCCTTCCTCGCCGAGATGGGGCTCGAAGAGTCCGGAGCGGTACGTCTGATACAGGGAGCCTACCACCTTCTCGGGCTCCAGACCTTCTTCACGGCGGGAGCGGACGAATGCAGGGCATGGACTATCCATGTCGGCGACAAGGCTCCGAAAGCCGCAGGAGTGATACATTCAGACTTCGAGAAGGGATTCATACGTGCGGAAGTCATCAAATACGAAGATTTCGTCAGGTACAGGACTGAAGCCGCGGTCCGCGCCGCCGGAAAGATGGGCATCGAAGGCAAGGACTATGTGGTCCAGGACGGAGACATCATGCACTTCCTTTTCAATGTCTGACAGGCTGCGTCCTGCCATTTACGTCAGTCTGAGTTCTTTTTGGATTTCATTCAGGGTCTTCCCCTTTGTCTCGGGGATAAATACCGCGATGAAGATGCTTGCAATGAGAATCAGCGCCGCAAAGATGCCGAAAGCGGTGCCTGTTCCCAAAGAAGTTTCCATCCATGGATAAAACTGCACTACAAGAAAGGCGCAGGCCCAGCTTATGCCGGTAGACAATGCCATCGCCGTACCTCTTATCCGTGAAGGATATATTTCAGCCGTCACCACGAACATGAGAGGGGAAAACGACAGTGCGAAAAAAGCGATGAATCCTATGATAGCCAACAATACTGAAACATGGGAAGGATCCGTAATACTATATGCATAGGCAAGATATGCAAGACATATAAAAGAACCTATACCACCCGTCACTAGAAGAGTCTTCCTTCCGAATTTGTCAACTACCCACAAGGCGATAAGAGTAAATACCAGATTGGCAAGGCCGATATAAACTGTCTGTAACAATGCATCACTGCCTATACCGATACTGTCCAAAATCCCGGGAGCATAATTCACCACCACATTTATCCCTGTGATCTGCTGGAAGAACGCAAGCATGATTCCGAGAAAGACCACAT
Organism: uncultured Bacteroidales bacterium; assembly: GCA_949300335.1. Lineage (GTDB taxonomy): Bacteria > Bacteroidota > Bacteroidia > Bacteroidales > UBA932 > Cryptobacteroides. The sequence goes on along the minus strand of CASGDV010000035.1, from coordinate 32,928 downwards.
AACCGGTCCGGCCCTTAAAAAGATCGGAAATACCGGTTCTTCGGACGTTTCCGGAAGAAACCTTGTCCTGTTCCTCCAGCCATACGGGACTTTCAGGCAAAAACAAGAGCAGGACTACTGCCCCGATTGAAAAGAAAAACGGAAGACTGAGCATCAGATGCCAATCATCCCTTATACAATAATTCCATGCATAGGCTATCAGTATTCCGACTACTACTCCTACCTGATAAAATGAGACCAAAGTACCTCTAAGTCTTGCAGGTGATATTTCCGAAATATATGTAGGAATCACAGCGGATAAAATGCCGGCTCCAAGGCCGCCAATAAAGCGATAGACAGTAAGATAAACCCACGAAGGAGCAAAACACCAGCATCCGAAAGAAGATACACCGAGAAGAAAAGCCGAAACGTAAAGCAACGGTTTTCTGCCATATCTGTCGGACAGGCCTCCGCCAATCAGTGCCCCGATCAGACATCCTATGAGAAGAGAACCTGTTACAAAACCTTTTGCAAGCGAAGTCAGGATAAATTCATGTTCAATAATATTGATGGCTCCGGAAATACCACCCATATTCAACCCGACTACTACTGCTCCGAATGCAGCTGCAAATGCACAGAAAATCACTAGAGACTTTTTCATATCAAGATTCCATTTTTTTCAATACTATACAATCAATACCGAACATTGTACCTGTGGACTTAGGATTTGATCCGACCAGAGTTATATTCAGAATTACCTTTCCGTCAGAAACTGTCCTGCCCAGCGGGATATAACCAGAATTGATGACGGACGGAAAATAACAATCAGTCCTGATCGCTTCATTTTCATCTAGAGAAACAGCAACAATGCCATAATCAGAAGCCATAGTAAGATAATAGCCAACTTCATATTTTCCAGGCATCAACCCATCAAGAACAAGAGAAACTTTATCCCCAAGACGTCCGCCATAAAACACCAGTTGTTTCGCACCGCTCCACATTCCGTCTGGAAATCCGGCCATATTCTGCCTGTCGACATTAAGACCATCTGACATATATGACGGTATTAAAGACTCCGCCTCAATAGAGTTGCTGATGACAAACTTCTCAGGATCAGGAGGAGGGGCAGGCAAATCGTATTCATACAATGCAGGATCTGAAGCCACCGTATTGTCCGTTTCGGGATCACCATACCAATACACAGTAGAAGCATAGTCTACAGTACCCGGTATCCAGCTGATGAGTTCCAGATCGAAATCCATATTCGATGAAAACGGTATCAGATCCAAGATTCTTGTTCTTAAAAAGGTATTGTAACCACGTGAAGACGAGAGATCTGCCCTGGGAGCACCTCCGAATGGCGTGTGGAAGACCACAACAGGGGCCCATGAGGAATTGTAATAATCTTCGGTACCTGTTCCGAAAAATACCGGCATTTCCGAACCATCCACGTATATCTTTTCATCTCCTTCTCCATACCAGGCTTTGGAATGATTGAATAAAGTAAGATTATCTCCAGCATATATGCCACGGCCTCCGGAAATTTCCGAAAAGTCCCATTCCAAGCACTCGTTTTTCACATTTGTCACCTGCAATCCGTCTGAAGCATGCCATGATGAATGAAAATACAATGTATTCTCCCCGAATCTGTAACGACATGTTCTGGCTTCAAGAGATATTTCGCATGAAGTGCCAGACATATTTTCTATTTCAAATGAAGCGTATTCTTTGTAAGGCATTATCCAGTATGAAATGACATGACCGGAACCGTCAGCATACATCTGACGGCATGAAACAGGACGTGCTCCCATACCGGCACCGGAAAAATCGCTGAGAGGGACACGGATTGTCTGTTTTCCGTCAAATTCAGCCTTGAATATCAGTCTACGCATAGTATTTTCATATACGGTAGAATCCAGTCCGTCAACTTTTATTGATAAATATGTCACTGCCCTGTTTCCTTTCGGAAGAACCAGAACCGAATCGCCTTTGGAAATTCTGCCTTTAGGTTTCACCGGTACAGACAGTTTTTTCCCTGCTTCCACTATCTTATCTGAGTACTTTCTGGCCGCTTCTACGGAAAATGTCTCTACTTCTGTATTGTCAGGGTATCTTCTATACTCTATATGATAATATCTCGGCACACCTGTCCATCCTTCGGGTTCTTCAAGAGTTATTTTACATCCTTTAGAATACGGTATCGGCAGATAAAAAGTCTGTCCTCCCTTTATCCCTTTTTCATAGCTTGTATGGATCTGTACCAGAGAATTATCTTTCAATGCATTCAATCCGAACTCGGTAAAATCGAATGATTTCATGACCCAGTCAGGTGTCGTATGTCCGTCAAAATAAAATCTTAACGTAGCCTTAGGATTTCTGGTGGTAATCCATATTCTAGTTATTACTCCGGGATGCTTTTCTTCAAACAAGACCTTCTCTTCCCGTCCTTCATTCATTTCAAGTCTTTCATATCCGAATCCGTCCTCATTAGCAAACCAAGTAGAATCATCTGGAGAGACGGAACTCCTGTCATGACTGCTCACCATACCGGCAGTATATAATGTAACCGGATATTCGACAGGAGCGAACATATCAGTCATATCGTCAAGAAAAGAAGAAAGAGTAATCACATCTTTCCGATGACCGCATGCCATCATGACTACTCCTGTCAATAAAATTATTAAAAATTTTTTCATAATGTCAAAAACGTCATGCACACTGCACCTGAATCAATAAAACATTCCAGAGAATCGTCCTCCCTGATGACAAGAATGTCATGCGAAGACCTCGGTTCAAGTCTTACGATATCTTCAGTCGAATAAGCCTGACTGAAATCAGCTTCAGCACGTTTGGCAGATAAGATGGAAGTCGTGAAATCCATATTGAATTCAACTCCGTTAATTTCAAACGATGGTTTTTCAGGAATAAGCTCAAATGACAATATGTTTTTACTGCATTTTTCAATAACCTCCGTTACCGGATAAGCCGCTACCACAGTTTTCCCATCATACTCCATCAAAAAAAGCTCTCTTGGAGAAGTCATAAGTCCACGATATCCGGTTACCGGAAGATCGGCAGCATATAACCAGTTACTTTCCCATGCTATTGCTACTTTCTTGTCTTCCGGTGCATTGTTCCACGTAACTGCTGCATAGAAATCCCGGCCATAATCAAGCCACCGTTCTTCATAATCATCCGGAATGAACGAATGCCCGTCAAATTCCCCTATAAAATACTGTACTGCCGAGCCCGATACTCCCCTGTTACTTGAACACAACAACACCCATTTGCTTTCGCCGTTATAAGATAATTCAAACAAATCCGGACATTCCCACACACTGTCATGTCTGCCTGCCCCGTCTCCGAATCTGCTTTCGAATCTCCATGTCTTCAGATTTTCTGATGAATATATCTCCATCGCATTCCCGGCACTGATAATCATAATCCAACATTCTTCGGGCTGATACCGGAAAACTTTCGGATCTCTGAAATCGCGGTGTCTGGATGACAGCACAGGATTTCCTTCATATTTTACAAATGATCGTCCATTATCCGTACTATATGCAAGTGACTGTGTCTGTCTGTCGCCTGCTGAAGTATATATAGCCACTATGGCATCTTTCCCGAAACCTGCAGAATTGCATCTGTCGACAACTGCACTTCCTGAAAATATCATTCCGAGAGAATCAGGTTCCAATACTACATCCATATGCTCCCAATGCACAAGATCTTCTGACACAGCATGCCCCCAGGACAGATTTCCCCATTTACTGCCCCATGGATTATACTGATAGAACAGATGCCATTCCCCGTCTTTATACACCATTCCATTAGGATCGTTTATCCATCCGTAGAGAGGTCTGAAATGCAGGACCGGATGCTCATTGCAGTATGCATCGGTTTCTTTTCCTCTGCATATTTCCAATGAAAATGAACTTTCAAAAGAGATTCCACTAAATTCCAATTGCTCGGAATCTTTTGCCCTATACGGAATAAAATAGTCTGTAGTATCTACAGCAAGACGAGCCGAATAAGAACGCATATATCCATTATTTTCATCCAGTACAGAAACTGTGGCTTCCGGTGCATCATCCTGCATAGGAATCAGAAGCACATCACCACATTCCAAAGAAATACGCGCTGTCATATTATTGACATATTCAAGTTCCGCCGATGACCGGCATCCTGAAACAAACGTCAATACCATGAATAAAAAAAATATATTGTCTGCAACTCTTCTCATAATCTAGAATTTATATTCATGAACTCCTTCCGCACGAGTGGATGGGTCACCGTACCAGAACACGGCATTTTCAAGATCCGCCGTACCGGCAGCATGGCCTTCCATTTCCAGATTGAATACAAGCCTGTTTCTGAATGGTATCGCATCAAGATTTCTTGCACGATAGTGAATATTGTATCCATGAAAATTGGCAGCGTCCAGCCTGGGCTCACCAGAGAATGGAGTATGATATCTGAAATATCCGCAAAAACTATAGTAATCCTCAACTCCGGTACCGAAATGTGAAGGAAAATTCTCATCATCTACCCATATTTTTTCATCCCCTTCTCCAGGCCATTCGTTTGTATTATTAAAAATCGTATAAACATCCCCGACGTATACACCTCGTCCTCCTGAAATTGTAGCAAAATTCCATTCAATTCCATTGGCATAATCAGACCAAAGCCGTATAGGATATTCTGTTTCCTGTTTATACGCAGCATGAAAATACATTGATCTTGAATCCCAACTATAATCTCCTGTTATTGCAGTAGTTTCTATGGACATATCATATGAAGAAGTGTTATGCAATATCAAAGACGCTTCTGACTGATATGGCATCATCCACCTGATAACCACCGTCCCTTTCGCATCGGATTCAAATCTCCAACTCTTGGTATAATATGCTCCCCTGCCGCAACCCGCCAACTGGACCAGAGGAAGAGAAACTGTTCTGTGATCATCAAAATAACCTTCTACAATAATTCCCTGCATGGCTTCGGCTAAATCACTGAAATCTGATGTAGAAATCTTGACAGTCAGACTATTTAAAGACTTTACACCATCCGGTAAATCTATCTTCATGGATTCTCCTGACGGAATGTTATCGGATACAGCAAGTTCATTACCGGAAACTGTTTTTGGATTAATCAGAAGCTCATTCGCTTTTCTGATAGCCGACGAACTGGCTTTCAACAATTCCGGAGTCAATGTCTCAAGTCCGAAATCATCCGGATAGCGTCTGTAATTTATATGATAATATCTGGACACTGTCGTAGGCTCTACCAGCTCCTGAATCGTAATTTTACAACTTTTGGCATATGATACGGGAAGATACATTGAACTTCCCCTTATCCATGCTTGAGCCGGTTGTGCCATGGCATCGCCAAGATTCATTCCTGCATATCCGGCAAATTCTTTCAGATTGAATGAATTCACTACCCATGACGGTTCTTCCGCACCGTCAAAATAGAATCTTAGAATCGTTTCAGGTGACCCGAAAGACGTCAGCCATATACGCGTGATAACACCGGGATGCCGTTCATCGAAAATCACCTTTTCCACCCTTCCTTCAGGATACTCGTACCTTATGTATCCCCATCCGTCATCATTCGCGAACCATTCAGGGGATAAAGGGTCAGTCGAACGCCGGTCATAGCTGCTTTCCTGACGCGACTCATAGTCCGTATCAGGATATCTGGTCATCCCGTCAAATGAAACCATTTCCTCCAGCAATTCCGAGTACTTCAATGATGTCACCAGGTCCGGAGTCTCGTCAGGATCAGAATCAGGTTTCGGTTCCGGCTGCTGATTTTCCTGTTCAGGATCCTTAATTTCGTCAGCAGACACTTTGTTGCACGAACTGCATGTGGACATCAATGTCAGAATATTGATTAACAGAATATATTTCAGAATTTTTTTCATAGTTACCATCCGAGATTTTGTACCAATCTGTCGCTGTTCTTGTCTATTTCATTTTGCGGTATCGGGAAAAAATAATGCTGAGGACTGATAAATATCCTGTCTTCACAAACAACTCTTTCATAAAAGGCGTCATCCTGCAGGGATTTCCCGGCATAAATATCCAGACAATGGACAGTTACGCCCTGTGTTTTTTCAGCATCTTTCCATCTGCGTACATCAAAAAACCTGTGGTTTTCAAAAGCCATTTCTATCCGCCGCTCATGCTTGATCTTATCTCTCATTTCGTCCTGCGAAAGACCTTCTTCAAGACCATCGAGACCAGCTCTTGTCCGAATCTCCTCTATGGCATCGTAGACTTCATCTACAGGTCCTTCATATTCATTTACCGCCTCTGCAAGATTCAGATACAATTCACCCACTCTCAGATAATTCCACGTAGTCCTCGTAGCCGAAAACGGATTCGATACACAGTTTATATTGTTATGCTTGCGCAGATTGTATCCTGTCTTGCAATAATCCGAACTTCCGTATTTCTTGCCGTCCACCCCTTCGTACCAGAACTCTATCTGATGGTCCAGTTTCCATATCTGACCGCTGAAGTTTATGGATGCATAGAATCTCGGTTCCCTGTCTACATACATATTCCTTACGCCTGCCGGCCAATATCCTTGAGGACTGCCCGAACTCGCATAACCCGTTTCCTTATACCCTGACTCCGGATTGATGACAGGAGTGGTTCCGTCTGCTTCATATCCCAATATAGGAGCCATTCCGTTGGACATCTCATACGCATCCACCATTTCCTGAGTCGGATTGAAAATAGACGGTGTACCATAACTGATAGGGTCGGAACACCACATGTGATGCCAGTAGTCTCCGAGATTGAGTCCCCAGATGATTTCATCATTCCAGTTCTGGACAAAAACTTCTTCATAACTCTTCATCGGATCCTTGTCAGAAGAATAATGGATAGTCAGACCGGCCTCTGCCGCAGCTTTTATCGCGTCTCTCGCGGCATCTGCGGCAAGTTTCCATTTTTCCTTATCGTAAGTCTGCGATATCAGACTGTTCCCTGTCACAGGATCTTTCAGTCTGTCCAAATCAGTATTTCCATTGTACAGAGGTGATGCTGCATATAGCAATATCCTTGATTTCAAAGCATAGGCAGCAACCTTAGGCGGACGTCCGTATTCTGTCTCGACCCGCGATACAGGAAGATACTCTATGGCTTTGTTGCAGTCATCCACTATTTCGGATACGCATTCATCCACAGGCTTTCTGACCATTTCACTCCAGTCATCACTGCCTGATACCACGTTCTTCACTATGGGAATCGGACCATAAGCCCTGAAAACAAGGAAATGGAAAAATGCGCGCAGGAAATATGCCTCTCCAAGCATGGAATCATAATCCGACTCTGAAAGATTCGGTACCCTGTCTATGTTTGCCAGAAATATGTTCACTGCCCGTAATGCACAATAAGACTGTTCCCATACAGGAACTCTTGAAATATTCGTGGCATTCCACGACCCGGCATTGATAAGATGGGAATATGATGCTCCGAATGCTATTTCCATCTCGTCACAGCCTCCGGTAAACGGGCTTCTGAATGCCCCGTCATCAGCAAAATTGGCTTCATTCGGAAGCCAGCTGTAACAGTTGTACAGCCATGCCCTGGTCCAGTCGGGATTCGTGAACACTTCATCTATCGTCATGTCATCGTCCGGTGTCTTGTCAAGATAGTCTTCACATGAAACCAGCAATACTGCGGCTAGAAATACACCGGAAACAAACCAAGCTATAGTCTTCATAGTCATATTTTCCTAAAAATTAATCTGAACACCTATATTGAGAGCCCTCTGCTGCGGATAATTTCCTGTTCCGCTGTCCGCTTCAGGATCCACTATCCTTATCTTGTCGAAACAAAGAAGATTCAGCCCGTTCAGGAAAATCCTCACGCCTTCAAGACCTACGGCATCTGCAGCCCTTTCAGGAATACTGTATCCGATTTCAGCATTTTTAAGTTTCAGATAACTGGCATCCCTCATATACAATGTACTTGTCACATAATTATTCGGGGAATTGCCATTGATTACAGCCGGATATTTCGCTTTTGAATTGTCAGCACCAGCGACCCATCTGTGGTCATAATATTCCCGTGAGACATTATATCTTGGATATTCCAGTGAAAAAGGCCACATGTCTTCCGATGTCAGGAACATGCTCGTCCTGGCCGCACCTGTAAATCCTATGGAAAAATCCCATCCTTTATATGCCAGAGCCAGACCGAAACCGTACATGATTTCCGGTGTTCTCGGATTACCAATATAAGTCCTGTCGTATGGATCGATGATACCGTCACCGTTCAGGTCCGCATATTTTATATCACCGGGCAACACTGTCGAGGACAGTTTCTGCTGCGGGGAATTCGCTATGTCTTCCTCATCCTCGAACAGACCTATGGCCACATATCCGAACGACTGGTCTATACTGGTTCCCCTGCTGTCCTGATATGACCATTTGGGCTTCGGGGTATCGTCTTCTATGATAGTGTTGTGCGCATATGTGAAGTTACCGTAGAAAGACCAGTAGAATCCGGATCTTGTCTGCTGTTTCCATTCTATCATGGCATCCACACCCCTGTTTTTAACCTGACCGAGATTTGCATACGTTGCCGCTGTGATTCCTGTAACTATAGGAATTGTCCCCCTGGACAACAGGATATCGCGTCTGTCTTCATTGAAATAATCCACCTGGATGGAAAGGGCATCCTTGAAGAATTTCATATCAAATCCTATATCAAGCTTGTAGGCCTTTTCCCAGGTAACGTCGGCGCCGACCTTTCCCTCATAGATTCCTGAAAGATACTGTTGTGTAGATCCGAAATAGGCCCCGTTACCGTAATTTACGGTCGATATGTAAAGGAACCTGTCCCCTCCTATCTGGTCGTTTCCGGCAATACCGTACGATCCTCTCAGCTTGAAAGACATGACATCCTTGACCGCCTGCGGAATGTAAGGCTCATTGGTCACGGACCATCCGAGAGACAATGACGGGAAAAACCCGTACCGCTTTCCCGGCCTGAAGTTTTCCGACCCGTTATATCCGAAATTGAACTCGGCCATATACCGGTGTCCGTAATCATATGTGACACGTCCTGCAAGCCCCTGCCGCCTGTACGGCAGATTGTACATCGAAGACGATGCCGTAAGATCCTTGTAATCACGCCTGTTGAACAGCATCATGGCTGCGATGTTGTGTTCTCCGAAAGCTCTGTTGTAATTCACGGATACATCCCAGTAATATGCCCTGTTCGCAGTATTCGTCACGGCATACTCCATGCTTCCCTGCTCTCTTATGAGATTGTAAGTATCATTTCCGTATTCATCTTGTCCCATATATCGTTTCATTCCATATGACACATGTCTGGATACATAGTTCGCATAATACATGTCATATGAAAATTTGGCTGCCACTGACAAACCCTTTGTAACAAGAGAAGATAAATCCCAATTGATGTTTGCCGTACTCTGTATAGTGGTAATGAATTGTTTTGAATAGCCGCTTTGCGTAGTCAATGCCCACGGATTCAATATTACAGCCGAGGCTCCGCTGCCCGGAGTCCCGTCCGGATTCGTTTTAGGCATTGATATCGGACTGTTCTGTCGCATCTGTGCGAATATATCCGCAGAACTGGTACCGGGATATGTCTTATCCTGGAATATGGCTCCTATACTCATACTGAAAACCAGGCTTTTTGCCAGATTCACATCTGTCGTCGCCCTGAAATTGTACCTGTCCGAACGGCTGTTAGTGTCATATTTATACTGCGGATCCTCCTTGAAAAGTCCTCCCTGGCTGGTATAGCCGACGTTCATGAAATACCTGATAGTCTCATTTCCCCCGGACACATTCAGATTGTTTACGGTCTGATATGCAGTCTTGTTCAATATTTCATCCACCCAATTCACATCCGGATACAGGTACGGATCGGAATGATCTCTGAATTTCAGCAGTTCGTCATCGTTCCAGGCAGGCGTTCCGGTTCCTCCAGTAGCATGCGCCACAGCCTCATTCATGAGGGAGGCGAATTCATAACCGTTTATATATTTGGGAAAACGAAGTCCCTGCAGCAATGCCGACTCATGCCTGAACACTACTTTCGGCTTTCCCATCACCCCTTTTTTCGTATTGATGAGAATCACACCGTTGGCTCCCCTTACACCGTATACTGCAGTGGCGGATGCATCCTTCAGTACCGTAAAACTCTCTATTTCCTGAGGATTCAGAAGATTTATATCACGCTCGACACCGTCTACCATGATCAGAGGTGTCCTGTCCTGCCACGTGGCCATACCGCGTATGAATATCGTGGCATAGTCATTTCCAGGTTCTCCAGTAGACTGCCTCGTAATAATTCCAGGTATGGCACCGCCCAGTGTAGTAGAAAGCGTTACAGCCGGTTTGCTTTCGAGGTTTTTCGGCTGGATCTGTGACAATGCTCCTGTAACCGATACCTTTTTCTGCGTTCCATATCCCACTACCACTACATCATCAAGAAACTGGCTCGACACTCTCATGACTATATTGTGGATTTCCTTTCCGTCGAACTCCATTTCCTGAGGAATATAACCCATAAAATCATAAGTGATGACATCACCGGCTGTCAGACCTTCCAGAAAATAGTATCCGTCAGCATCAGCCACGGTTCCGAGATTCTTCTCCTTCACCATGACTGTAGTTCCGGCCATCGGATTTCCGTCTATATCGACTATAAGACCGCTGACCTTATCTGTATTCCGGGCATGTATGACATTTCCCGAAAGGAATGTCACACATGCCAATACTATAGCGACACCGATTCTCTTGAACATAACACAATAGAATAAATCTGAATCAATACATCACAATTCTCTCACTTCACATCCTGAATCTACATGCAAATCATCTATTATCTGTCCTGCCCTCTTGGTGATAGTCTTAAGTGACGGATTCGCATCGAACCATGCTTCCGTCATGTGATCTGCACAGGATCTTATATCCACACTTTCCATTTGAGTCCTGAATGCCCGTACTACAGTAAGATTCTGATTTTCTGAAAAGACCAGGTTTTTCATACCGCAATGGTATCCATCACCTTCGTCAGCATATGACCAGAGAGTTGTAAGTGCTGACAATCCGCTGACATCCACCGTTTCAAGCAACGGATTGTTGAAATGATATATTTCCTTTATCGATACAGGATATTTTACCGAAGCAAGTTTTTGCGCATTTCCGCAATGCAGGGCGGTAAGTGCCTTATATCCGGACAAATCGACAGATGTGAGATTATTCCCATGTATATTTACGTACCACAGTGCCGGCTCATTGTCAGGTATGACCAGACTTTCAATCCCTGCTCCGTCAAGATTTATTTCATCAAGAGCCTCGCATCCCGTAAGATCCACGGACTTTATATCCGGATTTCCGTAGCAGCGGTATAGTTTGAGTTTCGGACAGTTTTTGACGGAGACTTCCTTTGCCCGTCCATACTGACAGATCATATTCAACAGTTCAGGACAGTCATCGGCTTTCACGGACAATGGATTTGCAGACGTATTGTCATTGCTGTTGAAATCCCACAACTTAGGAAGACCTGTTATATTTACGGATTCAAGCGTGGATAAATTCAGATATAACTGTTCAAGACTATTGAAACCTCCTGTGAAGTCCAGGGAAGTCAGTCTGTTCTGTGCAAGGTTTATATAATATACACTGTTATCCTTGTCTATAACAAATTCTGTCAAATGAGATCCGTCAAGATTTATCTCGGCCTTTTCAGCCTTGAACGAACCTGTAAAATCGACACTGGTAATATCAGGATTTCCGTAGCACCTGTATTCTACCAGTGAAGGACAATTCCGTGCACTGCATACTGAAAGCTTGCTGTTATAAGCATGAAGATATTTCAGGGCAGGACAGTCATCTGCCTTTACGGTTGCATTCTCGGAAACAAGATTGAATGCATGCAGTACCTGAAGTGAAGGAAGACCGCTCGCATCGATTTCGCCCAGTGATGAAGTGCCTGCATACAGTTCTGTCAGAGAAGAACATCCGCTGACATTTATCGATTCAATATTTGCACAGTTGCTTACATTGAAATATGTCAGAGACTGTTTGTTCGAAACATCCACTGTCTTTACAGGGGACTTGTCCAGATTCAGAAGTGAAAGGGCAGGACAATATGTAAGATCCAGTGTTTCAAGATTTGTCCAATATAAGTTCAGTTCCAGCATTGAAACAGCATCGGAAAGATCAAGGCTTTCAAGAGGAGTGTCCTGACAATGGAAATATGCAAGTGACTGCAGGCCTTTTATATTCACCGATGTCAGATTGTGGTTTTCGAAACCCCAGAATATCTGCAGATTCCTGAACGGAGTCAGGTCCGCCGAACTGAGATCATTGCCGTTAAGGCGTATATCCGTCAGGTTCGCAAACTGTTCGAGTCCTGCCATAGTCTTGACACCGGCATTGGGAACATCTATTACCGTGGCAGCCTCGGCTTCGCTTATCTGAATATTGCCGTCATGGTTTTCGTCATAATTGGAAAGAATATACGCCCATATCGCCTCGTCTTCCACCTTGGCCACTACAGGTTCGGTCGAAGTTCCGAAAGTTATCTGGTTTCCGTAGCCTGTTCCTGAAGAATTGACTGCATATGCACGTAAATAATATGTCTTGTCCGGTTCCAGGCCTTCTATGTGCGAGACGAAAGTATTGTCATCACCCAATACATCTTCAGTATGGTTTCCATCCACTGTAGGATTTTCTTCCGTTCCCCAGCAGACTCCTACAGCGGTTATTTCATCTCCTCCGTCAAATGTAACAGTTCCTCCGGAAATAGCAGAACCTGACTGAACATCAGAAACCGCCGTTGTTGTCAGGACCGGAATAGAACCTTTAGTAACGAAACTTTTTGCTTCTCCGTATGAAACTCCGTTGGAATTTATTCCATACGCGCGTACATAATATGTAGTTCCCGGTGTCAAACCTGTTATTTCTGATACCCACTCGCCTGTTCCGGCTCCATCTTCGGTTTTGTTGTCTGATATAGTCGGCATTTCCTTTGTTGACCAACATACACCATAAGCAGTAATACGGCTTCCACCATCACTTGTAATCAGACCTCCTGAAATGGCGGAATCCGATGTAATTTCAGTAATTTCAGCTGTAGTGATTGAAACAGCAGAATCAATTTCAGTCTTGGTACAACTGTTAATGACAGTAGCAGCAAGCAGAACTGAGAATAAGACAGTCTTTTTCATGATGAACTCTGATTATTAATAATAGTATTATTGGCTATGTCAAAATTAGAGTGAATACATACGTATCCTTGTCACTATTATATCAAATTATAATACAGATGTTACATCAGTCCCGCATACGGGAATAGTCACTTGGCAACTTTTTAAAATACTCCTTGAAACACCTTGTAAAATAACTCGGAGTATTAAACCCTGTTTCATAACAGATCTCAGAAATAGTCATATCTGTCGTCAGAAGAAGATATCGAGCCCGTTTAAGCCGGTAGATTCTTATGAATTCATTCGGTGATAAATCAGTCAGACGTTTGAGTATCCTATAAAACTGTACCCTGCTCAATCCCATTTCTTCGCTGATCCGGTCTATATTCATGTCCGAATTGGAAAGATTTGCAGTAATCAATGCCTTGAATCTTATTATAAAGTCGCGGTCTTTTTCGCTTAACGGATGTTCGTCGATGTCAAACATGGATTCCGCATCAAGATGGCTTGTCTGATGGCTGTTGTTCTGCGATACGGCTTCCAGTTCGGAAGAAAGTGCCTCTATCCTGTTCTGACGGTCATTTACTTCTTCATTCAGAGCATTGCGCTGCCGCAGGACTGTCATAATAGTAAATAGAAGGGATATTACAACCATCACTACAGCTATGGCTATTATCATTACTATTCTCTGGACATCATAGCTGCGTGTAAGTTCCATAAGTTTGCCGTTGACTGAGCGTATTTTCATTTCCTGCTCTTTCAGGTGTTCTGACTGGGCCATCATAAGTTCGGCATTGCTGCGATCGACAAACGTCGTCTGCAATACATTTATCTTCCTGTATTCCTTTCCCTTAAGAATCCTCATGGCGAGATGTATCACCTGATCGCCTCCTGTCGGATAGACAAAAGTGGCATTCAGAACACCTTCGAGCACCAGATTGACTCCTCCCCGCGGACCTGTCAGAGCATCTATGCCTATAAATGAGATGCTTTTTTCCATTCCGATACTTTTAGCTGCCTGATATGCTCCGTAAGCCATCATGTCGTTATGCGCGAAAACAAGATCTATATTCTCGTAGTCCGACAATATCCCCAACATCCGGTCATATGCCGCTTTTTCCTGAAATTGCGCATCCTCGCTGCACAACAGTCTGATACGCGGGTTTTCGGAAATCACATCCGTAAAGCCCTTGTGCCGCTCCTGTGCAGGAGAAGAACTCATGAGCCCCGTCAATTCAACGACATTGCCTCCCTGCTGCAATACTTTCGATACATACAGTCCTATGGATTTTCCTATCTGATAATTGTCAGCACCTATAAACGCAGTCATATTATCCGATGAGATCTTTCTGTCCACGACTACTACCGGAATACCCTTTTTAAATGCTTTTTCCACTACAGGTGTCACCGGTTCTGCCTCGTTCGGCGCTACTATGATAAGATCGACTTTTCTGGAAATGAAATATTCTATATCTTCCACCTGCCGCCCGGTTTCATCTTCCGCAGAACGTATTTCAAGCTCAAGCCCCGGATAAAAAAAAGTTTCCAGCAGCATCTCGTCGTTCATTTTGACTCTCCAGTCATCTGTGCTGCATTGTGAAACGCCTATGACATATTTCTGTACCTTATTTCCTGTACATGAGGACAATAAGGACAACAACGACAGAATAAAATATATTACTTTCCGTTTCATCTAAAACAAAAGTAAACAAAGTCATATCTGCCGGATGTCACATTTATTTCAAAACAGGTAATAAATGTTACATGGAAGATACAATAAAAAAACCGGGCCTATGAAGGTCCGGTTTTTATGATTGATGAATTGTATTCTAGAAGAAACGTGCCCTGTTGTCCTCCACATCGGCATCCTGCATCATGACAGGAAGGAGAGACTGGGAAGCATAGTAGGACATCTGGGCTGCCCTGTTCTTCACGTCTTCTTCTGTGAAGGACGAACCTTCATCGTGTGAAATCACCTTGTATACATAGACACCTATGTTTCCTGCAAGAGGCTGTGAAATCACGCCTTCCTCAGCTGCTGTGACAGCACCGATAAACTTAGGGTCAAGACCCTGATTCATGTAAGAAGAGAAAGATATGCCTTCCCTTGTGCTTACAGTGGTTCCGAGAGCTTCCGCAATGGCTTCCATGGAGCCGAGCCCCGCTATCTTCCCGGCGGTTTCAGCTGCCTTCTTCTCTCCGAGTTTCTGATTATAGATGATGGAACTTATGCTTGAAGCGACATCCGCTACAGGAGCATAACCTTCCTTGTGTATCTTCTTGAGGGCTGCCACTACATAGTAGTCGTTGTTTATGTTCAGCACATTGGAAATCTTTCCTTCCCTCTTTGTCTCAAACGCCCACTTGGAAATCTCCTTGGTCCTGTCATTTACGGAACCTACGTTCTCGTCACCTTCACGAAGATTGTTTCTGGTCAGAAGAGCAAGTCCTTCCTCATCCACGACCTTCTTCAGGTTCTCGTATTTTCCGTCTGCCTTGGTGGCAAGTGCATTTGCCTGTACGTAATATTCATTGATGGTGTTTCCGCTAGGAAGCGCCTCTTTTTCAAAAATCGCGACTTTCTTCTTCTGCAGAGGCTCTGACCTGTCAGTCACCTTGAGGATATGTTTTCCGTACTGTGTCTCGACTACATACAGATTGTTCAGTCTTGCAGTGAATACGGATTCGATTCCAGGGAACATGGTATTCTTGGTCATCCAACCGTAGTCTCCCGGTTCGCCTGTCTGGGAAGCACCCATGGCAGAATACTGCGCGGCTACGTTTTCGAAATTATCCTTGCCGGTCTTGAGCACATTCAGAAGACTGTCCGCCAGATCTGTCTGCACACCCTGAAGGAGAATGCCTTTCACGAATACGGAATCCGGAACCATGGCTGAATCCATCACGCGTGCCACATAGAAAGTATTGTCCTTGGCAAGTACCTGGGATACATCTCCTGTCCTGGTCTTGGAATCGAATACGAAATTTTCCACGTCAGCGGAGACTGTCCTGAGTTCACCTTTCTTGTACCACTCGTCAGAGTACGGAGTATCAGAGTTCTTCATCAGGAAATTCTTGACATTGTCTGTAGTAGAGAACTCGTCGTAAGCCTTTACCACCTTGTCATTGGCATCCGCTATGTCTGTCTGTGACGGCTTCACTTCGAAAACCACATATTCGATATCCCTGCTTGCAGTCTGTCTGTAAAGTTTCTTATGCTCCTTGTAATAGTTCCTGATCTCGGCATCGGTCACCTCTATGGTAGTATCCCTCTGATAGCCGTAAGGTACCATCACGAACTCCACTCCCACGGAATTGTTGTTGTCGGCTATTTCATCTGTCATCATAAGAGGGTTTATGAAATTGCCGGCATTGAACAGACTGTTGTATTTTACATAATACTGGTCCGTAGTGACAGTATTCTGAAGATAGTCCCAGAACATTCTTGCCTGGCCGGTCTGGTCATACTGCATGCTCTGGAGATAGTTTGAAAGCATGTCTTTGGAAAACGCACCTGTCTCATCCACGAAAATCTGCGAAATCATAGGAGATACCATATCACCTGAAGTCAGATCCACAAGTTCGGCCTCGCCTACCTGTATCCCTGCCTTCTTCGCATTGTACAGAAACATGTACCTGTCGACAAATGTCTTCCAGGCCATATTGCGGACATACTCCATCTCCTGATCGGTATTCGCATTTCTCCTGTACATATACTCGAAAATACGGTTCTGATAATTCAATTCATTGTCAAAATCCTGATATGAAACAGAATTCCCGTCAATTTTTCCGACACGATACTTTGATGACATGGATGATGCCACCTGGCTTATGGTATTCGGATCGATGATGAACGAAAGCAAAGCCAGAGCTATCACTACTGAAATCAGTATGCCGAACTTAACTCTAATTTTTTCAAGAACAGCCATCTTATCATTAAATTTTAAATTATTTCCTTTATAATGCGCTATGGACCGCGAAGATAGCAATTTTCATCGAATCTGCGACTATTTTTTTATCAAAGGTCCTATAAAATTCACGGAATCTATCCTGACCTCGGTACTGTCCTGCACTATCACACCATAACTGTCGAAAGGCTGGAGGATGACTGAATTTCTGGCACGCTGGTCCGATTCCATCCCATATCCCTGCATATATCCGTCAGGGGAATACAGCTTGACATAGCAGTCGGTATATATCTTCTCGTTCTTCCTGTCCCAGTAAAGGGTATCGGTCTCCATAACTTCCTGGTTGATGATATTCCTTACCACGACATTGCCGTAGGCCTCCCACTGTTCGCTGTCATCCTTCTCCATCTTCACATGCCTGCCGTTGTCAGCCGTGATTTCAGTTTCCAGAAGACCGTCTTCATTGTATCCGAAAACGGCAAGCCCTTTAGGGAACAATTCATAAGACATGGAGTCGTTCTGATACCTTTCCATCACATCCGCCTCCATACGCATTTGGAGAACTCCGTTTTCAGACTGGACTACAAACATCTTGTCTACAGTCTGCACGGGAGTAGCAGCCAGGTCCAGCTTTTCAGCCGTCCCCAGATCCCTTCCGCCGCAGGCAGCGGATAAAACGAAAACGGAGCCCAGAATCAGATTCCGGGCTGCCGCATGAAAACCTGTATATCCCAACCTTTTCAGCAAAACCTGGAGATTACTGCTGGGTCTTCACTGTAGTGACAGCACGCATTCCGCCGCATGATACAGTATACGAATCACCGTCAGTCACGTTGTACATGAATGCTTCTGCAGTCTGAGGATAATACTGACGGTACTGTGCGATGTGCTTGTTCGCCTCTTCCGCAAGTGAAGGATCAGCATTCTTCGCTTTCACCATATAGTCCACAGCCACCCAGTAAGGAGCCCTTCTTTCTATCTCGTTACCCTGGCATACGAGTGATCCCCATATGGTACCGATGAGCATATAAGCCTTTCCGGCAAGTGCAGAATCAAGTTCGGCAGCCTTCATGGCATATTCGAATGCAGCTGCATTTCTCGAGCTCTTGAATGCAAAGGCTGCGGCTTCATAAGCATACTGGGCGTCGACAGCATTGTCAGATTCAGGATAAGCTATGGCTTCGTCTATGAATTTCAGGGCATTGTCCACATCTCCTTCTGCAGAATAGAGCTGATAGAGGAAGTGTGCGGAATTGTATGAAGGATCAAGCCTGTGCATGGTATTGGCAGCGTTCTTGAACAGATCGTTGTCAGTACATCCTTCGGTAGACGAAAGCATCTTCACGATATTGGTCGCGAGCTGGAGATCATCCGGAGCGGCCTCGAATCTCGGAGTGAACAGTGCGATGAGATTCTCGCAGCTTGCCACGTTGCTTCCTATGAAGATACTTTCACAGTCTGTCCTGATCTTTTCAATGTCAGGAGTCTGTTTCATCTGGTCAAGAAGACCCATCACAGTATTATAGTCCTGGATGACATCCTCTGCCATCAGAGTACCGTTCTGGTAGAGCTGGCAAGAAGTATTGAGTTCGAAAAGAAGAATCTGAGGCTTTACCGCAGCCTTGTTAGCATCTATGATAAGCTTGAATTCGTCATAGAGCCTCTGCGGATCATCCTTGATATAGTTTATCATGTCCTGCCCCTTGTTGTTGAGAGCAGTCACCGCATATTTCGGATAATACTGTGCCCTGGTATCATGAAGGGTAAGCAGGGTATCTATAAGGGATTCGAAATACACAGGATTGTTCCTGTTTTCGTTTATGAGACGCCTGTACAGAGAAGTACCATTGATAAGCATGGTCTGGTTTGCGGTAGGAGGACAAAGCTTGTAAGCCTTTCTCCAGTTCGGAAGAGCATCATCATAGTTTTTCTGCTTGTAATACTCGTTGTAGTAAGACAGATACTTGATACATTCGGCACTGTCCGCACCATATTTACCCTGAGCGGAAGCAATGCACGCCCCTGCCAGCATGAAAACGACAGAGAAGAACAAAAGGACATTCTTTTTCATATTCAATTAAGTTTGTTTTCTTTAAACCGTTACAATCATAATATATGCCGCAAGCGGCAACAGTCTACTGATACCGTGGTTTCTGGAACCAGATATCAAAGATATTGAAACCTATGACAAAGGATACGTACCTTTCACGCACCATATTTGTCCTCAGGCTTCCGCGCTGTCCCACATCCACTCCCAAAGTCAGACCGTTGTACCACCTGAATACAGGCAAGGTGACACCGAACGTAAGCCCCATGGAATTCACCATATTGCCGTCGAGCTTGTAATAAGCCTGTTCATAGTAGGCTCCCACCCTGTAGGCACATCTTCTCAGATAATACCTGATATCGTTCCTGTTGGGCACAATCTCGAATCCGGCCCTGAAAGACTGCGAAACACTGGATGAAAACGATGACGCACCCGAAACACCATAGCCGTCATACAAGTCCATTCCCGAATTTCTCCAGTCGGATCTTATATAATTGAATTCAGCACTCCATTTCTCCCCTTTCTTCACGGATATTCCCACTCCTATCTCCCCGGCTATCTTCAGATCATTGTCCCTTCCGTTCAGAACATCATTATAGACCAGAGTGTCCACTATCTCGTCGGTCTGCTTGTTCTCATAATAGATCGTATGGCCTTTCATATTGGTCTTCAATCTGTAAGTGGCCCCGAGAACCATATAGAGGTCATTTCCGAGAGGCTGCTGGTACTGCAGTCCGAACTTTCCTGTAACACCCCTTACCAGAAGTTCGTACCCGCTTTTCAGCGATGCATAGGAAGTATTGCTGAAATCCTGGTTGTAGACCTTATCCAGATTTCCGAAATAATATATGGCCTCGGCCCCTATCGAAAGCCTCTTCCAGAAAGTGGCACCTCCTCCCAGAAAAAGCTGATACACACTTCCTTCTCCGTAAGTATTGTATGTGATGTTTCCGGTATTACCTATTATGTCCTGATTCGTCTGTTTCTGTCTGATATTGTACCCCACATCACTGAAAGGCATGATTCCCACCATGAGCGCAGAAGACCTGTACACCGGGAAACTTATCACGAAGTTATAGATATTGAACGTATTGTTACCCGACCTCAGGTCATTCTGACGGAATATAGTGTTCTTCTGTACAATACCGAAATCAGCCATGAATGAACTGCTGTCCCTCACGGACACCGATGCCGGATTCATTATGTTCACAAATCTTCTGCTGTTCGACGCTATGCCGACTCCCCCCATGCTCTTGTTGTAAGCTGTACCCTCACGGGAAATTTCTCCCAGACCGAAAACGGAATACGGTGAATAAGCTCCATACGTCCCGTTCGTCTGTCCTGCGGATGGTATGCAGATACAGATAAGTCCAGCTATGATAAACAAATATAACCTATCCAACATATTCTTCAGCCAATATAGCTAATCCCATCAAAACTAAATTACAAATTACAAAGATGGAGTTTTTAATGCGTTTTGCAAAATAAATTGCGTCTCCTCCGGTAAAAATGACAATATTTTCATGATTCTGACCAAGATATCCCTGAATTTCAAACATTATGCCTGAAATCACACCGGATTCGACGGACGATTTCAAGGATGTCCCCACTTCCTGTATATCTTCCGGAGTATCCACAAGCGGCAGTACTCTGGAATACCTGTTTAGAGCCTTGAATCTGGTACGGCATCCCGGGGATATGTTACCTCCGGCATAGTTTCCGCAGGTATCCAGAAAATCTACCGTCATGGTAGTGCCGAAATCGAAAATGACACATTTCCTGTCCTTGAAAAGATACCGTGCAGCCACCATGGAAGCATATCTGTCAGGACTGAGATAGTCAGGTGCATTCCTGTATATGCCCTTGTGTACGGAATCGATGAGAAGCAGTCTGTCACAGCATTTCCGAAGCCTTTCTTCATCAGAGGAGGATATGTCCCTGGCCGATGATACCACCATGACATCCGGCCTGTCTGTCACGACAAGCGAAAGTATGAAATCAATCATGTGCTCACCCTGATACCGGAAAGTCTTTCCGAGCGTGACTCCGTCAGCCCATGACGCTTTCAATGCCGTACTGCCTATATCGACCAGAAGATTCGCCATAACAAGTAAAAACAGCCTGTAAAGTTACTTATAATTTCTTCAATATGGAATAGGCTTTTGACAGGGATTCCACATTTCTGACGAAAATCCTGAGCTTGCTGTCATTCTGTTTCAAGTCAAAAAGGGCAGGATTCCCGTTTATGCTCTGCAGGATGGACGAAAATTTCTCCGAACGGTAATACTTTGACAGAGGGTTTGATATGAAAAAACATATCATCACTCCGTTCTTGATGATTATCTTTTCGAACCCGAGTTTCTCGCCAAGCTGCCTGATCCTGACGATATCGAACAGCCTGTCAAGCTCCGGCGGAATCTTCCCGAACCTGTCTTCAAGCCTGTCCCGGTACCTGTCCAGGGATTTTTCATCGGAAATGGAATCCAGTTCCTTGTATATCCTGATTTTCTCCGCAGTCATGTCTATGTAGCTGTCCGGAATAAGGGCCAGCTGGTCAGTTTCGATGGTACAGTCGGATACATACGACTCGTCCGAACGCCCTGCCGTTGAACCTGTTTCCACACCCAATTCCTCCATGGCCTCAGCGAGTATCTTCTGATATGTTTCAAGTCCCATGTCGGAGATGAAGCCGCTTTGTTCGGCTCCCAGAAGATTTCCCGCACCCCTTATGTCAAGATCCTGCATGGCTATATTGAAACCGCTTCCAAGATCGGAAAAGGACTCTATGGCCTTGAGCCTCCGCCTGGCTTCATCAGTGATGGAAACGAGAGGAGGCACTATCAGATAGCAGAAAGCCCTCTTGTTCGAACGTCCCACCCTTCCTCTCAGCTGATGCAGGTCGCTCAGCCCTATGTTCTGGGCCTGGTTTATGATGATGGTGTTTGCATTCGGGATATCAAGACCGTTTTCTATGATGGTGGTACATAGAAGCATGTCATAGTCTCCCTCCATGAAATCCAGTATCTTGTTTTCAAGAGTCTTGGCTTCCATCTGGCCATGCGCCACGCATATTTTCATGTCAGGCTCTATTCTGTGAAGAATGTCATATATCGACTGAAGTTCTTCCACCCTGTTGTGCACGAAGAAAATCTGGCCTCCGCGATTCAGCTCATAGTCTATGATACGCTTTATCTCATCATGATCGAAAAGCATGATTTCAGTCTGCACAGGAATTCTGTTCGGCGGGGGAGTGTTGATGATGGAAAGGTCCCGTGCTCCGAGAAGAGAAAACTGAAGAGTCCTCGGGATCGGCGTAGCCGTCAGTGTCAGAGTATCCACGGAACTTTTCATCTGGCGCAGCTTTTCCTTCGCGCTCACGCCGAATTTCTGTTCTTCATCTATGATCAGAAGCCCGAGATCCTTGAATTCGAAGCCTTTTCCTATGAGTTTGTGAGTACCTATGACTATATCGATACTGCCGTTCTTCAGCCTCTTCTGTATGTCGGATACCTCCCTGGCTGTCCTGAGCCGGCTCACATAATCGATATTGCAAGGAAAATCCTTCAACCTACCCTTGAACGTGTTGTAATGCTGCAGGGCAAGTATTGTAGTAGGGACCAGCACGGCCACCTGCTTGCTGTCGGCCACAGCCTTGAATGCGGCACGTACAGCCACCTCCGTCTTGCCGAACCCCACATCACCGCAGACCAGCCTGTCCATAGGATAGTCTGCTTCCATGTCAGCCTTCACGGCCTTTACGGCCTTTTCCTGGTCAGGAGTATCTTCATACATGAAAGATGACTCCAGCTCTTCCTGCATATACGTGTCGGGAGAGAATGCAAAGCCCTCGGCGCTTTTCCTTTTGGCATAAAGCTGTATCAGTTCCTTGGCTATATCCTTGACTTTCTTCTTGGTATTGGCCTTGAGGTTCTGCCATACCCTGGAGCCCAGCTTGTATATTTTCGGAGGCTCGGCATCCTTGGACTTGTATCTGGATATCTTGTGAAGAGAATGGACGGAAACCAGTACGGTGTCATTGTCCTTGTATATAAGCTTGACCACCTCATGCATCCTTCCCTTGTCGTCCCTGACACGGACAAGCCCGCCGAAGATCCCCACTCCATGGTCTATATGGACGATATAGTCTCCTATATTGAAAGAAGTCAGGTCATTTATGGTCAACTGCTCGCTTTTCTCGACGGTACGTCTTATGGCCACCCTGTGGAACCTGTCGAATATCTCATGGTCGGAATAGCAGCATATCCTGTCCTGATTGTCGATGAATCCGTTGTGGATGTTCTTTCCGGGACAGAATCCCGGTATTATCCCGCCATATTGTGAAAGTATGGACCTCAGTCTCTCAAGCTGCGATTCCTTCTCACCGAATATATACACTTTCCATCCTTCCTCCACCCTTTTCCGTATATCCTCCACCAGAAGTTCGAAATTCTTGTTGAACACAGGCTGCGGGGAAATATCGAACTTTACAGGGGATACATCCTGGGCGGAAAGGGGAGTATCGATATAGACATGTCTGAAATCAAGCAGGGCAGGAAAGAATTCTTTTTCACGGTACATGTCCGAAGAATCCAGCCATACCACTGCATCGTCAGGCAAAAGAGCGGAGAGGGGAGTGCCTTCATCATCTTCGGAAACAAGCTCCGGACAAATGTCCACACTGTCCACCTGACTCTCAGACAGCTGGGTGTTGCAGTTGAATATGCTGATGCTTTCGACTTCGTTTCCGAAGAAAGATATCCTGAAAGGATTGTTGAACGAGTACGAAAATATGTCCACCAGCCCGCCCCTCACGGCATACTGGCCCGGCTCGGAAACGAAATCCGTCTTTACGAACCCCTCGGAAGCCAACCTCGCACACAATCCGTCGAAATCTTCCTCCCCGCCTTTTACAAGAGATATTATGGAAGAACTCACCTTGTCACCGGAAGGGACCTTTTCTTCCAGAGCTTCAGGATAAGTGACCAGTACCGACAACTCTCCGTCAGGAGCATTCATGATCCTGCCCAACGCAGCTGTCCTCTGCACCTCAAGCGAGGCTTTATAGTTGCTCCTCTCTATCTTGCGTCCGGTATCGGGCAGAAAAAACACTCTGTCCCCGTCTATCATGTCATACAGGTCGGAAGCGCAATACTCGGCAGATTCCTTGTCAGGAAGCACTATGAGATGGATTCCGGACTGTACTGCAGATGAAAAGACAAACCATCTGGCAGACAGAAACAGACCGGAACAGAAAACCTCCCTCCCGGCCTCAAGACTGTCACGGAGCTGTTCCGTCGATTTCTTGTTTATTAACATTTCTCCAGTTTTTCTGTTGAAAACATGTTCATATCACTACAGAATCATGTAGATAATGTGTAGATATCCTGTTCAAATAAAATCCAAAAATAAATTATAAAATCCGAATAATCCGTATAAACGGCATTAATATTTGATTTCAAAAAATTCCACGAACAATTTTTCTCGTGATTTTCTAACCGGAAACGGCTCATTGCTGTAAATAATCCACAGAGGCAAATTATTGATAATGAGCACTCATCCATACATTATCAACATATCCACAGCTATATTATAAAAACCATTCCTTTAAAATAAACTATATTTGTAAAATAAATTTTGATAATGATTATGGCAGAGCGATTCGACCCGCATGACCCGTCCGCCGGAAAGGACAAGGATCTCGACAAGCTGATAAGGCCGCAGGCTCTCGGCGACTTTTCCGGGCAAGACAAGATAATAAAAAATCTCCGGATATTCGTGAAAGCGGCCAAAATGAGAGGGGAGTCCCTCGACCATGTGCTGTTTCACGGCCCTCCCGGGTTGGGAAAGACCACTCTTGCTCATATAATAGCGAATGAGCTGGGGGCAAATCTGAAAGTGACGTCAGGACCTGTGCTTGACAAGCCTGGCGACCTGGCCGGACTGCTGACTTCCCTTGATGAAGGAGACGTGCTTTTCATAGACGAGATACACAGGCTTTCTCCGGTAGTGGAGGAGTATCTGTATTCCGCCATGGAAGATTTCGTCATCGACATCATGATAGACAAGGGACCTGGAGCACGTTCCGTACGCATATCCCTCAATCCTTTCACTCTTGTAGGGGCCACTACCAGAAGCGGTCTTCTTACGTCTCCGCTCAGAGCCAGATTCGGCATAAAGTTCGCCCTTGAATATTATGACACATCCGATCTGGTCCATATAGTGAAGAGGAGCGCTGATATACTGGGCATAGGCATTGATGACGAAGCTGCGTACGAGGTGGCGTTGCGCAGCAGGGGAACACCCCGTATCGCCAATTCCCTTCTTCGCAGGGTCAGGGATTTCGCGCAGGTCGTAGGAGACGGGCATATTGATCTGAAAATAGCAAGATATGCGCTTGACGCTCTCAATATCGACAAACGGGGGCTGGACTCCATCGACAACAAGATCCTCAGGACCATAATCACCAAATTCAAGGGTGGCCCTGTCGGGGCCAATACCATTGCCACGGCAGTGGGGGAGGATCAGGGAACTCTGGAGGAAGTGTATGAGCCATTCCTTATTAAAGAAGGGTTTCTGATAAGGACTCCGCGCGGAAGGGAAGTGACCGAACTTGCATACAGGCATCTCGGTATTGATATGTTGTCTGACGGTGGTGACGGTACATTGTTCTGATTTTATGTCAAGTGTATGGAAATATATCGCGGTTTCGGTGCTGATGTTGGCTCCGTCGCTGTCTGATGCATGTACGGCTGTCATAATTTCGGGAAAGAAGACTGCGGACGGACGGCCTCTGATGTGGAAGAACCGAGACACGGACTGTCTGGACAACAGTGTAAGGCATTTCAAGGGTGAAAAATATTCCTTTGTAGGTCTTGTCAATTCCGATTCTCCAGGCGGTGAGGTGTGGATAGGAGCGAATACTGCCGGTTTTTCCATTATGAATACAGCTTCCTATTGCCTTAAAAACGACGATATCCCTGCTTCCAGGATGGACCGGGAGGGGATACTCATGTACAGGGCCCTGGAAATCTGCGCCTCTCTCGAAGATTTCGAGCATTTTCTCGATACATTGTCCCGTCCTTTCGGTGTGGAAGCGAATTTCGGCTGCATCGATGCCCATGGCGGAGCCGCATGGTATGAGACCGGCAATTATTCTTATTATAAAAGGGATGTAAATTCCACCGGTAATGGCTACATCGTAGTGACTAATTTTTCCGAATCGGGCGAACCGTCCCGATGGCGCGGAGTGGAACGCTGGACCACTGCCTGTAACATATTCGGGGAAATGGACGGCAGGGGAGAGCTGCGTGATATCAGTCCGCTTGATATCATGGACAGTCTTTCCAGGTCTTACAGAAACGATGTGACAGGCATTGATCTGGTACGTGATGCCGATGTATTCCTTTCGGGGACTACAGGCCTGTTTCCGGATCTGGACTTCATACCCAGAAAATCCACTTCCGCTTCAGTAGTGGTCCAGGGAGTTGAAGACGGAGGTAATCCCGCTTCCGCTGTCTTCTGGGCGGCTCTCGGATATCCGGCAGTCTCGGTGACAGTTCCGGTTCCCGTTTCTGAAGAAGATCATGTGCCGTCAGCTCTCTCGGGGTTTCCTTCTTCCTCTTCTGGTACTTTCTGCGGTCTTTCATCCAGGCTGAAAGACGAATTGGTTTTCACGTCGGAAGTCAGCAACATGTCGAAATATGTCGATCTCAGGTTCGTGCTGGGTGATGCCGGGCGCTGTATTCCGACATTGGCCTGCTGCCGTCAGGCAGAGGCCGCAATTACCGGAAGCTTTATGCCGCTGTATCGGAAATTTCTTGACGGAGACATTGCCGAAGGCGAATATCTGGAATTTTATGACAGTATTTCCGCTGGATTTTTTTCATCGTATACGGATGCTTTCGGCTGTTATCTCCGCATGAGCGGTCCGGGAAATATCAGATAAGGCGGATAATGCACGAATTAATTGCGGAATTGCATAAAAATCATTAAAATTGTGGCGAAATTTCATTAAACGATATAAAATTGCCGATAAATTAATTTCTAAGATTCCTGAGGGTCCTTTGTCTGAAAAATGGACAAAGCATAAAACTCAGCTTCGTGTTGTCAATCCGGGCAACAAAAGAAAAATCGAGATCATTGTCATCGGTACCGGTCTGGGCGGAGCGTCTGCAGCTGCTTCTCTCGGCGAACTCGGTTACAATGTGAAGGTTTTCTGCATCAGTGATTCTCCGAGAAGGGCTCATTCAATCGCTGCTCAGGGAGGTATCAACGCTGCAAAGAACTATCAGAATGACAACGATTCCGTTTACCGACTTTTCTATGAGACCATCAAGGGTGGTGACTATCGCAGCCGTGAGGCAAATGTATATCGTCTTGCTGAAGTGAGCGGAAATATCATCGACCAGTGTGTGGCACAGGGAGTTCCGTTTGCCAGGGAGTATGGCGGACTTCTGGCCAACCGTTCTTTCGGAGGCGCTCAGGTGAGTCGTACTTTCTATGCCCGAGGTCAAACCGGACAGCAGCTTCTTCTCGGAGCTTATGCGGCGTTGAACAGACAGATTGCTGCCGGAACTGTCAAAAGCTATCCTCGCCATGAAATGCTCGATCTGGTACTCATAAACGGAGAAGCCAAGGGAATCATCGCAAGAAATCTTGTGACCGGAGAGATTGAAAGATTCGGCGCGCATGCGGTTGTCCTCGCTTCCGGAGGATACGGCAATACTTATTTCCTTTCTACGAACGCCATGAACAGCAACGGTTCTGCGGCATGGCAGTGCTATAAGAAAGGAGCTTATTTCGCTAATCCGTGCTTCGCGCAGATACATCCTACGTGTATTCCTGTCCACGGTGACCAGCAGTCAAAACTGACGCTCATGTCCGAGTCATTGAGAAATGACGGCCGTATATGGGTTCCTAAGAAGAAAGAGGATGTAATGAAGCTCAGGAAGAAGGAAATCAAGCCTTCCGACATCCCTGAAGAAGACAGGGATTATTACCTCGAGCGTCGTTATCCGGCTTTCGGCAATCTTGTTCCTCGTGACGTGGCTTCTAGGGCTGCAAAGGAGAGATGCGATGCCGGTTATGGTGTGAACGAGACGGGGCTGGCTGTTTTCCTCGACTTCAGTACGGCTATCGAAAGACTTGGAGTGGAGAAGATCCGCGAGAGATATGGAAACCTGTTCCAGATGTACCAGAAGATCACCGATACGAATCCTTACAAGGAACCTATGATGATTTATCCGGCCATTCATTATACTATGGGAGGTCTCTGGGTCGATTATAATCTCCAGACTACAATTCCTGGTCTTTATGCTATCGGAGAGGCTAATTTCAGCGATCATGGCGGTAACCGTCTTGGTGCATCTGCTCTGATGCAGGGTCTTGCCGACGGTTATTTCATCCTTCCGTACACCATAGGAGACTATCTTGCCACACAGTTCAAGAATCCTAAGACCGATACTTCGGCGCCGGAATTCGAAGAGGCTGAAAAGAAAGTCAGGGCCAAGATAGACAGACTTCTTTCCATCAAGGGGAAGCATACAGTGGATGAGATTCACAAGAAGCTCGGCCACATCATGTGGGAGTATGTCGGAATGGCGAGGAACGAGGCCGGACTCAAGAAGGCTATCGAACTCATCAAGGAGCTCCGCAAGGAATTCTGGAGTGATGTCTATGTAGCCGGAGACAAGGATAATTTCAATCAGGAGCTCGAAAAGGCTATCAGGCTTGCCGATTTCCTCGAAATAGGCGAACTTATGGCCCGTGACGCCCTCAACAGGAAGGAATCCTGCGGCGGACATTTCCGTGAGGAGATGCAGACAGAGGACGGAGAAACCAAGCGCGATGACGAACATTTCATGTATGTCGCAGCCTGGGAATACAAGGGAGAAGATGAAGCCCCTGAAATGCACAAGGAAGCTCTCAAGTATGAGAATATCAAGATAGCTACCAGAAACTATAAAGACTAGACTGAAATGGATTTTACTTTAAGAATATGGCGTCAGAAAAATGCCAAGTCCGAAGGACATTTTGAGACATATCAGGTAAAGAATATATCTCCGGACAGTTCTTTTCTTGAGATGCTTGATATCCTCAATGAACAGTTGATTCATGAGGGTATGGATCCGGTAGCTGTCGAGAGAGGCTGCCAGAGCAGCGGTCCTGTTTCATTCGATCATGACTGCCGCGAGGGTATTTGCGGAGCATGTTCCCTTTATATAAACGGAAGGGCTCATGGTCCTGACGATGAAGTCACTACCTGCCAGCTGCATATGCGTAAGTTCCATGACGGGGATACCATTACTATAGAACCGTGGAGAAGCAAGGGATTTCCTGTAATCAAGGATCTTGTAGTAGATAGAAAGGCTTTCGACAAGATTCTTCAGGCAGGAGGTTTCATATCGGTCGGTACTGGCGGTGTTCCTGACGGAAATGCCATTCTGATTTCCCATGAAACAGCTGAAGAGAGTATGGACGGCGCTGCGTGCATCGGCTGCGGTGCGTGCGTAGCGACTTGCAAGAACGGTTCCGCCATGCTTTTCGTGGCTGCCAGGGTAAGTTCGCTGGCTCTTCTTCCTCAGGGTAAGATTGAAGGGGCAAAAAGGGCGAAAGCCATGGTCGCAAAGATGGACGAACTCGGTTTCGGGGCCTGCACCAACACCAGAGCATGTGAAATGGAATGCCCTAAACATATTACAGTATCGCATATTGCGCGTCTGAACAGGGAATTCCTTTGCGCCAAGTTCAAGGACTGATAAGATTATTATTCTGATTTGTTTGGGGCGATTTTCTGAATTTAATTTATTTTATATTCAAGTCGCCTCAATTTTTTTACTTGATTATGAAAAAATTATTGTCATTATTGTTTGCAGTAACATTCATTTTCTCATCCTGCGATTTAAGTTTGGACATTAACAATGGGCATGACGGTTCCGGAGATTCTGATAGCGATACTCCTGTGATTGAAAGTCAGAGAATAACCAGAGTGGATTTGAATTATTCGAATGGTGAGCCAGGCATTTTATCCTTTATCGGTTATGATTCTGAAAATCTGATTGACAGAGTGACTTTTGTCATGTCCGACGGCGTCTGTGCAGACAATTATCCACACAGGCTTGATTATCACGTTACGCGAAATTCCGCTTCGTTGGATTTCGGATTTGACTATACTGAAACTGTGTATTCATGCGAGAGTTCTCTATCCCGATATTCCGGGATAGAATATCCGGTTTCTTATGACACTTTCAGCGAGAGTATAATTGCAGATGTAAATAACGACGGAAACATAGTTGCTTTCGAAGGTTTGGAATATGATAGTATGGGCATTCACGATTTCTGGTCTACCTATGATGAAAACGGAAATCTCCTTGCTTTAGATGCCGCTAATGATTCAGGTTTTACGTTAGAATGGGATGAAGACGGTAATATTTCACGTTATCACCGGGATGGAGGCGAAAATATCTCGGATATAGACTTTACCTATACCGCTTACGAATCTCCTGATCTTGGCCTGTATCTGCTGTTCCTCCTACTTGATGAGGAAATTCATGATAATACTGTATTTTCTCTCTTTTACGGCAATTCTCCAACCAATCTGCCTGCTGCTGTGAAAATTTCTGATAATAACGGTCATAATATTACCAAGAATATCACTTACGAATTCTCCGGTGACAAACTCATAAAAATGAATATTGAGGCTCTTGAAGACGACTACAGCTATTCTTATTCTATTGTTTTCCACTATGACAGCCAGAATCCGGAATCAATTTTGATGACGCCGCTTCTCTCATCACAGAAAATCATTTCTGACGAGACTTTGTCATCATCTTATGATGACAATACTTTTACTGCTTCCAGACGTTTGATGTGGGAAAATTATTTCTCGGACGGCAGTACCTCCCAAGACAGTTTCGAATATGAGTTGAAATATGGAGTGAGTGACGGCTGGTCAATAGATGCCGATTCCGACAATCATGTCTACTATCTTTCTGAACTTGAATATGTTTCAGAGCCTGAAATAGAAGTTTTATCTGATAATACTGTTTATGATTCAGAAACCGGAATTTACAGCATTCCTGTAAGGTTTGTATGGGATTTGAAAGAAGAACGAGGCATAGAACAGAATATAGATTTGACTGCTATGATAGATATGTCTCTGTCTTTGTCATATATAGTCAATGGTGTAATGTATGATGAACTCCCTGTGACTTATCTTCGGTCTGACGGTACATATGCCGAGTATGAACTGAAGTATGAGTTGCCTGAATCTCAACATTTCAGTTTTGATTTCAACTGTGTTGAGACGACATGTAAAGTGAATGATGGCGTATTGGTGCAATTTATCCAGCCAGTCGAGGTTATTAACGGTTCGGAATCGAGGAATATTGAGTTTAAGTTCACTTTTGCGCAGCCATACTCCATATCTTCCATAGAGAGGTTTGGATCATATTATAATGAAGGTACTTTTGCTGAGGACGGGACATACAATGATGACGGTACTGTCAGTCTTGTATATAATCTTGCATTTGACTCGCCGGAAGAGTCCTCTTTCATTTTCGAGCAGGCTGATGATTATGGGGTATTCATACAGGAAGGAGTTGAAACAGAATTAGTTTCCTTTAAGGATAATGAATATGAATCTTCAATTGAGATATTGGACGATGCTGACAATTTCTCATGTGATTACGAAAGTCTGACAGCTGTATCCGTATCCGATATAAGTTTAGGTACTTATATTGAGAAAAACGGAGTTGTCTCGTATTGTTTCTCTGATGCGAGCCGTCCTGAACTCATTTATGACAGCAAGCCTCAGATGATCATATATGATCTTCAGTCGACGATGGAGCATTTGGATGATACTGAAACTACAAGTGCCACAGACCGTATGATTACCTACGCTTTCAAGATAAAGATAGGAGGAAGTCTCTTTATCAGAAATATTTGGGAGCATTATCCTCCTGAATTTTGGTCACAGGAAGACTGGGCTACTATCAATAACAGGAGCTTGTCTGATTTCGTCGAATACGATGTTCCGGAATACTGGTATTACTCTAACGATGCATTTTCAGACTGGTCCGGTGAAATCAGATATTATCTGGAATTGAACGATGAAACGATCCTTGAAGTGCCTCAGTATCTTTTATGTGATTTTGAGTCTGTAAGTCTTTCATCAGAAGTGCAGTTTGATAAGTCCAGAATGCGTAGCGTGAGCCCAGTTAAGGATAGGATATTGCCTTATCGCAGTGGTCATGCAAGAGAATCCATATCCAAAGACAAGCGTATGACAAACGAGGCGGTTGTATCGAAATATCGTAATAACCGATAAAGTCTGTGTCAAGTTATAATACACTGTTTCCTTGTTTTCCTGCAATAGGATAATTTTTACCAAAGGAAATTGTCGAAAGGGTAGCGTCCTGCGTGGATTTCAGCTACCATCTTGTAAAGGTCGGCACGGAGTTTATCCAGGCCGATCTTTTCTTTTGCTGATATGAATATGCAAGGTGTATTTTCCTTTGCTATCCAGCTGTTCTTGAATTCTTCCAAAGTGTAGTTTTCGGGCCTTTTCGGCTCTAATGAGAACTCATCGTATTCTTCGTGGCGGTATGCATCAATTTTGTTGAAAACGACAAAAATAGGCTTGTTTATTGCGTTTATTTCCCTCAATGTTTCTTCCACCACCCTGATGTGTTCTTCGAAATTAGGATGAGATATATCCACTACATGCATCAGTATATCAGCTTCCCTCACTTCATCCAGAGTGCTTTTGAACGCTTCTACAAGCTG
>CASGDV010000034.1 GCA_949300335.1 uncultured Bacteroidales bacterium | reverse complement strand
AGGCATTCCAATATATGAAGAACCGTTGTGCGGACATATACCGTCTAAGCTGCCTCTTTCTGGATATATTGAAGAAATACATTCCTGACGGGAAACGACAGGACGAGCCGGGCAAGCTAATCAGTCAGCAGGAAACGGCGGATGAACAACAAGAGTATTTCAGCATGAAATTGCTTTCGCTCATCCATGAGGTATGTGTTGGAGAACAGTTCGAGGAAATTTCCATACCGGATTTTTATGCCAATATGAACCTGCACCCTTGTAACTGCAAGCTGAAAATCAAACCGAGAGAGAAGATACGTGTATGCTATCTGATATTTCTGATGGGCGAGAAACTCCCCAAACAGGACAGGGAAAAATGGAAAGCCGGAATACTGGGACTGCTGGATATTGACGATAGCTACTACAAGTCAAAGTACAAGGAGCCTGTTTCCGATTTTCCGAGTGACAGCAACCAGAAATTCGCCAAGGAAATGGAACATATATTCAGATAATCCCTTTGATAATAATGGGCTATACTGTATATTTGTGGCTTGGTAAAGCCAATATTTGCAGACTATAAAGAATGGATGTGAATAGATAATTCAAAAAAATTATATATGAGAAATTTATTGCTTTTTATTTTCTGTGCTTTCACAACCATTGCATTAAAAGCACAGACACCCTCTATCGAGGCATTGCGTACATGTGCGGGTGAAAAGGGGATACCTCCCGTAGAATACATATTCAAGCTGTTTGAGAAATCGGATATAGTAGTGCTGGGCGAGCGTGACCACCGTGATACGGTACAATACGACCTGATTCTCGATATCTTGGCCGACCCTCGTTTCGTGGAGCGTGTGGGACACGT
This sequence comes from uncultured Bacteroidales bacterium, assembly GCA_949300335.1. GTDB lineage: Bacteria > Bacteroidota > Bacteroidia > Bacteroidales > UBA932 > Cryptobacteroides. The sequence goes on along the minus strand of CASGDV010000034.1, from coordinate 5,385 downwards.
CTATACCGAAGTCGGCTTATATAACAAGAATGATGATGCAAACCGCCTGCTACAAGGTGATTATCCTACGGAGAGGACTTTTGTCGACAGCCTATATGCCTATTACAGAAACTCTGAGAGCTTCTATCCCCTTTGGGAGAAATACAACCGAGTAAAGTTTTTGAAAGGTATATATGAAATAAATCGTACCTCTCCGAAGAAAATCCAGCTTGGACTGACCGATTGCGAGTTCTCATGGGATGAAATCCGTACTGCGGAGGACTACAAGAAATTCTGGGAATCTCCCGAATTGAACTATCGTGATAGTTTAATGGCCGCTCACATCGCGGAAATGTATGCCCGTCAGACCCCTTTGAACGGAAAGCGCAAAGCCTTGGTGATAACCAGTCAGCCGCATGCCATCAACTATTCGATGCATCTCAAAAAGAGCGATAAAATTTTCGGAGCGCAGGGTTGGTGGATGAAGAGGATATTTGGAGAAGAGAACGTCAGAATCGTGGTATTGAATTGGTTTGATTACAACCTGTTTGACGGCAGTAATTTCCCTATGACAGGTGACGGGAATTGGGATGCGGCCTTTGAACTGCTGGACTGCCGTCCGTTTGGCATTGACCTGAGAAACACGCCTTATGGAGAAACGGCTTACAACGGTGAAGCCGGTGGCACTACCAGTAATGTAAAGAATCAATGTTGGCAAGATGTAGCTGATGGGCTTATCTATTATGCGCCCCTCTACGACCATGTAGCCGCATGGGGTATTGAAGGAATCATAACCAAAGAGTTTAAGCCTGAAATCAAGCGCCGTGTGACACTGTTTTTTCAAGCGACACGACCAGGTGTAGAAATACCCATGGAGGCAGTCATTGAAGAATATAACGTTTTCCAAACTTGTCCGGCTGTTTTTAAAAGCAAAGAGGAAGTAAAAGAATTAATTAAAAAAGTAATTGAAAAAAAGGAGTAGAGATGGACATTTGACTAAGAATGAACTCAAATGTGATATATCTCGATACTTTACGAAAGTTCCACTTTTACCACTCAAATTAATTTTTGAGTGGTATTTTTATTATCTGATATTCAATAATATATAGCGATATTCGTATAATAAAATCCCCATCCTTACCACTCATAACCCTACCTAGGGACTGTGGTTTAATTCCGTCATCATGAGTTTTAGGACATTAAAGCCGATGGATGTACTCTCATGTAACCCGAGTTTGTTTCCATTTTCCAAATTTTAAACGGAGCTTAATTTTCATAATAGTAGGTATTCGGATGATCAGTTACCTTAAGTGCAGTATCTGATATATCTCCATGAGCGCATCTGTGAATACTGATTTCTGTTTCTTTCTGCCATTCTGTAAAGTCGTTTGCTTCAACGAACAGGTTGCCACAGAACTGCACATCGATCAGGGCGAGTCCAGGAAATCTCTCCTCGTGCTCAAAGGTCTCAATGAACTTGTTTCCTTTGATCGAAAGATCCTTTACAGACAAGGCATATATCAGTTGGGATTCCGAAGAGTACACGGTGTTATTTTCGAAAACAACCGATTTATGAAAGAAACGATCACAGCTTCGGCTTTTTGCATTTATCACCGGATCAATCTGAAGCACCGCCTGCGGAACCCAGGCTCCATGACCCAGATTACGGAATACATTATCCCTTATCACTATATTGTCGGTATTTCCGCTTTCAAACCAGTAATTGGCATCACCGCAGATCCTTATGCCTGCCATCGAAGATGCAAAGTCGCATCCTTCAACAAGGACATTGCCTGGAGTAGAAAGGAGAAGGCTTCTGGCCCTGTTCTTTCTGACAATACAATTCTTTATAAGTACCTGTGCCCTGTAATCAGTATTCTCCACTGCCAGCTCTTTTCCTGTATATGAAGATAGGTCAGCATCGGTAGTCATCTGATAGCAGTTCTCTGAGATGTGGGTAATCTCGGTCACCTTGCCCTTACACAATGGCAGAAGGCCATCCCTGTCTACAAAAGAGAGCGTATCGCCCAGCTGAGCAAAATCGTAGCCTTCCTGCTGGAAATGACCGAAGCTGGCTCTGAACGAATGAGAATCAAGCAGAGTGTCGACCTTCATGAATGTGCTGTGAATGTTGGTTGCATCATCCAACATGCTCTCAAAAAGGCAGTCCTCAAGAACTATATCCCCTTTGCATCCGACAAAATGTGTCGCGTCAGCAGATGATGCAATCATTAGCCCTGATTCCTCGGGTACCTGAGTAGAAAATCTCCTGCAATAGAGATTCTCAGACCTCTCAGCGATAAGAGCCATCGCTCCGCTTCTGTTGACAACCACATCAGTTAGACTCACATCCTTGCTGCCATGGATTACGAAGCCCGGATATCTCCTGTTCTGTCCATGAGGGCCTTTGTCCACATAAATGGTTCCTACAGGCGGCATAAGGCGTGCTGTAAAGCCTGTCAGTTTGACAAGACGGTCTCCACACTCCTCAGCCTTCAATCCGTTTCCGTTCCATGCCTCATAAAAAAACGCACTATGGTAAGGAGATTCCGTCTCGGCATCGAATATGATATTCTCTCCTAACGGAAGTTCCCAATCGTAACCTTGCAGGTACAGTTGCCCATCCTTCACCTGATACAGACATTCCTCGTTGATCTTCAATACGAAGCTCTTGTCTTCGTCAGAAGACTCGACAACTTTTCCTTCCAGGGTAAACGGATAATCATAATCCAATGATATACCTTTTATGGTGACACACTCTGAATTGCTGATATAAAATGGTACCATTCCACCATGGAACAGAAATTCGGTTCCATCTCCGCAGACAGTGACATTCTTCATTCCCTCAAGATTGAAGACCACCTTCTTATCGCCGTTATCATTATTAGATACTGCAATATATCTATCCAGAGCTTTCTCCGGATAAAATGGATAGGTTGCATCGTCAAAAAGAAGCGTGAAATTTCCATCAGGATTGTCTGCGACTGCATCCAGGACGATTGGAGTATAATCCTTGACATCAGGATCGAATCCAATCCTGATTGTCTTGGTCGTACATGCGCTTATCATCAATATAAGCGACAGAAATAATAACTTGTATTTCATTGGTCTTAATCCTTATTAGTAGGGAATTCCGGACGGGAATCGAACTATATGTGATTGACGGCCGCGCTGCTATTTTTCGGCATCTATCCAGTCGAGGGGCTGGAACCAGGTGTACCAGCGTCCCCATTCACGAGGAGCGTCGCTGTGGGCATAGCACAGGAACTGCTGAACGCCATAGCTGACCTGGCCTAGAGCATCTCCGCTCATTCCTGCATTGATGATACCACGGCGAAGTTCACCTTCGACAAGTCCCCCCTTCGTGAAATGTATACCATCATTGGATTCCCAGACACGAATGCGGCTGCTGTCGGTATTTCGCCTTTCTGCATGGATTGCCACAAATTTCTGACTCCTGCAGATGTACTTGACATCCGTATGATCTGGAGCGTATATGTCACTCTTTTCGAGTGCAACGCCTTTATATTCAAGATGTCCGGGCCAGTTTTCATCCTTGGCTGAAGCCACTGAGACACGCGTAGTCGTACCATACGTGTTGGAATTCACAAGGTAGTCATTGTAAGAATAATACAGGTAAACCACATCATCCTTGACTACGATACACGGCTCTCCGGCACCGAAAACCACTCCTTCATGACCGGCAACGGGCTCATAATCAATTACAGGCTGCGGGTCTTGTCCCCAGCTGTTCCCGCTCCATTTTTCCCACGGGCCTGATGGAGTCTTGCTCCTGGCGATATACAAGTCATTGTCGAAACCGTTAGGCTCCTCAGTAGATGTGTAGGCTATATAGTACCATCCGCCCCATTTGGCCACACCGGGATCACATACAGAAAATGCATCACGTTTGCCGTCAGAAGGCAGCAGGGCATCCACTTCATCGGTCCATGTCTTTCCGCCGTCTACTGAATGACGCCAAGTAATCTTGTCCCAGAAATAATCGCCTGAACCATTGGATGTTATGCGGCAGCGGAATTGACCGTCAACAGGTTTTCCATCCACATAGGAAACCGCTCCGGTACTACCGGTAGAACCGTTGTCTGTACATTTCCATATACCGGACTTTTCAGTGCCGCTGCTCATCACCCAAAGATAAGTCCCTGCTGGAAATGTCTCAGTATAATCTTCCTTGTCGCTCTTGTAGATGCTCAGCCAAGAATTGTCGGCATAATTCACGAAGGTCTTGGACGAAACAGCCGCACCACTTATCGTCGTCTCATAATCATTGACCCATTTATAAATCTTCAGGGTGAAGCCCTCAGCCGCACTGTTCCATGAAGGGCATTGGAGAGAAATGAATCCAAAATCTTTCTCAGATGTAAACTTCTGGGCAAACACGCCAGTCGTACCAAGCTGAAGAGCAGTCTGCGCATTTGACACTGGGACAATCACATTGGTCCCATAATAATCTCCAGGTGTCGCAAGCCAAATATCAATAGAATTGTCGTCATTGATAATGATAGACGGCCCATAACGGTAATTTGGTCCGGTGTAAATATCCCACCCCTCTCGGGCGATAGGTTTCACGGGAACTGCAACTTCAGGCTCCGGGACAACCGGTTTCTCCGGTTTCGTATTATCTTTACTGCAGGAGGCAAAGCCTATAAGGACAATACCTGCGAGAGCGAAACGATTGAATATCTTTTTCAATACTGACATGCATTATAAATTCACACAAACCTTACCTTGTCTTGGAGTCAGTTCCTTTACTTTGTCTCCGGAGGCGGTATGCTCCGTGACAGTGACCCTCAGACCATTCCCTGAAGTGCGGAACACTTTGAGGTCGAAATCAGAGCCGAATGCCCGTATATGATGGAGAGACATCTCGTTCCAGCCGGATGGAAGATTCACATTCATCATGAAGCTGCGCAAGCCAGTAGGGCGGATGCCGAAAAGGCCTTCCGTTATGACCCTGCAATAAAGGCCGCTTTCCGCGGACAGATGTCTCTGGGAGCCCTCCGGCCATGCCTCCACTGCATAAGGGACATGATCCCCGAGAAGACGACGCTGAGAAAAACGATGAAGAATTCCGAGCGCCATGTCATAATTACCCGTATAGAAGATGCCCCTGAGCGCATATAGTGTAGCCCTGTCCCAGAACACGTTGCTCCCCTGCTCTGTGAGACAGCCGTTTTCGGTCATGAGTTCGGGTCCGGTCAATGCTGCCGAAGTCCCGGCTGCCCTGTCGGCTATTCCGGCGATGAGCGGCATACAAATCCACGAACGCAGCAATGTGTTTCCCTTATAGTAGCGATATGTCTCATAACCGGAGACCTGCCCGCCGAAATACTTTTCTATCGCTGAGGCCATTTCCTTGGACCTGCGCAGGTAATCCTTGGTTAC
>CASGDV010000033.1 GCA_949300335.1 uncultured Bacteroidales bacterium | reverse complement strand
CTGCGAGTACCTTCTGAACAGCTGTTTTAGGGAATCCGAGAAGTACCAGGGCAGTGGAGGCTTCTTCTGCAACGGCATTGTCAGGCTTATTCAGTAAGCCCGATACGTCCGCTCCAGCACCCTTGATAATTTTATCCTTGAGTTCAAGTATGAGCCGCTGGGCACTTTTAATCCCTATTCCTTTAATGGATTTTATTCTGGCAATATCTTCAGCGATTATAGCGTTTCTGATTTCCTCTGAAGACAGTGATGAAAGCATCATCCTCGCGGTGGCTGCCCCTATTCCCGAAACTCCGATCAGAAGACGGAACAGCTCGCGTTCATCCTTAGTGCTGAAACCGTAGAAGAGTTCCTCATCTTCACGAAGGTAGTGGTGTATATAGACGGTGCATTCGTTTTTCTTTTCGAATGAAGAGAAGGTCTGGAGCGAAATCAGTATTTTGTATCCGATTCCATATGCTTCCACTGTCATTTCAGAAGGATTCAATTCCGCTATTTTACCTTTGATATAGTCTATCATGATGTTATTTGATAATAAAATTGACTGTTTTAAGTGCAAAAATATATTTGTTTTGTTAAATTTGCGCGCTTTGCAAAATGTTTTTGTATAGAAAATGCGCCCGGAAGATTTGAGAAAGGAATTTCCTGCCTTGAGCAGGAAGGTTTACGGGAAAGATCTCGTGTATTTTGACAATGCGGCTACAGTCCAGCGGCCACAATGTGTACTGGAGCTATGGGATTATCTGTCCAGAAATTCAAACGCCAATATTCATCGGGCTGTACACAAGATGGCTGACGAAGCTACCGAGGCCTATGAACAGGCAAGGCTTTATGTTAAGGACTTCATCAATGCAGGATACAGGGAAGAGATAATCTTCACTTCCGGAGCGACGGCATCAGTAAATCTTGTGGCATATTCCTTCGGAGAAAGATTCGTAAATGCAGGGGATGAAATAATAGTTACGGAGTGCGAACATCATTCGGATATAATACCGTGGCAGCTTTTATGTGAGAGGAAACATGCGGTGCTTAAGGTTCTTCCGACAGATGATACCGGTCATCTGAAACTGGAAATGCTGGACAGTCTCATAACTGACCGGACAAAGCTGCTGGCGGGAACGCATATTTCGAATGTTCTCGGTCTCAGGAATCCGGTCGCACGGATAGTGGAAAAATGTCATTCCCGGGGCGTGAAGGTGCTGATAGACGGGGCGCAGGGGATAGTGCATTCCAGTGTCGATGTGAGGGAGATTGACTGCGATTTCTATGTCTTTTCGGGACATAAGGTATATGCAGTCCCGGGTACAGGGGTTCTGTACGGAAAGAAAGAGCTGCTGGAACAGATGCCGCCTTTCATGGGCGGAGGCGAAATGGTGGGAACCGTGAAATTTTCCGGAACTACATATGCTCCTTTGCCATTGAAATTCGAGGCAGGTACTCAGAATTTCACGGGAACGGCTACATTGAAGCCTGCACTTGAACTTGCGGCAGAGATAAGCCGTGACAGTGAATTGCGCGGATTTCATGACGGAATCAGAGATTATCTTTATTCCGAACTCATGAAAGTGCCTGGCCTGAGGCTTTTCGGCACGACTGACAATATGGATGAAAAGATACCGTTGTTTTCTTTCTGCATAGACGGAGTACATCATGAAGATCTGGCTTTGATATTAGACAAGACCGGAATAGCTGTCAGATCAGGTCAGATGTGTGCAGAGCCGCTGATGGACAGATTCGGCGTGTCCGGAATGCTCAGGATTTCACTGGCTCCGTACAATACCATGCAGGAAGCGGAATATTTCATGAAGTCTCTATATAGGGCGATTAAAATGCTGAAATGACGACTATGGACGGAAAATCATTGCAAGACGTTGAAAATGAAGTAATTGATGAATTTTCAATATTTGATGACTGGCTCGACAAGTATGAATATCTCATAGAATTGGGCAAGTCTCTGAAAGAGTATCCGGAAGACAGGAAAACGGACGACAGGTTAGTAAAAGGATGCCAGTCGAGGGTATGGATAGATTTCAGTATCGAGAACGGCAGGATTTTCTTCAATGCGGACAGCGATGCCATCATCACTAAAGGCATTATATCGCTGCTGGTCAGAATCTATTCGGGCCGGACGCCGGAAGAGATACTTTCATCAGACTTTTCAGTCGTCGAACGTATAGGTCTGAAAGAAAACCTTTCGCCTACGAGGGCCAACGGTCTGGTATCAATGATTCAGATGATACGTGCGATTGCAGCTGCGAATCTGCAATAATCGGAATAGTTTCAGAATTATGCTCCGTTTGTTCAAAAAGAAAAAACCAAAGGAAGGGAAGGATAAGATAATGGCACTGGAAAGAGATATTATCATGGCTTTACGGCAGGTTTATGATCCGGAAATACCTGTCAATGTATATGATCTGGGTCTGATATATGAGCTGAAAACAGACGACGACCATAATGTATATATACAGATGACGCTCACTGCTCCGAATTGTCCGATGGCTGATTTCGTGGTGGATGCAGTCAAGGCAGCCGTAGAGGATGTTCCGGGAGTGGTAAGCGTGAAAGTGGATCTGGTCTTCGAACCTGTATGGGATAAAAGCAGGATGTCCGAAGAGGCCCTCATCGAGCTGGGTCTGGACTGACAGATGATGGCTGGAGTTGAGGTATATCTGGGACTTGGCTCAGATCTCGGGGACCGGAAAGGAAATCTTTTAGATGCTATCGGACTCCTCGATGAGGCTTTCGGATGCAGGTTTTCGGCATTGTCCGGTTTTCATGAGACCGAGCCGTGGGGCTTTGAGAGCGATACCATATTCATGAATGCGGCAGTAAAGTATGTATTGTCTGTTCCACGGGGAACAACCAGAAGGGATTTCGCTTATTGGATTCTTGACAACTGCAAGGGTATTGAACGCAAAATGGGGCGTAGCGGAGAGCCTGAATACGATGCCGGCGGAAACAGGATATATCATTCCAGAATCATAGACATAGACATTCTCATGATAGGGGATTGGACTGTTGACGAGGAGGATCTGAAAATTCCGCACCCGCTGATGAGGAAGAGGGATTTCGTGATGATTCCATTGTCGGAAATCATTTCCGACAATTCATTATTTGTTAGACCGGTACGATAAAATCGTGGAATATTGTTAATTTTGCAGAATCTGTGCTCTATATTGCGGCAGCGCAGCTGGGTACGGACAGCCGGCAGGATTGCCGGAGGCACACGGGAAAATCAAGTTAAAAATCAAATTATATGACTCAGGACGAACTTTTCAAGACGCTTGTGGCTCATTGCAAGGAATACGGTTACATATTTCCTTCAAGCGAGATTTATGACGGACTTGCAGCGGTCTATGATTACGGACAGATGGGAGTGGAGCTGAAGAACAATATCAAAAGGTATTGGTGGGAGGCTATGGTGAGACTTCACGAGAATATCGTGGGAATCGACTCCTGTATTTTCATGCATCCGAAAATCTGGGAGGCTTCAGGACATGTCGGGGCTTTCAATGATCCGTTGATAGACAACAAGGACTCCAAGAAGAGGTACAGGGCGGATGTGCTGATAGAAGACTATATCGCGAAGCTGGAAGAGAAGATAAACAAAGAGGTGGAGAAGGCTCGCAAGAAGTTCGGAGAGACCTTCGACGAGGCCAAGTTCCGTGAGACTAATCCGAACGTGCTCCGCAATGCGGCTAAAATAGCCGAAGTGAAGAAAAGGATGGCTGATGCCTTGAATGCCAATGATTTGGCTGAACTGCGGCAGATTATAATCGACTGCGACATCGTATGTCCGATTTCAGGGACGAAAAACTGGACGGACGTGCGCCAGTTCAACCTGATGTTCAGTACCCAGCTCGGGAATACTTCCGATGATACGAATGTTATTTATCTCCGTCCGGAGACAGCACAGGGCATATTCGTGAATTATCTGAATGTGCAGAAGACCGGGCGTATGAAAATACCGTTCGGTATAGCGCAGATAGGAAAGGCTTTCAGAAATGAAATAGTGGCGCGTCAGTTCATTTTCAGGATGAGGGAGTTCGAGCAGATGGAAATGCAGTTCTTCATCAAGCCGGGAACAGAACTGGACTGGTTCAAGACATGGAAGCAGAACAGGCTGGCATGGCATGAGGCTCTCGGAATGGGCGAAGGAAACTACAGGTTCCATGACCACGAGAAGCTGGCACATTATGCCAATGCCGCGACCGACATCGAATTCAATTTCCCGTTCGGTTTCAAGGAACTGGAGGGCATCCATTCCAGAACGGATTTCGACTTGGGAAATCATCAGAAGTTCTCCGGAAAGAAAATCCAGTATTTCGATCCTGAAAGCGGGGAAAGCTACACTCCGTATGTCATAGAGACTTCTATCGGAGTGGACAGAATGGTGTTGGCCGTACTTTCGCATTCGCTGAAGGAGGAGACTCTGGAGAATGGGGAGACACGCACTGTCCTGAGTATTCCTGC
>CASGDV010000032.1 GCA_949300335.1 uncultured Bacteroidales bacterium | reverse complement strand
GCCTATACAATTCATAAAAATCGAACTCCGTGAAAGGGAGATCGGGTGATATTCCAGAGAAATTTTGTACCTTAGCCATGCAGATTAATTTTTGCGATACCTCCAAATTCGGCTTTTCCAGGGCAATTGGAGGTATTCTTTTTATCTTCAGCTAAGATACAAATTTTATATTACATTGGCAATCAATTCGTTATAAAGCTTTATTCTTTTTACGACAGTCCCTATTGTAAAGCCTGCGGCCGCCGCAGATACTGCTCCGACCCTATTCTTTAGATATGACCGGTTTATAGCAAAATTTTCGGCGTTACGATTCCTTCTTATCTACGTGATGGGAACCCAAGATGACTTTGGATTACCCTCAAACGGCACATTATCGTTTAACCGTATCCTTTATCGTTCAACCGGATTTGTAATCCGGTTGTTTGTTTATATTCCGGCAGATTGCAAATCTGCCGGTACGAACAAATTTCATCGAATTCACATTGATTATAATGGGCCGGAGAATTTTTTGACAGGATTTCCTCTGACGAGAGAATCATGCCTGCTCCAGTTTTCCTTACTCTGGACATTCTTCGCGTCATCCTGCGTGGCAAGCAATTTCAGCAGCAGCCTTTCCCTTGCCTTGTTCCTGTTCTGGAACTGGGAACGCTCGTCACTGCATCGCACAGAGATGCCTGTCGGAATGTGTGTCGCCCTTACTGCAGTTTCAACTTTGTTGACGTTCTGTCCTCCTTTCCCGCTTGAACGGCAGGATGAGTAGGATATATCCTTTTCATCTATTTCAGGCAGTTCCAGTTCATCGATAAAGTGAACTCCGACAAACCAGTTCTTCCGTCTGTGCCCGGGCCGGTATGGATTGGCCATAGACTGCCATAGCACCGTGCCCTCCCATTCTGAAGCCACCGTTGACGGAATCTCATTTTCAGAAACAAGGGTTATTGACATATAGCAATCAGGTTCGGATTTATGCGGTTCCATATCAAATACTGTCAGTCCGGGGACTGCCCGGCAAATCTCACGGGCGACAAGAGCAACGGCTCTGGCGCATTCTGCAGGACCTCTTCCTGCCGTTATCTGAATATACTTTTTCATTTCCCGGTGTCTTTGATGTTGAATTTCGGCCTGACAAAAGATACGATGTCTACAGTAGGTGTTATCAGGGACAGAATCTCTTCTGCAGATTTGTATGCCTGCGGAGACTCATCAAGAGTTTCCTGGCAGACTGAAGTAGAAAAAATCCCTGTCATTGCGGATTCGTATTCCGAAAGCGGAATCTGTTTCCTGGCCTGATTCCTGGTCATTTTGCGTCCGGCTCCATGGGGAGCACTGTCAAGCCATTGTGCATTACCTTTCCCCATGCAGATGGCTATACCGTCCCGCATATTGAACGGGATGCATATTTTCCTGTTCTGTGAAGCATTGATGGCCCCTTTCCGAAGCATGGGAAATTCTTCGGTTACGGAAATGTAATTGTGGGTTGTATATATTGATTCCGTACATTTTGCCTTGCACAGTTTTCTGAGTATTGCAAATATCCTGTCCCTTATCGTGTCGTGGTTGAAAATCGCGTAAGCCTGGGCAATAACCATGTCGGACAAATAACCTGTCAGGGCATCGCCCCACAGATACCCAACATATTCAGCCCTTTTGGGATTGCTCGCCATGTTATGCCAATAGTTGGCGACCTTTACTCCCAGATTCCGTGAGCCGCAATGGATTGTCAGCCAGCTTTCACCGGATTCCGCATCTTCGCCGTATTCTATAAAATGGTTGCCTCCGCCGAGAGTGCCGAGGCTTTTGTAGAAAATGCCCTCCTGCAATTTTATCCTGCGGCAGAAGTCGGATATGAAACGGGCATCTATGCGGGGCGCTTCATTGATGAGATCAGGTGCGTTTGAGCGGGCTTTCTGATATTGCGTATTCAAGAAACGGAACAGGTCTTTCTCGTTGATACTGTTTTTCACGCATATTTCAGTACCGGTCGGCACAATTTCACGTATCCTGTGGTCAAGAAGAGGAAAATCGTCAGGGTTTATGACCGACGACAGCCGATGCATGGAAATCGTGCAGCCGATATCCACACCGACATGGTCAGGGTTGACATATGTGCCTATTTTGTAAACCGTACCTACATTACATGAATTTCCTGCATGTACATCCGGCATCTGCAGGATTCTGATGCCCTCGAATGCAGGGTGGTTGCATTGCTCCTTGACCCATTGCAAGGCCGCCTCTTCAATATTGTCGGTAAAAATTTCAGCGGCAGCGTATTTTCCTGAGATTGTCATAAGCTATTCAAGTGTTTTTACGTGATACGAATTCTTGAAAAATGCCGGACATCAGAATGTATCCGGCAATAATTCGTGCAGCTGCTCCCGTGTCAGGAAATCATCATTATCATCGTCACCATAATTCCAGCGTGAGGTTATGGAAAGGATTTCTCCGTCAGGAGCGGTTATTACTGCGATCAAAGAGTATCCGTATTCATCGTGCGGATAATCCTTGCCGGGAAATGCCGGAATTTTCTCCATATCGTCCCTGATGCAGAAATAAATGCGGTTTTTTCCGTAGCCTGCATGTTCGTCGTATGCAAATTCAGACTGGAGGATGCACCAGTCAGGGGCATACTTCCTGTATTCCTGCGCCTGGACAAAGGATTCAATCAGTTCTATCCTGTAACTATGAGGATAGTCTGAATGGTATTCTTCAGCTTCAAGGTCAATATTCAGACTGCCTGCAACTGCATCGAGTGGCACGCCGTTGAAATTGTCGTCATAGCAGTCGAATGCCGGGGAATGGCAGATGATTTTCAGGAGAGCATTGATCCTGGCTATGCCTTCATCACTTTTCAAATCTATCTCTCCTTCCCGGCTCCATCTGACAATCCCGCGCCAGAAAGTCCCGTAAGGATAGTTCAAATCCAGTTTCTGACTCAT
>CASGDV010000031.1 GCA_949300335.1 uncultured Bacteroidales bacterium | reverse complement strand
GAGTACTGAGCAGAGTCCTGACCGACAAAACCTCCATCAGAGACCTTTTCAAAGGTTCCGAAACTATCGAGGACGCGGATGATGAGACTGTTCAACTTCAATTTGATTTTAAGTTTTAAATTTTATTGGACACTAGTGATAGTATTTTATGAATTTCAAATTTATCATTGCATCGGCTGCCTTACTGGCTGTTATGTCGGGATGTAACAATGCAGTCGAGTATTCGTCTGTTCATGATGTCTTTGCAGACAAGGGACAGTACAATATTCCGGAACAGAAAATGGGCAAGGCCTACTGGATTATGTCTCCGGTTGAGGCCAGTGGAGAGGATGCCCTCGCAGAGAACCTGCTTGCGGAATCAGTATCTGGTCTTACGGCACTGGCCGTAAATGAATCAAGAGGGGAAACAATGGTCTGGATGGATGTCAAGGGACATACAAGGGATACTTATGAACGCATAAGAAAGTCTCTTCCCATGGAAGTTCTCGGTACAAAGGACCTTTGGTCCCTTCTTGAAGATGATGCCGTTAAGTCCGTTGTTGACGGTTATGTGCTTTATGACCTCTCCAATCATGAAAGCGTGAATGCAGCTACTGCTGCCGCACATGTATATAACGGTCTTATGGTAGAGAAACGTTATGAGAACAAGGTTGCGGAGATGGGTTACAAATGTCTTTTTGATGCTTCCAAAATGTCATTGGAAGATGCGTGGAAGCAATTCAAGGACAAATGCAATAACAATGCCCTTGTATTGATGCCTGCTTATACGTCAAACCAGAGAAGTACTGCCATAGCATTCAAGCTCTTTACCGTAAATCTCAATAAAGTCTCATACAAACCGGAATCCGGCAACAACAAGGAACTGCTTATTGAGATAATGAAATGGCTTGAACCTCTTTCGCCTGTTTTCGGCTGGGAACAGTCAGTGGGAGAAGATTCTTTCGTGGGTCTTGTATCAGCTACCGGAAATCTGATGGTACCTTATGACTGGACAGTCAATACTCCTATGATGTCGGCACAGTACAAGAGCAGGCAGAGCGGATTGGCAAAGGTTACGGACCCTACCAAAATAACATATGGCGACGCCGATCATTATGTGACTTTCTATATGTCTGACGGTGACAATGTCCAGTGGGCGATTAATGCATATGACTCCCCGGCATATTTTTCCAGTGACAAAGTATCCAAGACAAAAATGACTTTCGGCTATCCTGTAGCCAATCTTTCAATGATTTGTCCTGCCCAGAACGAGTATCTGCTCGGAAAGCAGGACCCGGCTTCATCCGTAATGGAAAGCCTTGGAGGTGGATACTATTATGCTGACGAGTTTGCAATGCTCAAGGACAGACCTGTGATTCTGGACAAGGTTGCCAAGCATGTAGCTGCCCATATGCGCCAGCACAGGAACAATGTTCTTGCTCTGGTATGTATGGATGTGGATTCCGAAGCTTCCAAAGAGGCTTATCAGTCTTTCATTACGAACAATGACGAACTCATAGGTATAGTTGTAATCCAGTATACTCCGTATGCCGGGGGCAACGGCGAGATAATGTGGTTCGAGAATACCGACGGGATACATATCCCTGTAATCACTGTGAGATATTCGATCTGGAATTACGGTGAAGGGAAAAACGGTGTGAATGAAGGTACTCCTGCCTATATAGCTTCCAAGTACAATGAGCTTGCAGCTTCGTCGAAAGAGAAGACATTCTCGGCTACTTCGGTCCATGCCTGGTCTTCGTTTACCAAAATTGACAACGATACGGATCTGACGGGTGAAAATGCCAAAGGCGGTACCGTTCGCGGTGTGGAATCTGCAGAGCTGTGTCTGGACAGACTTGACAAGAGTTTCAAGGTTGTGAATGCAGAGGAACTTATCTGGCAGCTCAGGATGCATACCTATCCTGACGAGACCAAAAGGGTTCTCAAAGCATATAAATAATCCTTGCCGGCAGGGCATGTGTCATGTCGCCCGCCTTGCGGCAGTCTGGATAAAAACAGAGGGTGGCTCCGGAAGTCATGGACTTTTCGAGGCCATCCTCTTCTTATTTCACTGACAAATAAAAATTTGCTTTTACTGTCACTTAATACTTATATTTGTAATCTGTAACTTAATAACACGAAAAAATGCGACTTAAACCTAAACTTATTGCCGGAGGCCTGTCTCTTATATGCGCCTCCGTCCTGTCCTGCGCTTCTGAAGCCGGTGTTCCGGAAAAAACTCCGGTTGATCTTGTAAATCCTTACATGGGCAATATCAGCCACCTTCTGGTGCCGACTTATCCTACGATACATTTGCCGAACTGTATGCTCAGGGTGTATCCGGAAAGGGGAGACTACACTTCCGACATGCTTTACGGGCTGCCTCTGATTGTTACGAGCCACAGGGGAAGTTCCGCTTTCAATCTGAGCCCGTATCAGGGAACAGACCTCAGACCCGTGATATCATACAGTTATGACAATGAAAAAATCAAACCTTATGAGTATGAGGTGATTCTTGACGATGCGGATATTCATGTCCGATATGCTGTTTCAGCCCAGTCCGGCATTTACAGGCTTGATTTCGGTAAAACAGATGCCCCGGCATACATAATGCTCAATTCAAGGGGCGGCGGTCTGGAAATAGGTCCGGACTATGTGAAGGGATACCAGAACCTGAGCAACGGTACGAAAGTATATATTTATGCCGAATCGGACATAATGCCTGTTGCCGCAGGAATCCTTGCTGACGGCAGGGTTGATGAGAGCCGGACGGCAGTGAACGGGAATGATGCGTGTGCTGTTGTAAGGTATCCGGCCGGCACGTCATCAGTGAGAATCCGTTATGGAATATCCTTCATCAGCGGGGAACAGGCCAGGAAAAACCTCAGGCGCGAGATAAATTCATATGACATCGATGCGGTTGCCGAAAAGGGACGTAAAATATGGAATGACGCATTGGGGGCCATAGAGATAGAAGGCGGAACGGAAGATGAGCGCATTGCATTTTATACATCACTGTACAGAGTCTTTGAAAGGCCGGTATGTATCAGTGAAGACGGGCGTTATTTCAGTGCGTTTGACGGAAAGGTGCATGAAGACAATGGTGTGCCTTTCTATACGGATGACTGGATATGGGATACATACAGGGCGGCACATCCCCTGCGTGTCCTCATTGATGATGATGCGGAAACGGATATCATCGATTCCTATCTGCGAATGGCTGAACAGATGGGAAACATGTGGATGCCTACCTTCCCTGAAATTACGGGGGACTCGCGCCGCATGAATTCGAACCATGCCGTTGCAACGGTAGCCGATGCTGCATACAAGGGCCTTGAGTTCGATCTTGAAAAAGCTTATGAGGCATGTCGCAAAGGAATTGAGGAGAAGACTCTTGCACCATGGTCGGGAGCTCCGGCAGGATGGATAGATGCTTTCTATAAGGAGCATGGATATATTCCTGCACTGCAGGAGGGAGAACGCGAGACCGATCCTAATGTCCATCCGTTTGAAAAGAGGCAGCCGATAGCTGTTACTCTGGGGACGGCTTATGACCAGTGGTGCCTGTACCGTATTGCAAAGAAACTCGGCAAGGAGGAGGATGCGGAAAAATATGAAAAATGTTCCTATAACTTCAAAAATGTGTATAATCCGGAAACGGGATTTTTCCATCCGAAGGACAAAAACGGAAAATGGATTGAACCGTTCGATTACAGATTTTCGGGAGGTCAGGGAGCAAGACAGTATTACGGGGAAAACAACGGATGGATATACAGATGGGATGTACCTCACAATGTGCCGTACCTGATTGAACTGATGGGAGGAAACGGAAAGTTCATTGCCAATCTTGACCAGACATTCAGAGAGCCGCTTGGCAAAGGAAAATATGACTTCTATTCACAGCTTCCAGACCATACCGGTAATGTGGGGCAGTTTTCCATGGCCAATGAACCTTGTCTCCATATACCTTATCTTTACAATTATGCAGGTGAACCGTGGAAAACACAGAAACGGATAAGGCAGCTGCTCAAGACATGGTTCAGGAATGATCTCATGGGCGTTCCGGGAGATGAGGACGGTGGAGGCATGTCCGCTTTTGTGGTATTCTCTGCAATGGGATTCTATCCGGTCACTCCGGGACTTCCTGTATACAACATTGGGAGTCCTGTCTTCGAACATGTGAAACTGAGGATGAGCAATGGAAATTGTTTCGAGATAATTGCGGAAGGGGCATCGGAAGACAACAAGTACATCCAGTCTGCGACTTTGAACGGAAAACCTCTTGACAAATTCTGGTTCAGCCATGAAGATATCAGGGACGGAGGCAAACTTGTTTTTGTCATGGGGGACAGACCGAACAAAGAATGGGGAGTGGCAAAGGCTCCTGATTCATTCGAGTAGCATTGTGTCAGTCGCCTATGGCTGCATGAAGTTTCCTGTAGTCCGTAGGAGTCACTTTTTTCAAAGCATAGAAATGGCGGTTGAAATTGGAAAGATTGTTGAATCCGGTTTCATCCGCTATTTGGTATATGGGCAGTCTGGTATTTATCAGCATGTCGCATGCATGTCCTATTCTTATATCCGTGAGCGTCTCGAAAATAGTCCTCAAAGTGTGTCTCTTGAAATATGAACACACCGTGGAACGCTGCATGCAAACACTGCCGGCAATCTCGTCCAGTGATATATTGTTTTTATAATTGTGTATAAGATAATTGTATATTTTTCTGACTGTCTGGTCCTCAAAACTGACGGATTCCTGACTGTTGAATATATTCAGTCTCCTTCTGCTCTTGTCTTTGGACAGCAGACTGAGAAGTTCATACATAATGGAAAGGCGGTTGAATGATCTTTCATTGTACAGTTTTCTGAACATCGAGCTGAAATCGGACAGAATCATCTCGGAATGGAAATCAATGCCGTAAGCGCTGTCTGCAAGCAGGGTGCTTATAGTGTCGAACAGATCGAAACTGCCGTAGTCGGACGGAAGTATCCCTTCCTTGAACTGAATCACATTCCATGTACAGTATAGGTCATTATTGTTGAAATATTCGTCATCGGCCATGAACATGTGGGGAATGTCCGGACCTATAATGGTCAGATCACCGTCCGAAAACGGAGTGATGGCGTCCCCTATGAATTTTTTCCCTTTTCCGCTTTTAATGAATACGATTTCATATTCCGGATGCTGG
The DNA here is from genome assembly GCA_949300335.1 of uncultured Bacteroidales bacterium. GTDB lineage: Bacteria > Bacteroidota > Bacteroidia > Bacteroidales > UBA932 > Cryptobacteroides. The sequence continues at coordinate 27,030 of CASGDV010000031.1, read as the reverse complement.
TGCAAAGGCATTTCGAAATATTTCTTGTGAAATGTTCTCAGGTTGAACATCGAGCCGGGCTTCACTATAATATTTTCTCTAATCATGCGAAATATTTCATTATACTTTGCAAATATAGTATTATATCCTGAAATGAATAAGATATAACTTTGCAAAAGTAATTAATGAACTGAAAACCAATATCAACATGAAAAAGATTTTTGCCTTGGCTCTGATTCTGTTCAGTGTGGCATTCGCCGCTTTCTCCAGGAATGCCGGATTGGATGTCGGTGTCGGAGACTATGTGGCTCATGGATATTCGGAATCCGTGGAAGGAACCGATATCCGGTATTATTCGCATTTGAATACAGATGATGTAGCTCTTATCGTCAGAGCCCGCAAAGGGCTTTCCAGCATCAGATGGAAGACCGATCCCCTTCCTGAAAAACTTTCCGAAAAATGGGTCAGTTTCATATGGGTCGGAGGGGTTTCCGGTCTGATGCAAGGGAAAACATCAGTACCGATAGATCTTTCCATAAATGGAAAAAAACTGTTGACGTTCACAACAGGAAAACTGGACAGCTGGACCGTTGAAGGAAAGGACGGCAGCAGTCTGGCTTTCAACAGAATCTTCAAGGATGGAAGTGATGACTGTTTCGGTTACATGCAGCTCAGGGTGCCCCGCAAATATGTTAGGGAGGGCTCTTCGTGTCTTCTGGAACTATCCGCTCCCGAACAGGATTCCGACAGCTGGTCCATGGTCTTCAAATCGCGCGTGCCGGAAGGAGTACCTTCGGCCTCATGTCTTCCTGCATTGAGGGCGAAAGACGGCAAACAGATTGTCCGGGTGACCTATACTCATTTCGGAGCGCCTTCCGAAGCTACTCTTGTTCTGGAAGGCAGAAAATACAGGGAAAAAGTCATTTTCGGAGACAATACGTGGGAGCTTCCTGTTGATCCGGTCGTGTCCGAGCGTGATGCGGAAATCGTTCTTTCCGTTGACGGTAAGGATATGAAGGCGTCAGTCAAAATGAGACCGTCAAGGCACTGGGATGTAAAATTCATGCAGATTACCCATACGGATATAGGGTATACCCGTCCTCAGGCGGAAATTCTTGCCGAGCATATAAGGTTTATTGATTATGTCCTTGATTATTGCGATGCTACGGACAATTATCCGGACAAGGCGAAGTTCAGATGGACATGTGAGGGCTCGTGGGCTGTGAGCGCGTTTCTCGAATCCCGTCCGAAATCACAGATTGACAGATTTATAAAGAGGGTAAAGGAGGGCAGAATCGAACTGACTGCCATGTACTACAACTTTGACGAGATTCCTGCCGAACAGACTTTGGCTGCTTCACTTGCTCCGATCAGAAAATTCCATGAATTGGGTATGACTGACATACAGGTGGCAACCCAGAACGATGTGAACGGAATCGGCTGGTGTTTCAATGAATTTTTCCCTGATATGGGGATAAAGTACCTGACTATGGGTGTGAATCTTCACAAGGCGATAGGACCGTTCGATATGCCGACTTACTTCTGGTGGGTTTCTCCGTCGGGAAAGAAGATGCTTGCATACTATGGTGAACACTATATGCATGGCAATGCCCTTGGGGTCAACGGAAAGGATTTCGGTTTCTTTGAGAAGAAAATGCTGGATTATCTGAATAATCTTGACGACCGTGATTTTCCTTACGATATTGTGGCCTGTGAATTCCTGGGCATCGGCGGTGACAATTCCGCGCCTTCTACTTATGCCTGCGATATAGTACGCCAGTGGAATGAAAAATACGAATGGCCGAAGATTTCTCTGTCTCTATATAGGGATTATCTGGGAGAGGTAGTTTCCAGATATGGGGATTCGATCGATGAAATACGGGGGGCATGGCCGGACTGGTGGACCGACGGTTTCGGTTCCGGAGCAGCTGAAACTGCAGCTCACCGGATAACACAGTCATCAAAGGTAGCAACGCAATCTGGGCTTGCAATTTCCAAGCTGATGGGAAGTGAACTTCCGGAAAGTGTATATGAGGATATTGATGATGTAAATGATGCTCTTGCCTTTTATGGAGAGCATACTTACGGAGCGGATGCCAGCATTTCGAATCCTTTCGGAAAAGAGACGATGGAACAGCGTTTCGTAAAGGCGTCTTATGCATGGGAGGGTCTCAGACGTGAAAGGCTGCTTAAAGAGAAATCTCTTGGATTCCTGAATGAATATCTTCCTGAAAGCAAGGGACCGTCCATCGCTGTATTCAATATGTCATCATGGCCGAGAACCGGTATGGTGGAGGTATATATTGACTTTTCCATTCTTCCTCTGGACAGAAAATTCAGAATTTGCGATGATGAAGGCAATTCTGTGCCGGCCCAGATGCTCAGGCGAAGGCATGATGGTGCAACATGGTGTCTGTGGGTAAATGATGTTCCGGCATTCGGTTACAAAAAATTCAAAGTCATTCTTGAAAACGGAGCACCGGAGCCTTCAGGACAAGGAAAAGTAAATTTGGATACCATTGAAAACGAATGGTACAGAATAGTTCTGGACAGAAATACGGGTACGCTTGCATCTGTCTATGACAAGGAAATGGAAAAGGAATTGATTGATCAGGATGCGAAATGGAAAACAGGGCAATTCATACACGAACATTTTACGGCAAGGTTTGAGAAAAGAAAGGAAATATCAGATGACTCACGTGATATACCTTCATCAATGACATTTACGGGATATGTCCCGGGTAAAATATGGGATACGTATTCTTTTGCCGCTCATACGGAAACCGGAATAGGAACGGAAAACAATCTTCGCATCGACTTCCTGATATATAATGTCGCAAAACGCATAGATATTCGGTATAATCTTGTCAAAAAGCAAAATACTTCTCCTGAAGGTTTATATGTAGCCTTTCCTTTCGAACTCGAAGATGCCAGGATTTATTTTGACGTTGCGGGAGGAGAAATCGAGGCCGGTGTAGATCAGATACAAGGAACTTCAAATGACTGGAATACCGTTCAGAATTATATATCCGTAAGGAACGATGCTTCGCAGATAGTATTTGTTTCACAGGAAACACCTCTTGTACAGCTCGGCAATCTGAATATTGGACGTTTCATCAAAGAGGCAAAGCCTGAATCGAATGCCGTATATTCGTATGTTATGAACAATTACTGGACGACAAACTTCAATGCAGACCAGCATGGTGAGTTCCAGTGGACATACAATATAACTTCTTCTGAAGACAGTTCTCAGGAGTATGCCATGAAATTTGCGTTGGAAAACAGAATTCCTATGCTGGCCAGAACTCTTCCTGCATCTGCCGGAAATGATCGGAAGTCTTTGGACGGATCATCCGAGAACTCATTCCTGACTGTGACTCCATCCAATGTGGTAGTAATGGATGCCGTTCCTATGGAAAATGAAAATGCAATCGTTCTTTATCTCCGGGAGACTGCAGGAAAGGATGCGGTAATCGAATTGTCATCTGATTTTTTGCCGGATATGGAAGTAAGTGTTACTAATGTTCTTGGGGAGGAAATTGACGGGAATCTGACAATGAAACCGTATGAAATCAAATTCGTCAAGTTGTCAGACGGGAAATAATACCGCATGAATTGATACAACCATTTAAAACACGACCAATAATGACACCAAGAGAAAGATTCATGACTGCCCTTCGCGGCGGGAGGCCTGACAGGGTTCCCATAACGGAGCATCTGTTCAGCAGAAAACTGATAAAGGAAATACTGGGCATAGATGCCGTTCTTTATGATGGCAAGGTTCAGGCAGAACTTGCTTCAAAGGTAGGCATAGATGCGATATGGACACCGGTCAACGGTTTCTGCGGCATAGAGGAGACTCCTCATGCAGAAGACGAAATATACAAGGATGAGTGGGGTGTGACATACCGCAAGAACGGCTGGCCGATAATCGCGCAGATAGACACTCCTGTAAAGAACCGCGAGGATTGGGAAAAATATGTTATGCCTGATGTGGATGCACCTTACAGACTCCGCATCTTCAAGGATACCAAATCAGCGAACAAAGATGAACTTGCAATAGTACTGGGCATATTGGGACCATTTACCATGATGTCATGGTATCTGATGGATTTCATGACTTTATCGATATCCATGTTCAATGATCCGGATCTTGTACATGAAATGAACGAGTCGGTACTGGACTGGACGTTGAAGGTTGTCCGCAAGGCCATAGACGACGGCGGCGTGGATTGTGTCCAGATATCCGATGACTGGGGCAGCACGACATCCCTGCTCATATCCCCCGATTCTTTCCGCACGTTTTTCATACCATACTTCAAGCGTCTTGTAGACGGGATCAAGGAAATGGGTGTTCCTGTCATCATGCACAATGACGGCTGTCTGTGGGAGATTCTTCCGGATCTTGCGGACTGCGGTATTGATGCCCTGCATCCTGTGGAGCGTGCTGCCGGCATGGATCTCAAGAGGGTGAAGGAAGAATATTCCGGAAGGATAGTTCCGATAGGCAATGTGAACAACAAGGTGACCATGGCCTCCGACAACCCTGAAGATGTGCGTAAAGAGGTACTGCAGTGTCTTGATGAGGCTGCGCGAGACGGAGGATACATAATATCCACGGACCACAGTATCCATGACCTTATACCTTACAGGAATTTCAAATGCCTTGTGGATACGGTACATGAGTTCGGAGTGTATCCGATAAACATAGATGCAGATAGGCTAAGGTAATGAAAATGAAAAGTGTTTGTTTCTATTTGCCGGCAGCATTCATGCTTCTTGCCGCAAGTCCTTCATTTGCCGGAGCGGATGAGGGGGAATACATTACAGTACATTCGTATAATCATTACAAGTATCGTGATGACGGGAAAGCCGGACGTGAAATATTCGTGTCCTATAAGGGAACGGACAATATTACTGAAGGCGAGATTGAAATCAGGTCATCCGGGGCTGTCGAAACTGTCCGTTTCAAGACCGAGCGTCCTGATTCCATACCGGTGTTGCTTCCCGGGAATATAGGCGTGTCGAAGACAGATACCGTGGTAATCGGCCTGTCTGCTTCCGGAAAGAAAATGTACGCAAGTGCAGTGATTCCGAAGATGAGGCACTGGACTGTATATATCTATCCACATTCGCATGTGGATATAGGATATACGAATACTCAGGAAAATGTTGAATTCATTCACAAGAGAAATCTGGATGTGGCAATGGAACTGGCGGAGAAAACCGCATCCTATCCTGAGGATGCCAGGTTCAGATGGAATCCGGAAGTCTTGTGGCCGGTGGAAAGGTATCTTGCTTCGGCTCCGGAGGATAAAAGGGAAAAACTGCTTGACGCAATAAGGAACGGCCAGATTGTTCTGGATGCAGGTTATCTGAATACGAATACTTCGGCCGCAAGCGACGAGGAACTTCTGGAACTGTTCCGTTACAGACAGGAAATGAAGGAACTGACCGGCACCGGTATAGAAACCATGGTGCAGGTCGATATTCCCGGCATGTCGTGGGGTATTGTACCGGTTGCGGAACAACTCGGAATAAAATATTGTCTGTCCTTGTTCAACGGCTATGGCAGGATAGGAAATGCTTATGAACTAAACTTCAAACCATTCTGGTGGATAGGTCCAGACGGCAAGTCGAAGGTGCTATTCCTTCAGCCGGGGTCCTATAATCCCGGTGCCTTAGTGAAGGGAAAATATTTCTGGCCTCAGCTTGCCGGCCAGACTGACCGGAGCAAGTTGCTCAGAGTCGTGAAAACAGACAATCCGCGGGAAAACTTCATTGATTCCTATCTGGCAGACAAACTTCCGATGCTGGAAGAGGACAAGGATTATATTTATGACATATTTCCCATGACATGGTGCATGGCTGACAATACACCGATAGATGCAGATCTTCCGGATGCAGTAAAAAGCTGGAATGAGGAATACGCATATCCCCATCTCCGTATATGTACCGGAACGGAAATGATGGAGGCCTATGCAGACAAATACGGGGACAGGATTCCTCAGATGACGGGGGATTTTACGGAATTCTGGACGGATGGTCTGGGGTCCAGCGCAAAACATTCCGGAAAGAGCCGCGAAGTGAAAGAGAAACTTGTACAGTCTGAAATCCTGTGGTCCATGCTGCATCCTGGGAAACCTGCTCCGGAAAATATTACAAGGGAGGCATGGAGACATATTCTTTTGAGTACGGAGCATACATGGGCATATATGCAGCCGGAACAGGAGCCTATATGCAGTGAAATTCTGAGCGTAAAATTCGGTTATTTTGATAAGGCCGAAGAACTTGCAGATGATGTCATGGATATGACGCTCGAAGGAATACGGTCTGAAGATTCAGGCATTCTGGCCGTATATAATACAAATTCCTGGGGCCAGACTTCCCTTGTTACTGTAGATGCGGAGACTTCGGCGAAATATTCTAGTGTGCTTGATGAGAACGGAGAAGAAGTTACAAGCCAGAAACTGTCTTCCGGAGAACTTGTTTTCGTGGCCGAGAATGTTCCGCCGTTGGGAAAGCGTGTATATACACTTTCGGAAAAGAAGGGCCGCAAGTCTTCACGGATGTCGAAAACGTCTTCCGATTCTTATATTATAGAGAACGGAATCGTATCGGTGAAAGTAGATCCGCTTACCGGAGATGTCGTGAGCCTCATATATGCCGGACAAGAGTATGTCGACAGCAGTGCCATGACTGCCGTCAACAGCTACAGATATCTGGAACGTGACCTTACTTCCGGATATGCACACAAGCCTTACAATGTAAAGGTCATAAGAAAGGAATGCGGACCTGTCGTTAATTCTCTTCTTGTCACGTCCGATGCCAAGGGTGTGGAGTCTTTGACAAGGGAAGTCCGGATTGTAGCCGGTTCTCCCGAGGTAACTTTTATAAATACGGTTGACAAAATCGCCATTATAGACAAGGAGGCTGTCCATTTCGGTTTCGGGTTCAATGTCCCCGGAGGAAAGACTATGGTTAACCTCCCTTGGAGTACAATGGAACTGGAGAAAGAGCAGTTCGAAGTCGGGAACAAGAACTGGATTGCCGTCCAGAGATGGGTGGATGTATCCAATGATGAAAAAGGAGTCACATGGTGTCCCCTGAATGCAGTCTGCTTTGAAAGCGGCGATATGACGGCCAATATCATGGACCTGGCGGAGTTCTCTCCCCAGTGGATAAGGCATTTGCCGGAGAGTTCGATAATATATTCATGGGCGATGAACAACCATTGGATAACCAATTTCCCTCTAAGTCAGGAAGGAACTGCTACATTCAGATATGCGGTCAGACCTCATGAAGGCGGATTCGACAAGGTTTCTGCCAACAGATTCGGAATGGAGCAGTTCAGACCTTTGATAGCAGTCCAGACGACTCCTGAGGCTGTTTCCGGAAAAGTGCCCGGAGGAATCACATTTTCCGGAGCCGGCAATGTGTACCTGTCGAATTACCGTACAATTGAAAACGGCCATGCAAGCATTTTGAGATTTATTTCACTTTCAGACAGGGATGAAACCATAAGTCTTGATACCGGAAACAGAAAAGTGTCTTCTTCCCATGTCATTGTGGAAGGACTCGATGACGGCAGCCTTGAAGAAGTTTCACTCTCATCAGTAATTGTTCCTGCTAAAAGCGGAGTCACCGTGAAGATTTCATGGGATGAATAATTATAGAAATATCAAAACCAATTGCAATAATTCAAAAGATATGAAAGAACAAGAATTTCAGCCGGACTACAACAATATTCTGAAAGTCCTGTATAATCAGAGACCTGATTATCTGCCACTTTATGAGCATAACATTGATGAACCTTTTATAGCCAAGTTCCTCGGTCAGGATGTGGATTCTACAGGAAAGACAGGAAAGGATCTTGACGAACATTACCGTATTGTCTGCAATTTCTGGAAAGACAATACTTATGATGCAATGAGCTATGAGGCAAAGATATGTGAGATATATCCCGACCATGGTGCGATTCTCGGCGGACGTCTCGGACCTATCCAGACCAGGGAGGATTTCAACGCATATCCGTGGGATGACATTCCGCGTATTTTCAAGGAAGCCTACAAACCGCATTTGGATTCCCTGCGGAAAATGATGCCGGCAGGTATGAAGGCATACGGAGGATGCGGATATGGCATTTTCGAGTCAGCTGAGGACCTCGTCGGATACGAGTCTCTCTGCATGATGCAGTATCTCGATCCGGATCTTTTCAGGGACCTCTTCCTTAAAATCGGAGACCTTTATGAAGTCTTGTGGCGCTGGGTGCTGGACAACTATGCCGATCTCTTTGTCTTCTGCCGCATGGGTGATGACCTTGGATACCGCACTTCTACAATGCTCGAACCGGATACGATAAGACAGCACATCCTTCCGCAGCACAAGCGCGTCATCGACATCGTGCATTCATACGGGAAGAAATTTCTTCTCCACAGTTGTGGAAACATATTCGGCATAATGGATGACATTCTCGCCAACGGAATAGATGCAAAACATTCCAACGAAGACCAGATTGCTCCATTCACGGAATGGATAGAGAAATATAATGACAGAATAGGTCTGTTCGGAGGTTTCGATATGAATGAAATAATCCTGAATCCTTATGATGTCGTTTATGAGAAGGTTCTCCGTGAGGGAACGCAGTTCAGGAACATGGCCAAGGGTTATGGCCTGGGATCTGGAAATTCCATTCCGGATTATATGGCTGTGGAAGGATATACAGCCATGATAGACGCTGTCAAGGAAATAAGAAGAAGGGAAAAGAACCAGTAATCAAACAACAATAACAACAACAGATCATGGAAACGAATTTGAACCAGCTTTATGATGCGATACTTGCAGGCAAACTTGAAGATGCAGTATCCGTAACGAATCAGGCAATAGCCGAGTCAGTTGCTCCGCAGACAATCATCAATGACTATATGGTCAAGGCGATGGAGGAGATAGGCGCCCGTTTTGAGGCAGGCAAGGCTTATGTTCCGAACCTGCTTATGAGCGCAAGGGCCATGAAGGGTGCCCTTGACATTTTGAAACCTCTTATCGGAGGAGACAATAAAGTAACTATTGGCAAACTTTGCATAGGCACAGTTTTCGGCGACCTGCATGACATCGGAAAGAACCTTGTGGCTTCCATGTTCGAAGGATGCGGTTTCGAGGTAATCAACCTCGGAGTGAATGTGACTGCCGATAAGTTCGTTGAAACAGTCAAAAACGAAAAAGTCGACATATTGTGCATGTCAGCCCTTCTTACTACTACAATGAATTATATGAAGACAGTCATAGACGCGTTGAAGGAAGCCGGTCTGCGCGATCAGGTGAAAGTAATGGTAGGCGGAGCACCTGTGAACGAGAAATTCGCGATGGAAATAGGTGCCGATGCATATACCGACAATGCAAATGCAGCTGTAGTTGCGGCAAAGAAACTTATGGGCATAAACTGAATATAAAATATCATTCGGATGAAGTTGAATACAAGAAAATGGATAGGGGGCGTTATTTCTTCAGGAAGAAGAATCGCAATACCTATCATGACTCATTCTGGGATTGAAATTACAGGCAGGACGGTACGGGATGCCGTGACTGACGGTGATGTGCATGCCAGGGCTGTTGAAGCTCTGGCTGCCAGATATCCGTCTGCAGCGACGAGTGTCATAATGGATCTGACTGTCGAGGCCGAAGCGTTCGGTGCTGAAATATCGTTTGCCGATCATGAGGTACCCAGCGTGACCGGCCGGCTTGTTGCAGACAGAAATTCAATTGAAGCCTTGAAAATACCATCTTTGGATGCAGGAAGGGTTCCCGAGTATCTTAAAGCCTGCCGTATTATTTCTGAAAAAGCTGACAGACCTGTTTTTGCAGGATGTATCGGACCTTATTCCCTTGCCGGAAGATTGTATGACATGTCTGAAATCATGATGGGAATCTATATTGAACCTGAAACGATGAAGATTCTTCTGTCAAAGTGTACGGAATTCATTACTTCATATTGCCTTGCTCTTAAGGAAGCAGGGGCAAACGGAGTCCTTATGGCGGAACCGGCGGCCGGTCTTTTGTCAAATGAAGCCTGCTCCGAATTTTCATCGGTTTTTGTCAGACAGATTGTAGAAAAGGTTCAGGATGAATACTTTGCCGTCATTCTCCATAATTGCGGAAATACCGGACAATGTACGGAAGCAATGGTGGAAACTGGTGCTATGGGATATCATTTCGGCAACGCGATAGATATGGTCGATGCACTGGACAAATGTCCTTCGGATTCGCTTGTGCTGGGCAATATAGATCCGGTGTCGGTCATGAAGACATCAACGGCGGACGTTGTATATGCGAAAACAGCGGAGCTTCTGAACAGAACGGCCGCATATCCTAATTTTGTCCTCTCAACTGGCTGTGATACTCCTCCTGAATTGCCATTCGAGAATATCGATTCATTCTATAGGGCACTGGCAGACTTTTCATAGAAAAGGCTGAAATATAGATGGTTAAATTAGACTAATAACTAAATGTCATTATGTTTGGGAAAATTTTTTTGAGTTCCCTTGCCGCAACCTTGACCATATTATCCATGGCTGCAGCACCGGAGGGTGATTATATTGATGTCCATAGTTACAACAGATATAAATATCGCCCCGATGGTACTCCCGGCAGGGAAATTTATGTGTCCTATAAAGGAAACCGCAAGTTGTCTAAGGGAAAAATTGAAATCCGTTCAGTCCATGGCTCTGAACTCATACCGTTCGTAACGGACCGTCCGGATTCAATACCGGTCCTCCTTCCAGAAGGTATTGGAGTCGCCTCCAATGATACGATAATAGTTGGGCTTTATGGTGCGGGGCTTAAGATGTATACCGAATCCGTAATCCCGAAAATGCGCCACTGGACTGTATATATATATCCTCATTCTCATGTGGATATAGGATATACCAATACACAGGAAGATGTTGAGTATATCCATAAGACAAATCTTGATGTGGCCATGGAGCTTTCGGAAAAAACTGCCGGTTATCCTGAAGACGCGCGCTTCAGATGGAACCCTGAAGTTACATGGCCGGTCGAGAGATATCTGAACAGCGCGGACTCTCAACAGCGTGAGAGACTGCTTTCTGCTATGAGAGAGGGGAGAATTGTCCTTGATGCCGGTTATATCAGCACAAATACTTCTGCCGCCAGTGATGAGGAACTTCTCGAACTCTTCCGTTTTGCAAAGGAAATGGAACCTGTTACGGGACGGAAGGTCGAGACTATGGTGCAGGTGGATGTGCCGGGGATGTCATGGGGAGTTGTTGCAGCCGCCAACCAGCTGGGTATAAAAAACTGTATTTCATATTACAATGGAGTCGGCAGAATCGGAAATTCCGATGACATGTGCTTCAAACCGTATTGGTGGACAGGGCCGGACGGAAAGTCAAAGGTGTTCTTTCTCCAGACAGCATCATACAATCCGGGTTATTTATACAAGGGATTTGACTACTGGTATCTGGTTACAGGACTGACTGACAGATCCAAGATGCTCAGGGTTGTCAAAACGGACAATCCGAGGGAGAATTTCATAGATGAATATCTTGACGAGTACCTTACTAAACTCGAAAATTCCCCGGAATATATTTATGACATATTCCCGATGACATGGTGCATGGCTGACAACCAGCCCATAGATGCAGACTTGCCGGATGCTGTCAAAAGCTGGAATGAAGAATTTGCATTCCCGCATCTGAAAATCTGTACGGCAACTGAAATGGCCGAGGCATATACTTCCCGCTATGCAGATAAGATACCGGAAATTTCAGGAGATTATACAGAATACTGGACGGACGGACTTGGTTCGGCTGCCACCCAGACAGGAAGAAGCAGGGAGGATAAGGAAAGACTTGTACAATCCGAAATTCTGTGGTCTATGCTGCATCCCGGAGAATCTGCTCCGGATAGTGTGACAAGAGAAGCATGGAGACATGTTCTGCTAAGTACTGAGCACACGTGGGCTTATAGGGAACCGGATAAACAACCTATAAGCAATGATATCCTCAGGACGAAGTTCGGTTATTTTGATGTCGTTTCAAATCTTACGAAGCAGTCCATGGATATGGCGTTCGCTTCCATAGCAGATGACGATTCCGGAATAATATCGGTATTCAACACAAATTCATGGGAAAGATCATCACTCGTGACTTTGGATAAGGAATTGTCAGCCTCTTATAATGGAGTGCAGGATTTTGTTACAGGAGAGGTCATATCTTCTCAGAAGCTGACAACAGGACAGCTGGTTTTCGTGGCTGAGAATGTTCCGGCTGTAGGCCAGAAAACCTACCGACTTGTCAGAGAATGCGGAGAACAGCCTCAGTCTTATAAAGTCATGAATACTGCTGCGAATGGAAACTTTATCCTTGACAATGGTATCGTCAGAGTCGAGGTCGATAATCTTACAGGAGATGTCGTGAGTCTTTTATATGGCGGACAGGAGTTTGTCGACAGGACATCGGTTGCAGGTTTCAACAGCTACAGGTATCTTAAGGGAAACAATTCGTCCGGATATGCATATACGCAGGGAAAAACAACTGTGACGTTCAAGGAGTCAGGACCGGTAGTTTATTCCATTCTTGCAGTTTCCGAGGCTGAAGGTGCACGTTCTTTGAAAAGGGAAATAATTCTTACCGCCGGGTCTGATATTGTTGAATTCTGTAATGAGATAGACAAGATTGCCATAACGGAAAAGGAAGGGGTTCATTTCGGTTTCAGTTTCAATGTTCCCGGAGGTAAAACCATGGTAAATATTCCTTGGGGTGTAATGGAACTGGGAAAAGACCAATTCGCGGCCGGAAACAAGAATTGGATTGCAGCACAGAGATGGATTGATGTTACCAATGGTGAGAAAGGCGTTACATGGTGCCCAGTCAATTCTTCTACGTTCGAGAGCGGTGATATTACTGCGAATATCCTCGATGCAGCCCTTGATTCTCCTCAATGGCTTTATTCCCTTCCTCAAAGTTCCACTCTCTATTCATGGGCTTTGAATAATCACTGGTATACGAACTTTCCTTTATATCAGGAGGGAAAAATTCCTTTTAGATACACAGTCCGTCCTTATATCGGAGTATTTGATAAAGCTGAGTCAAACAGGGTAGGAATGGAGCCCTACAGGCCTCTTGTGCCAGTACAGGTCTCTGAACAATTTGCTGAAGACGGCAATGTGCCCGGATCATTCATAATAAAGGGGGGTGAAGGTGTATATCTTTCAAACTACAGGACAATCAAGGAGGGAAAGGAATCTTTGATCCGATTTATATCGATGTCTGACAAAGATGAGGAGATAAGCATTGCATGGAAAGGCAGGAAACCGTCTTCAATGTATGTACTGAAGCAGATAATATCAGAGCCGCAGCCAGTCGGAGCATATGTAGCCGTTCCCGCGAGAAGCGGCGTCACGGTCGTTGTAAAATGGTGATTTATTAACTTGTTTTTGGGAAGTGCTGTTAATGGAGTGGTCCAAATTTTTCATAACTTTTGGGCCGCTTCATTTTTTTTTGTATTTTGTTCCGGAAAACCGTTCCGGATTTATATTTTCGATAAAATTAAATAATTTATACTATGCTGAATATTAAATACTTGTCACTTATGTTGACGGCAGCCTTCCTTGTGTATTTCCCTGTATCTGCTTCCGGTGAAGATATTTACAGCAATCCTGTGATCCGGGGTGATGTACCGGATCCTACGGTGATACGTATCGGGAGGAACTATTATGCTGCGGGAACTTCATCTGAATGGGCTCCTTTCTATCCCATATTCAAATCTGATGATCTTGTGAACTGGAAACAGGTAGGACATGTTTTTGAAAAACAGCCGGAATGGGCATCAGGTTCCTTTTGGGCACCTGAACTATTTGTACGGGACGGTAAAGTGTACTGTTATTATACGGCCAGAAAGAAGTCCGACGGGATATCCTGTATAGGTATGGCGGTTTCGGATTCTCCGGAAGGAGGTTTTGTGGATATGGGACCCGTGATAGAATACGGTTCCGAAGCTATAGATGCATTTGTCTTTGATGATGGCGGCCAGCTCTATATAAGCTGGAAGGCATACGGGCTGGACAACCGCCCGATTGAAATATTGGGGTCGAGGCTTTCCGATGACGGGATGACTCTGGAAGGAGAACCTTTTACCATGCTTGTGGATGATGAACGCATCGGCATGGAAGGACAGTGCCATTTCAAGTCGGGAGAATATTATTATATAATTTATGCTGCACGCGGCTGCTGCGGTCCCGGAAGCGATTACGAGGTAAGACTGGCAAGGTCGAAAAATTTTTCCGGTCCGTATGAAAAATGTCCTGGCAATCCGGTCCTTTCAGGGGGTGACGGTGAATTTATGTCCTGCGGACATGGCACCATTGTGAAATCCCGGAACGGAAGGATGTTCTATCTTTGCCATGCCTATCTCAAAGGGGCCGGTTTTTTTGTCGGCCGGCAGCCTGTTCTTCATGAACTCGTCGGAACGGGTGACGGATGGTTCAGGTTCAAAACCGGTAATGTGGCTGAAAAGGTGATTCCGGTACCGTTCAAGGGCTCAAGACAGAAGGTGGAAACAGGTTTTGCAGATGAGTTCAATGGCAGGTCCCTGAAACCGGACTGGTCATGGGATTGTCATCTGCCATCGCCTGAATTCCGGACGGAGAAAGGCAATCTTGTACTTTCCGGAAATTCCGAAGCCGGAAATAGCGGTACGGTTCTTTGCGTACGTCCGCAATCTGCATCCTATTCATTCGAAACATATGTCACGAATACAGAAGCGGCCCTTAAGGGGCTTGTACTCTACGGAGACAAATCAAATAATATCGCATTCGGTACTGAAGGGGACAATTTGGTTGTCAGACAGACCAGAGGCGGTAAAACTACAATGCTTCATGAACAGCCGTGGACAGGCGGCGCCTTCCTGAAAATAACCGTTTCAGCCGGGAAAGACATAGTGCTGGAATATGGCCGGATGCCGGACGGAAGCGATTCCGAAGTTCTGGATATACCGTCCGATGATGTGTCATATATGATCAGATGGGACAGAATGCAGCGTCCTGGACTTATATGTTCAGGCTGTGCGGAAAACCATGCCTCATTTTCTTTTTTCAGACTTGATAATATTGAATAATATAGGAGAACAGTATGGAAAGACTTTTCAGTTTGATTATGTTGTTGTTCATGTGCAGCATAGCTTCGGCTCAGGAAAGCGAAGTGCACATTGACCTGTCGAAGAAAGGTGCGGATGTGCCTT
The DNA here is from genome assembly GCA_949300335.1 of uncultured Bacteroidales bacterium. Taxonomy (GTDB): domain Bacteria; phylum Bacteroidota; class Bacteroidia; order Bacteroidales; family UBA932; genus Cryptobacteroides. Next base: position 11,796 of record CASGDV010000031.1, on the reverse strand, counting down.
CTTCGATGTATGGAGTGTTTTTCGAGGAAATCACAGGCTCGGGCGACGGCGGACTTTATGCCGAAATGATAAGAAACAGAGGATTTGAAGACGGCGTCATTCCATCCGGATGCACTCTGGACGATGAAGGATTTGCTGCCGCAGAACACAAATACTGCTATTCAAATGATTCTATCAATAAATTCAGGGTCAGATGGAGTCCGGATTTGTATATGACCGGATGGAATGTAGAATATGATGACGGTTCCGCGGCGTCATATTACATAACCGATGAATATCCGTTGAATTCCGCAACACCTCATTCGCTTGCGGTTGACCTGAATTCGGCTTTCAGAGATATAAACATTGTCAATCATGGATACTGGGGCATGTCGGTGGAGGCCGGAAAAACATACAATCTTGAATTTTATGTAAGATCGGAGGGAACGCCGTGGTGCAGGCCTTCGATCGTATCTTCAGACGGCAGAAAGAGCTATTCGGAAGTTGAGCTGATACGGGATGGCGAATGGCATTGCTACAAGGTGTCTTTCTGTCCTGACTTCAGTGACGGGAATTGCTGTTTGTCGCTTCGCTTCCCTTCCAGAGGCAGAGTATGGGTCGATTTTGTTTCTCTGTTCCCGGAAGATACCTTCATGGGCAGAAAAAACGGCTTGAGGAAAGATGTTGCCGGACTGATAGCAGATATGCATCCTGCATTTGTACGTTGGCCGGGAGGATGTATAGTGGAAGGACTTACCTTGGAGAACCGTGTGAAATGGAAAGAGACGATAGGGGAGCCGGTCACGCGAAGAGGAGAATATAATCTGTGGGGATATCGAAGCACATACGGCTTCGGCTACCATGAGTTCCTGCAGTTTTGCGAGGATATCGGGGCTGACGGAATGTTCGTGTGCAATGCCGGTATGTCATGCCTGTTCAGAAACGGAGATTATGTGCAGGGAGATGAGCTTGAACCATTGATACAGGATGCCCTGGATGCGATAGAATATGCTATAGGCGGAACCGATACGGAATGGGGGGCCAAAAGGGCGGCAAACGGACATCCGGCACCATTCCCGTTGAAATATGTGGAAATAGGAAACGAAAATGTCTTTTCCAGATATGCGGAAAACTACAACAGGTTCCACAAGGCAATAAAGGAAAAATATCCTCAGATAACTCTGATTACGGCTCTCATGTTCAGCAAGGATGTACACAGGCTTGAAGAAGTCGAAATGATTGATCCTCATTATTATGAAACTGCCGAATGGTTCTACAGGAATGCCGATGTTTATGACAAATTGTCTAGAAAGGTTCCTTACGACGTATATGTCGGAGAGTATGCCGCCGTAGGACGTTCGGATATGTTTTCTTCATTGGCGGAAGCTGCATTTCTGGCAGGAGCCGAGAAGAATTCCGATAAAGTAAAGCTCCTTTCATATGCACCTCTGATTTCGAATTCGCATTTCAATTCAAACCACCTGATTGTAGTAAACGGAGAAAAAAGTTACGGAAGAAGCAATTACCATGTGGTGAAGACTTTTTCTGAAAACCGTCCGGATTATAATGTCAAGGCTTCCATAAAAAATGAAGTCCTGCGTGAGCCTGTTTGTCCAAAGGGATTCATAGGCTTGAGTACCGGAAATACAGTTGCCGCTTTCAAGGATTTCAAGGTCGAATCGAAAGGCAGGACGATTTATTCGACGGACTGGTCTGATATGGATTCATGGAAGACTGTACGTGGAAACTGGAAATCGGAAAACGGAATATTGAATCAGGAATCTGTCAGGGGAGATGCATTGATTTACCTCAAGGATATGGAATTCGGAGATTGTACAATAAGCATGAAGGCTAAGAGAATAAGAGGTAATGAAGGTTTCCGGATTGTTTTCGGACTTGAGGATGAAGGACATTATTTTATGGCGGACATGGGAAGTCATTCGAACGAGTCGGTAATTTTCAGGGAAATCGGAGACAATGGTTCCGTATCATTGTTCGATTACCGGAACCAGGAACCTGTATCGGCAGGCCACTGGTATGATGTCAGGGTGGAAATTAAGGGCAATGTATGGAAATGTTATATGGACGGGCAACTCAAATATACTTACACGTATGACAGAATAAGGAAGCATTATGTCGTTGCCGGTATAGATGAAGAATCCGATGAACTCGTTGTGAAGATGGTCAATGGCTGCGAGGAACCGTGGAAGTCGGAATTATGTATAAAAGGCGGTAAAATCCATGGTGAAGGAAAGAAAATAGAATTGTCTTCATCGTCATTTTCCGATGAAAATTCTTTTGAGGAACCTGAAAAGATATCTGCGAGAGAGTCTGCAATCGGACTTTCCGATACCGGCGGGATGGTGGTATGCGCTCCGCGTTCACTTACGGTATTCCGGTTCAGGCTCAGGTAACAGGAATATCAAGCATGAATTTTCAACCCACGCGCATCTTTATTTTCCATAAATATTTAATTATCAATAGTTTGCTGAAAATCGAGGTGCGCGTGGGTTGAAGAATGACCGGGCCTGTGGCAGGGCTTACAAAAATACCGTGTCTCGCCGGGACAAATGCATTTATATCGTCAATGGATATCCGTGAGCGGAGAGAGGTGCTGAAGAAATGCTTCATCCCGCCTCTAAAATACCATGCACCGGAAATAAATACCGTCCCTGTGCTGAAAATGACCGCGTTTCATCAAAATTTTGTCCACATTACCCATTACCATTGAATATGAAATTCAAAAAAAAAACGAGGCAATCATTCATTAAGGATGATCGCCCCGCTACTTAACCTAAACTTAAACTATGAAAAACTTCAACGCGAAGGTAGTAATATTTTTTTAATCTGCAATAGGTATCACTCTTATTTTTGCATATTTCAAAAGTAAAAGTTTCTCTCCGAAATTATCGAACTCAATTTTTGCTTTCAAATCGACAACGGAACCGCTTATCTCCAATATCGTACCGAAACCGAATCTGCTATGCTCAATTCTTTGTCCTGCTTTGAGTTGCATGACTGGTGTCGGTTCGAAATCACCGGTATTCTTTCTTTCGGCGGCCGGTGACGTTTTCTGCATTGCATGTGGAACAGGTTTTAACGGAATGATATTTTTCCGTGTTCCTCCATAGCTGGTTTTCTCCGTATACGATTTATTTACCGGCTCACTGTAACCATAGGAGTTCCCGGTCGTGAAATTCCTTTCGGCCTTTTGAATGACAGGTGAAGGCAGAGGATTTGCTATATACTGCCTGTCTATTTCCCTCACAAACCTGCTCGGCGAGTTTGATTCGTGCTTGCCGTTTCTCATCCTGGTCGATGAAAACGTGAGCGTAACTGCTTTCATTGCCCTTGTAACTGCAACGTAAAACAGCCTTCTTTCCTCCTCTATCTCATGTTCCGATGCCATCGATCCTCCGGAAGGGAACAGATTCTCTTCAAGACCTGCTATGAATACATAAGGAAATTCCAAACCCTTGGATGAATGTACGGTCATAAGGGTTATTTTGTTGCCGGATTCTTCGTCATCGACATCAACCGCGCTTAGCAGGGAAACATTTTCCAGATAGTCGCTCAGTGTCACGGCAGGCAGGTCCGATTCCGAAATTTCGGTTCCGTCTTCGAGTGTTCCGTCAGCCAGCATTTCTTCCGCAAATTCGTTTTTCCTTTCGTCCCTGAAATTGCAGATGTTGTTCAGCAGTTCCTCAATGTTTGCAGTTCTGGACTGTCCTTCAATTGATGTGTCGGATTTATAGAACATGAGAAGTCCTGAATCAAGAGCCAGGGACATCGCAACAGAATGAGCATCTTCCTTTGCGGTTCGGACGGAAATCTTTCCTATGGTATCGCAGAAAGCACGTAATTTCTGGACGGCTGCATTCTTAAGACCGTATGTTTCAAGATTGTCGGCATAAACCGCCCGGAAAAGGGACATGCCGTTTTCATGCGCGGCGGCAGTCAATGCACTTACAGTAGTATCACCGATTCCTCTGGCAGGCTTGTTTACTATTCTCTTGAATGATTCGTCGTCATTCAGATTTACTGCAAGCTTCATGTAAGCCATCATATCCTTGACTTCGGCTCTTTCGTAAAATGAATTGCCCGAATAAATCATATATGGCAGATTCCGTCTCCTCAATGCTTCCTCGAGCGCCCTTGATTGTGAATTTGTCCTGTAGAGGATAGCAAAATCAGCATATTGTGCCTTGTCAGTCTGGATTCTGGAAACAATTGATGACGCAATGAGCATCGCTTCTTCGTCGGCGGTATATGCCTGAATGAGCCTGATTTTTTCTCCATCTTCCCCTTCCGAGAAACAGTTTTTTGGTATTCTTGCCGAATTCCTGGCAATTACCGAATTCGCTGCATTGACAATAGTTTTGGTAGAGCGGTAGTTCTGCTCCAGCCTGAAAGTCCTGTTGTCTGGATAATCCTTCTTGAAATTCAGAATGTTCTCGATTTTGGCTCCTCTGAATGCATATATGGATTGGGAATCATCTCCTACCACACATATGTTCCTGTGGCAGGCACTTAGTTTCTTGAGAATAAGATACTGCGAGAAATTGGTGTCCTGGTACTCGTCAACCATGATATAACCGAATCTGGATGAAAGTTCTTCCAGAACATCCGGATTGTCGCGCAGAAGGATGTTCATGTTCAGAAGGATGTCATCGTAATCCATTACCCCCGATTGCCTGCATTTTTCCGAGTATTTCATATATATATCACATATTCTCGGCTTCTTGGCTGCTGCGTCATTCTGCAGGGCCTGCTGGTTGCGCGAATATGCTGAAGGAGTCACAAGATTGTTTTTCGCCATGGAAATCCGTCCCAGAACATCCTTGGGCTTGTAAACCTTCTCATCGAGACCGAGTTCTTTGAGACAAGTCTTGATTGCGCTGATTGAATCTCCGGTATCATATATGGTAAAGGAATCAGGATAACCGATTCTGGATGCATATTCTCTGAGGAAGCGTATGAATATGGAGTGGAACGTACCCATGTACAGCTTTCTGGCTTTTTCCCTGCCAACCATTCCCGCTATTCTTTCCTTCATCTCGCTGGCAGCTTTTTTTGTAAAGGTAAGTGCCATTATTTTCTCCGGGGGACACCCCTTGTCAAGAATGTATGCAATCCTGCTGGTTAAAACCCTTGTTTTTCCCGAACCCGCTCCGGCAACTATCAGTACCGGTCCCTCCGTCGACGTCACTGCAAGTTTCTGTTCTTTATTCAGACCGTCTAAAATTGTTAGAACATTGTTTTCCATAATGGGCACGAAATTACGAAAAAAATCACTATCTTCGCGGCGATTTTCTGAAAATACTCAAAAAACGGTTTTATAATGTCAAACAACATTGATTTGAAACAAGGACTCAACATTCCCATAGAGGGTGCTGCAGCTCCAAAAACCAGAACGACGATCAAACCGGATATCGTTGCCGTGAAACCTACGGATTTCAGAGGATTGCTTCCTCGTCTGCTCGTAAGGGAAGGCGACAAGGTCCTGGCCGGTTCTCCAGTTCTGGCAGACAAGGTGTCCACTGACGTTCTGTTTACATCTCCGGTGAGCGGAACAGTGACGGAAATAGTCAGGGGCGAGAAAAGAAAGTTGCTTGAAGTTCGTATCAAAGCTGATGAAAAACAGGAATTCGTGGATTTCGGAGCAAGGAAGGTTAATGGACTTTCTGCTGATGAAATCAAGGCGCTCCTTTTGAAAAGCGGACTTTGGCCGGCTTTCATCCAGAGGCCGTATGGCATTCTTGCGAATCCGCAGGTAAAGCCTAAGGCAATATTCGTATCCGCATTTTCTACGGCTCCTCTTGCAGCCGATCTGGATTATGCATTGAGGGAAGAATATGAGAATATCCAGACCGGTATCAATGCAGTATCGAAACTGACCAACGGTTCAGTACATATGTCCTTCAACGGGGACAATTATTCCGGTACTCCATTCCATAAACTGGAAAATATTGTTTCACACGTCTTTACTGGAAAACATCCTGCCGGAAACGTAGGCGTTCAGATCAGCCATATATCTCCGGTCAGAAAAGGCGATACCGTATGGACTATATCTCTGATGATGCTGGCAGCAATCGGAAAACTTTTCAATACGGGACATTATGACCTTTCAAGGAAAGTCGCTGTGACAGGTCCACGCGCAGTCAATCCGGAGTATGTGACCGCTGTTGCCGGAATGCAGATGAAGAGCATTTCCGATTTCTATGACAATTCATCTAAGGATGTGAGATTCATCAGCGGCGATGTCCTTACCGGGACAAATGTTGGGGAAGAAGGTTTCCTCGGCTTTTATGACAATCAGATAACGCTTATCAAGGAAGGTACGGAACCGGAACTTCTTGGATGGGCTAAACCTTTCAGAACAAAACAGTTCAGTTTTTCAAGAACTTATTTCTCATGGCTCACTCCGGGAAAGAAATATGCTATGGATACCAATACGCACGGAGAGCCGAGGGCATTCGTTCTTTCCGATGTATATTCGAAAGTTCTTCCAATGGATATATTTCCGGTATATCTTATCAAGGCCTGTATTGCCGGAGATATCGACAAAATGGAGAAATTCGGTATATATGAAGTTATCGAAGAGGATCTTGCCCTGTGTGAATACGTCTGTCCTTCGAAAATCGGCATACAGTCGATTCTGTCCGACGGTATTGATTTAATGTTGAAAGAAATGGCTTAATGATCAAAGGTATGAACAGTTTGAATAAGATAATAGAAAAAATGAAGCCGACCTTCAGCGAAGGCGGTAAATTGAGTTTCCTGCATTCTACTTTTGAGGCGTTTGAATCTTTCCTTTTTGTTCCCGGAACGGTGACCCGCAAGGGAACTCATGTGAAGGATGCCGTGGACTTGAAGAGGGTGATGATCATGGTCGTAATCGCCCTGGTGCCATGTCTCCTGTTCGGCATATGGAATACGGGATATCAGCATAATCTTGCTTTCGGACTCGGATGGGGTTTCTGGCAGATGGTATGGTACGGTATCGTGAAAATCGTGCCTTTGTACCTTGTTTCATACATAGTAGGTCTGGGAATAGAGTTCGCATCCGCACAAATGAGAGGACATCAGGTCAATGAAGGATATCTGGTTTCCGGTATGCTGATTCCTTTGATCGTTCCTATAGACGTTCCTTTGTGGATGCTTGCTATAGCTGTAGCATTCGCCGTAATAATAGGAAAGGAAGTGTTCGGAGGTACAGGTATGAATATCTGGAATCCGGCATTGCTCTGCCGTGCATTCCTGTTCTTCTCTTATCCTAGCAAGATGTCCGGAGATACGGTATGGACAGGAGGTCTTACCCGTTTCCTGAATGAAGGGACAGCCTATGCTTCCGGCAACGGACTGGTTGACGGTTTTTCCGGCGCAACTCCGCTTGTACATGCAGGTGAAGGAATACAGAGTCTCAATGCGGCCAACATTTCTTTCATGGACCTGTTTGTCGGAAATGTGGGTGGTGCAGTCGGAGAAACTTCCGTAATAGCGATACTTATCGGCGCCGTCATTCTTATCTGGACAGGCGTTGCAAGCTGGAAAATTATGGTCTCATCCGTAGTGGGAGCTCTTGCCGTTGGATTCCTGGCTAATGCTTTGGCTACCGATGCCACCCCTTATCTCCAGTTGCCTGCATATTATCATCTTGTCCTCGGAGGTTTCGCTTTCGGAACAGTGTTTATGGCAACCGATCCGGTTACTTCGGCTCAGACCGAAACAGGCAAGTTCATCTACGGCTTTTTCATAGGTGCCCTTACTGTTACGGTAAGGCTATTCAATCCGGGATACATGGAGGGAATGATGCTTGCGATTCTGCTTATGAATACCTTTGCTCCGCTGATTGACCACTATGTTGTGGAGGCTTCGATCAACAGGAGAATGAAGAGAGTTAAAACAGCTTAAATGATAGGGAGATATGAATACGAATGGTAATACATATACGATAATATATTCAACAGTACTTGTTGTATTGGTTGCAGCGATTCTTTCTATTGCGGCGATTTCTCTCAAACCGATGCAGGACAACAACGTGAAGGTTGAGACCATAAGCAAGATTCTTACGGCAGCCAATCTTTATGATGCTGAAAAAGCTGCTTCCGAAGGCAATGCTTATGCAATCTCGGAATATGAGAAAAACATTGTTTCCGCTCTGATTGTCAATTCTGACGGCGAAGTGGTGGATTCGATGAAAACAAAGGGGGAGGAAATTGAATTCAAGGTAGATCTGAAGAGTCAGTATGACCTGATGAAACAGATGGATATGGAAAATCCTCAGAAGGAACTGCTGGCAAAGTTGAGACTTCCTGTATATGTCTTCAATGTTGACGGCAGGAAAATCAGAGTCGTTCCATGTTACGGTGCCGGTCTTTGGGGGCCTATCTGGGGATACCTCGCATTCGATGAGGATATGAATACCGTAGAGGGCGCCGTGTTCGATCATAAGAGCGAGACTCCGGGTCTCGGTGCCGAAATCTCACAACCTAAATTCTACAGTCAGTTCCATGGCAAACAGATTTATGACGGTTCGGAAATGGTTTCCATTTCTGTCGTGAAGGGTGGTGCCAGGGATGATGATGCCAATGGTGTTGATGCCATAAGCGGCGGTACAATAACGTCTCGCGCTCTGGAAAAAACCATACGTACATGGCTTTCGCTTTATAAGCCTTATTTTGCAAAGACGGCTGTTTCTGCCGCTCAGAGTGCTGGCGAGCCTGTACAGTTCATGTCTGTCGAACAGTCAGAAACAGAGGAGGAGTAGTATATGAAAGATGTTAATTTAAAAGAGGTTTTATTGCAGCCTATTTTCAAGGGAAATCCTATTTCGGTCCTTGTACTCGGAATCTGCTCTTCGCTTGCAGTGACGGTACAGTTGAAAGGCGCTCTTGTAATGGCTTTGTCGGTCATAATTGTTACCGGCCTGTCAAGTTTTGTCGTTTCTTTGATAAGAAATTCCATTCCTAACAGAATACGTATCATCGTGCAGCTTGTCGTAGTCGCTCTGATGGTTATTCTTGTCGATCAGATATTGAAGGCATATGCCTACAGCATCAGCAAAACTTTGTCCGTATATATCGGTCTTATCATCACGAATTGTATCGTTATGGGCCGAATCGAGGCTTATGCTCTTGGAAACAAGCCAATTCCGTCATTGCTGGACGGTCTGGCAAACGGCGCCGGCTACGGTCTTATTCTGGTTGTGCTTGCTTTTTTCAGGGAAATTCTCGGTTCCGGCACGCTGCTCGGTTTCAGAATCATACCGCAGTCTTTCTATGATGCAGGTTATATGAACAACGGTCTGATGATTCTTCCGCCTATGGCGCTCATCCTTCTCGGATGCATCATATGGATTCAGAGGAGCATTCAGAAAGATTTACAGGAAAAATAACATCAAACTCGAATCAAAATGGAATATTTAAGCTTGTTCGTAAAGTCAATTTTCGTTGACAACATGATATTTGCCTTTTTCCTGGGCATGTGCTCATATCTGGCAGTATCAAAAAATGTGAAGACAGCTTCAGGTTTGGGTGTTGCTGTTATCTTTGTACTTCTGGTCACACTCCCGATAAACTATCTCCTCAACAAGTATATACTTCAGCCTGGTGCTCTTGTATGGCTTGGTGACGAATATGCAGGGATTGACCTCAGCTTCTTGAGTTTCATTGTATTCATCGCAGTCATTGCGGCGATTGTGCAGATTGTAGAGATGTTTGTCGAGAAGTTCGCTCCGGCCCTCTATTCTTCGCTGGGAATATTCCTCCCGCTAATCGCTGTAAACTGTGCGATTCTCGGAGGTTCCCTTTTCATGCAGGAGAGAGGCTACGCGAATGTCGGTGAAGCTACGGTTTTCGCACTCGGTTCAGGTATCGGCTGGTTCCTGGCTATCGTGGCTTTGGCCGCAATTAGGGAGAAAATGGCATACTCGCATGTGCCAGCTCCATTGAAAGGACTTGGAATAACATTCATAACAGTAGGTCTTATGGGTATAGCATTCATGACTTTCATGGGAATTCAACTATAAGAGAGGAGGCGAAAGAAAATGAATACATTAGTAATGACACTTATAATTTCCGTGATTGCGATAGTCGTGATCACCATAATCCTGGTAGTTTCTCTTCTTATCGTCAAGATAAAGCTTACTCCATCCGGAAAGGTTACCATAAGCATAAATGACGGCAAGAAGGAAGTTGAGGTCACTCCAGGGTCAAACCTTCTTAATACACTGGCTGAGCAGAAGATATTCCTTCCTTCAGCATGCGGAGGAAAAGGAAACTGCGGACAGTGCAAGTGCCGTGTAATTGAAGGAGGCGGAACAATCCTTCCTACAGAGGTCGGCTTCTTCAACAGAAAGCAGATAATGGACCACTGGAGGCTCGGATGCCAGGTAAAAGTGAAGGAAAACATGAAGATAGTTGTTCCTGACTCCGCTCTCAGCGTCAAGAAATGGGAATGTGAGGTGGTATCCAATCATAACGTCGCTACTTTCATCAAGGAGTTTGTCGTAAAACTTCCTGAAGGCGAGCATCTCAATTTCCGTTCCGGCGGTTATATCCAGGTTGACGTACCTGCTGTTACAGTAGATTACAAGAATATCGATGTAGACGAACAGTATCGCGAAGATTGGGAGAAAATGGGAGTTTTCGATCTAAAGATGGTCAATCCTACTCCTACATTGCGTGCATATTCAATGGCCTGCTACCCGGCAGAAGGCGATATCATTAAACTTAACGTGAGAATTGCCACACCTCCGATCGACAGGGCGACCAGAAAGTTCCTTCCTGTAAATCCGGGAATATGTTCTTCATACATATATTCATTGAAGCCGGGAGACAAGGTGATGATTTCAGGTCCTTACGGAGAATTCTTCCTTCCGGACAATCTTCCGGCCGACCAGGAACTGATATTTATCGGCGGTGGTGCCGGAATGGCTCCGATGAGAAGCCACATCATGCATCTTTTCAAGACCGAGAAGACTACAAGAAAAGTGAACTTCTTCTATGGCGCACGCAGCCTCAAGGAAGCTTTCTATCTTGAAGATTACCATCAGATAGAAAAGGAATTCCCTAACTTCAAGTTCCATCTTGCACTTGACAGACCGGATCCTGAAGCTGATGCAGCAGGTGTAGCATATACAGCAGGATTTGTTCATAACGTACTTTATGAAACCTATCTCAAGCAGCACGAAAATCCGGAGGATGCCCTTTACCTCATGTGCGGTCCTCCAATGATGTCTTCATCTGTAGTGAATCTGCTCGACAGTCTCGGAGTAGCTCCTGAGAATATCCTTTACGATAACTTTGGAGCCTAGTAGGACTGAATCGGAATCATATGAGAAAGAAGAGTGACCGTTAAGTCATAGACTTTACGATCACTCTTCTTTCTTTCTCTACAGTGGCTCTTCTTTCTTGCTTTATAGTTGCTATCATGCTTTCTTTACGGTCGCTTTCATGTCTTATTATATACTACTGTTTGAATGATACCGGAAAACTGAATTCCTCCGCCTGCCGGCCAGCTTATGAGAGCTGGTTCCTGCCGGCGACTGCCTGCGAGCAAGTGCCTGATGACGACTGTCTGTGAGCGGGTTTATGACCACGGGTTGCTGACAGCCTCCCTGACTGCAGACTTCTTAGGAAACAGCCCCTGACAGCACGCTATTGATGCGCATACTTTAGGGACTATCGTAAAAAGATTAGAATTTCATAACGAATTGATTGCCAATGTAATATAAAATTTGTATCTTAGCTAAAGATAAAAAGAATACCTCCAATTGCCCTAGAAAAGCCAAATTTGGAGGTATCGCAAAAATTA
>CASGDV010000030.1 GCA_949300335.1 uncultured Bacteroidales bacterium | reverse complement strand
ATCGCGGGGTAGAGCAGTTGGTAGCTCGTCGGGCTCATAACCCGGAGGCCGGAGGTTCGAGTCCTTCCCCCGCTACCAAGCAGGACACTTCATTCGAGGTGTCCTTTTCTTTTATGTCCATACCCCTCACAGAGCGCACTGCAAGGCCGATTTTAGCGAAAAACGGCTCTCAGTAAATTGGGCGGAATTATTACCTGCACATGCTATGATGAAACATTGATTTTCTATAAGATAACCGAACAGGAATTCTATGCCATTCTATGATTCTGTCATTGCTTTTCAGAAAATTAATATTACCTTTGTAGAGTCATGATAAGAATGACTTTAGCAAATGAGGCAGGCATCTATCCCTAAATGGATGTCTGCTTTTTTAGTCAGTTACCGAGGGGAGGTACTTGTGCGAGGAGCCAATTGTTCTTACGGCTAAATAATTCTTATCATGAAAAAGAGAACATATTGCAGACTCGTCATAATCTCCATTAGGGCGGAGATTGTCAGACTTGTCCGGGTCAGGGCGTACAAACGCACAAGATTCGGCAGGACTGAACGGGTGCGAAGCCACTTCAGAAGGTTTTAGGGAACTTTCCGACTGCTTTTGACCCGGTGCTGAAAGGCACTCCACTCTATCCCCTCGGTTTTATTCCGACATCACCATACGAGCAGCACCGGAAGCAAGATTGTCTCGAGCAGCAGTCCATGCAGACCCGACTTGGAATCCGGGTATCATCCGCATCACAAGAAAACAACAAATGTCAGCAATCCGGATTTTTTCTTAATTTTGGAAACACAACCACAGACCACGAGATATGAGAGGATTTATCATATATCATATAATCCCGATTTTAGTTTCAGGAACAGTATTATTATCCTGCAGCAATAACAAATACAGTCCCGAAATAAGACAGGCCCTTGCAGAGCTGGACAACACTGTCTCCAGGAAACAGGAAATAGAAAAGGAACTGGAAACCCGGATTGCCGGAATGAGATCACGGCTTGGCTCCGCGGATTCCGACTGCGCGAAATATGCAATCCTCGACAGTCTCTATTCATGCTATTACCAATATGACATTGATTCCGCGATATTCTATGCCAGGGCCAAACTGGAACTGGCAGAAACCGTGAATATCGCCACATATCATGATGCAGTCCTGGACCTGGCAGACAGGTATGCCCTTTCCGGCATGTATACGGAAGTGTTCAACATAATGGAGAAGCTGAACCCCGAACTATTGTCTGCAGACCGGAAACCGACGTACTATCACATATACAATACTGTTTACAAAAGTCTGGAATACTCTTCCGACGACAAGATCCTGAGAGAAAGATACCGTGAAAAGAAAGACCGGTACAGGGAAGAACTGCTCAACCTGCTCGGACAAGACGACATCTCCAGAATATATGTCGAGACCGAAATCAAGCTGGAAAACGGAGACGGAGAAGATATAATCGGACTTGTCAGCGACCTGTTGTCCTCCGGAAAATATTCCGTCCATGAAAAAGGTATTCTCCACTACATTCTTGCCAACGGATATCTCCAGGCCAGAGACAGCACGATGGCTATTTACAATCTCGCCAAAAGTGCGCTTTTCGACCTCGAGACCCCTGTCAAAGAGTACAAGTCCCTGCATGAACTTTCGTCGCTCCTGTATAAACACGGAGATGTAGACCGCGCATACAGATACATAACCAGATCAGTAAATGACGCCATGGCCTCCAATGCAGCCATAAACAAGCAATCCACCTATACTCTTCTTCCCATTATATATAGTGCATACAATAATGAAATGGTGAAAAACCAGAGACAAATGAGAAATTACCTTGCGGGGATCAGCCTGCTTTCAATAGCATTGGCCGCAGCCATATTCTTCACCATCAGAGGAAACAAGAAAATATCACAGGCCAATACCAAACTCAAGGAATATGTCGGACTTCTGCAGGAATCAAACAACATCAAGGAAATTTATATCGGGAGATACATAGACATGTGCTCGTACTATATAGGCGGTCTGGAAAAGTATAGAAGCCAGCTGCGGAAAACAGCAAGGACAGGCGGCTTTGCCGCAGTTTCGGAAAGTCTGAAATCGACAGATTTCATCGAAAAGGAATTGCAGGAATTCTATGCACAGTTCGATGCGACATTCCTGGCATTGTTCCCTGATTTTGTAGAACAGCTCAACGGACTTCTCCAGCCGGACAAACAGATCGAATGCAAAAGCAAGGACGGCATTCTGACTACTGAACTGAGAGTGGCAGCCCTTATCAGACTCGGCGTTACGGATTCCGTAAAAATCGCCTACTTCCTCCGACGCTCGGTGTCTACCATATACAACTACCGCGTAAAGATGAGGAATGCCGCCCTTTCAGACCGTGAAGAGTTCGAAAAACAGATAATGCTCATAGGAAGGCTTGCATGAAACACTACTATTTTCAGCGACACTGTCATCTGCTATTTCACTAATACACACGGATTTGGCCTCAGAAGAATTTCTACGGCCGCTACTAAATGAATACCACGGCTTTGAAACCTTTCCCAATCCGTC
>CASGDV010000029.1 GCA_949300335.1 uncultured Bacteroidales bacterium | reverse complement strand
TGCATTCATGCTTGTCCGATTCTAATGTCGGCAGCAAATATGCGAAATCAATTCAAATCGACACGCGGCGTTTTCTGTTATATTTAATTATATATTAATAAGTTACAAAGGTTTGTTAAAAAATCTTTTGGACACTAGTGACTTAAGGCAATGAAAATATTTGATATATTTTCATTGTGGAAATATGAAAACAACTTATATTTGAGCAAAATATTACTTGTAGGTACATTGGATATAAAACTGCGTAATTGATGACCATATGAAGATAATTTTGCCTGGATTAGTCATGCTGATGACTTCCATAAACGGCATACCTGCCATTGCAGATGCCGGAAACCATGATGAAGACAATCGCAGCCCGGAACAGGAAAAACTGTCCGGATATGTTGACCCGTTCATCGGTACCGAAGGTATGGGACACACTTTCCCCGGAGCCTGCGTTCCTTTCGGGATAGTGCAGCTCAGTCCGGATACAGATACCATACCCCATAACGTGGACGGAATCTACCAGAAGGATGCATACAGGTATTGCGCCGGATACCAGTATGGAGACAGGACAATAGTTGGTTTCAGCCATACGCATTTCAGCGGTACGGGGCATTCCGATCTCGGGGATATACTTCTTATGCCTTCAGTCGGCAAAATCCGGTTCAATCCGGGAACTGCGGATGAACCGGAAAAAGGATACAGATCGTCATTTTCGCATTCCACGGAAAAAGCTTCTCCGGGGTATTATGAGGTGATGCTGGATGATACAGGCATCAAAGTACAGCTGACTGCGACGAAAAGGGTCGGAATCCATAAATATACCTTCCCGGAAGGAGAACGCGGCCATGTAATGATGGATCTTTCCCATGGCATATACAATTATGACGGCAAGGTCCTCTGGGCTTCAGTTAGGGTCGAAAATGATACTCTGGTTACCGGATACAGGATAACAAACGGTTGGGCCAGAACGAATTATACATATTTTGCCATTTCCTTTTCACGTCCTGTAAAAGATTACGGATACAGGGATATGGAACAGATAAGGTACAACGGCTTCTGGAGAAGGTTCGATGTCAACCGCAACTTTCCGGAAATGGCCGGACGCAAGGTCGTTGCATATTTTGATTTCGAAACTTCGGATATCAGGGAACTGGAGGTGAAGGTTGCCTTGTCTGCCGTAAGTACGGAAGGCGCGTTGAAGAATCTCAGGGCGGAAGCTTCCGGAAAAACTTTCGAAGAACTTGCTGCAGCTGCGGAGAAAGCCTGGAATGATGAGTTCTCCCAGTTTGAAGCGGAAGGTACGGAGGATCAGAAGACAATGTTCTATACTGCATTGTACCATACGATGATAAACCCGTCCGTCTATATGGATGTGGACGGAAATTACCGTGGTCTTGACAACAATATCCACAATGCTGAAGGTTTTGTCAATTATACGGTTTTCTCATTGTGGGATACTTACCGTGCCGAACATCCTTTCCTGAATCTTTTCAAGCCGCAGTACAATTCGGATATGGTGCGTTCCATGCTGGCTCATCAGAAGCAGAGCGTGCACGGGATGCTGCCTGTCTGGAGCCATATGGCAAACGAGAACTGGTGCATGAGCGGATACCATGCGGTTTCCGTCTTGTCGGACGCCGTAGCGAAAGGAAACATGGATTTTACGGATGATATGGCCGAAGCCATGGTATCGACTTCTACCGTACCGTATTATGACGGTCTCAGATCCTATATGCTTCGCGGCTACATTCCTTTTGACAGGAATCCGACTGCCGTATCGACGACTTTGGAATACTCATACGATGACTGGACAATATACAAGGCTTTTCTTGATGCCGGTGACTCAGCCCGTGCCGCCGAATATAGAAGGAGATCCCTGAATTATCGGAAAATTTTTGACAGGGAAACCGGTTTCGCCCGCCCGCGCATGAGGAACGGTATGTTCAAGAAGGATTTCGATCCTCTCCAGACGCATGGCGAAGGATTCATAGAAGGAAATTCGTGGAATTTTTCTTTCCATGTTCCGCATGACGTATATGGCATGATTGCCTTGACGGGCGGGGAGGAAGTGTTTGAAAACAGACTCGACAGCCTGTTCGTTATGCATCTTCCGGAAGAATTCTACAGCAGGAACGAAGATATAACAGAGTCATGTCTGGTCGGCGGCTATGTCCATGGCAATGAGCCGAGCCATCATGTCCCATATCTCTATGCATGGACTTCTAATCCGTGGAAAACACAGTACTGGATAAGGGAGATTCTGAACAGAATGTACCGTAATGACAGGAACGGTCTCGGAGGAAATGATGACTGCGGCCAGATGTCGGCATGGTACATATTTTCCGCATTGGGCTTTTATCCTGTCTGTCCGGGAACGGACCAGTATGTGCTTGGGGCACCATACATGCCATATGTGAAAATCAAGCTTCCAAATGGAAAAGTTCTGGAAATCAAGGCTCCCGGAGCAAGTGACAGGAAAAGGTATGTCAAATCACTCCGTATAAACGGAGAAAAGTGGAACAGGACATATGTGACACATGCCCAGATAATGGAAGGAGGGGTATGGGAATATGTAATGTCAGCTTCTCCTGACAAGAAGCGGATTCTCACGGATGAAGACCGTCCTTATTCGCTTACCTGTGGACTTGATGACTGGAAGGACTATGACATCGGACATGTTACTTTCATTGACAACGCTCCGGATTCGAAGGGATCTGAAATCTACCGCCGCCTTATACCGGACCCTGAAGCATATATAGGCGAACAGGCCCGTACGGTACTTTCCACATTGTATTTTTCTCCGTCCGACAGGATTACTCCGGTATTCAACATAAATTACCGGCTTGAGGATTCGGACGGCATATCTGCCAAGGGCGGCGGCCACGGCTTCGTCGACATCTTCTACAGTACGAGATATATCGGACAGCTCCAGGGCCATGATGACCAGATTATGTTCGAGACGAGGGGTGTGCTCCTCCATGAACTGACACATGCCTATCAGCTTGAACCTCAGGGAATCGGAAATTACGGCAATGACAAGGTGGTCTGGGCTTTCATAGAGGGAATGGCTGATGCCGTCAGAGTAGCGAACGGAGGGTTCGGTCCGGGAGCAAGACCAGTCGGCGGCCATTACATGGACGGATACCGTACTCTCGGATATTTTCTCGTATGGCTTCGTGATACCAAGGACCCGGATTTCCTTAAAAAATTCAATCTAAGTACACTGGATGTAATTCCGTGGTCTTTCGACGGCGCAATCAAGCATGTCCTCGGGGAACAGTACGACATCGATTCCCTGTGGACTGAATACCAGAAGGCAATGGGGGATATCCGGTGATATGCAATATTGAAGGTCAGAAATAACCGCTAACACACACTTATAACCTGAAATTATATGCAACCTGATTCATTATCTCGCCGCGCGGCATTTTTTGCTGCTTTGTTTGCAATGACGGCCCTATTGTCATGTTCCGGTATTGAAGATGATTCCGGTGCCGATACGGAGCTCCCGTCAGATGACGATTCGTGGACCTACTCTATGATAAGCGCCAACAACATGAATATGCCCGGGAACGGGAAACTCGGCGCCAGTCATGATGATTCTCCTTCAGGAGCGGGAATCCTGAAGCTTGCCGACGATGATTACGGTACATCATTTTCAACGCCGCACAAGGTCTTCAGTATTTCCTGGTCAGGAGAGGAAAGCGTGAAGGTTTCAGGATATTCGCTTGTATCGGGAACCGGAAACCGTGACATGGATCCGCGGTCCTGGAAACTTTATGCATCTGCCGACAATTCCGACTGGACCGAACTGGATTCGAGAACGGACGTGTCGTTCGGCGGCGGAAACGTTAAACTTGATTACGGGCTGGAATCGGGGACGCCTTTCAGATATTTCAGACTGGATGTCACTGCCAACGGAGGTTCCGAAAGCACGGAAATTGCGGAATGGTATCTGTATGTGGATGTAGCCGGAGATTGTGAAATCGGCGAAGACAATGCCAATATGCCTTGTCCGGGCATGTTGTGTTACGGACATTCGGATTCTCCGTACGGGTTCGGCATTGCAAATCTCATGGACGGAGACATTTCCACAAAATTCGTCTCGCGATACGATTCTTTCGATATTCTCTGGGAAGGCCTGGAGGAATTTATTCCCGAATCATATTCCATAGCATCTGCTGAGGATTTTCCGGAAAAGGATCCTTCATCATGGGTCCTGTATGGCTCGGACGACAATTCCGGATGGACGGAACTGGATTCCAGAACAGATATCGGATTCAAAAGAAACGAGGTCAGGAAATTCGAACTGGACGTACAGGAATCCTATAAATACTATAAACTGGAAATAGCCGGAAACAACGGGAGCAGGTCTACGCAGATTGCGGAATGGTCCATGACAGCAGCCATTCCTAACGTGATAGAAGACCTGATGCAGTATGCCGAAGGATTTACGGAAACCAGTTCGACTCCTATGGGAATCCATTATCTGAACAGAAAGGTAACTACCGATGAGGACAGAGAATGGCTTGCCAATCCGGCAAATGAACCGGTATCATCAACGACTGCGACTGGACTTGACTGGAAACTGTGTTCTGTCGTGCTTTATCCTTACGGCACACCTGTACCGGCCGATGTGAACCAGCATGCGATTGGGGATTGTTGCGCATTGGCAGTTTTTGCTTCGATGGCATATATCTATCCGGAATTCATAAAGTCCATAATAACCGACAATGGAGACAATACCTTCGATGTTGCCATGTATGATCCCCAGGGCAAGCCCGTGACTGTTGCCGTTTCATCGAAGTTCCTGGTAGACGGGAACGGTACAATCGGTGCCGTGTCCGGAAAAGGGAACAGGGCTACATGGTCTACGGTTTTGGAAAAGGCAATAATGAAATGGAACAGCATATATAAGGTAAACGTTACCATTGACGGAATAGGCAGCGAACATGTGGCACCATTGTTCACCGGCAACGGAAGCAGTTTCGCATTCATGCCGGAAAAACTTACTGCCGGGCAGCTGGAGCGTGCCGTTGTCGCAAGTCTCAGACAGGGAAAGCTTGTGACGGGAGGTTTTCATGAAAGCAACCTTCCGATTGACGGTCCTTTCTATACAGTTACGGGACATGCCTATACAATGATGCTTCCTGTCAAGGAAAATGCGCTTTTCGTTATGAGAAATCCTTGGGGATTCGCAGCCGGAAGCCCTGACGGAAAGGAAGACGGTGTCATGAACATATTTGATGACGGCCTGATTCCTCCATCAGTGGATGTAAGAATCATGGAACCGGGTGCAGCGGCAAAATATGCCCAGGAGGAATTGGGACCATATTATCCTCCTAAATTTTCAGCAGGAGCTGAAAATATGAGACTTTCAGCCGGTCTCAAGGCATTCTATTCTCTGGAATTTTAATTACCTACACTCATTGTCAGGGCTTGTGCGGGAAATATCAATTTTCTGGTGCAGGTCCTGCTTAATCATTTTATGGAATTGAAACAGATTATTGCGATAATTTCACTTTTGACAGTATCTTGCGTAAATGTATGCGGATATAAAGATACGCTTGATTTCAGGATATCCGTGTCGGCTGATGTTGAAACAGTAGAACATTATGGCGGCAGGGAGGTTTTTGCCGGAAAACTGGATACCCTCTTTCAGAAAGTCAATATGAACTGGAATGGAAGGGATTCAATGAATTTTAACAAAATGGAAATCGAGTATAATGGCGTAAAGATATACGAATGGCTTCCCGAATATAAGGTACAGAACATTGACTTTATTACTCTTTCCGGAGATTCTTTGCAAGAGGAAACCGTACTCCGGATGCATTTTGACATGTGACAAAAAAAATTGTTATTTCCTAAAATATATGTATATTTGAACAAATATTTATATGTATAGACATATAAAATGGGGCAAAAATATGGAAAAACAATAATATAGGGAGTATGAAAGTGGTTGTGAATATCCTTTTGGGGGCATTGGTTTCTCTTTCCTTTATGAATGCGCGGCAGACGGATGTCCTGATGCAGATTCAAAAAGTAAAGGCATCGGCAAGCAGCAGCATTCCCGGCTCGCCTGCGAGCAATATCGTCGATGGCAGCGGTATGAAAGGCAATTACCATATAGCCAGCGGCACCGGGGAAGGAATGTGGGTGTCCGACGTGTCTTCTTCGGAAGTAAGATATTCTGCATCGACTCATCAGGGGAAAGCATGGGTTATGTGTGAGATTGGTGACGATGGTCCTGTGAGTGTGGACCAGATAAGGATATGGAACCACAATCAGTCCGAACATATGCGCCGAGGTTTTGCACAGACATTTGTTGAATATTCTTCGGATGGAGTAAATTGGAAATTGCTGAAAGACGGGGAAAACGATTTCCATTTGATACCGGCTTCACCGGGCCGGGATATGCAGACTGCCGATTATGTAATTGACACCGACGGCATAAAGATGAGGTATGTCTGTTTTACCGCAGCGGACAATCATTATGATATGTCGGATTCTGTCGTGGCCAGGGAAACAGCTGACATGAACCAGAATCCGGACTACTATGGCCTGTCGGAAATACGTTTCTATGTCAAGGAAAAAATGGATGATAAGCAGCTTCCTGTGCCGCAGAATATGGAATTGTCCGCATCCCAGGGATATCTCAGGACGGAAAACGGTCCGGCGAGGGAATTCAGGCTGGCTTTCGACAAACCTTTATATTCCGGAGCCGACCTGGAATTCGAATGTAATGGCGAAATATGGAAAGACAGACTGGACGCTGATGCATATGGCGCAGTCGAATATAATGGTAAATTTCCATGCGGTTATATGGAAGAGGAGTCATCGCTTTCTGTGCGGATGAATTTCCGCGGAGGCAGCATGACCGGTAAGTTTGACGTTCCGGCTGCAAGAAAATGGGTCGTGTGTTTTCTGCCTCATTCCCACCTTGATATCGGATATACTCACAGGCAGTATGATGTAATGAAGCTTCAGTGGAGAAATTTCGAGAGGGCAATGGAATTGGCAGAAAGGACCAAGGATTATCCCGACGGAGCGAGATTCAAATGGAATACTGAGGCGACATGGTGTGTGGACGGATATCTGGACGAGTACGCAGGTACAGAGAAAGCGTCGCGTTTTATAGATGCTGTCAGAGACAGCGTAATCAATGTGGATGCATCTCTCGGGAGTATTCTGAGCGGTATAAGCCGTCAGGAGGAACTGATGCATTATTTTGATGATGCCCATGATATAGAACGCATTACAGGAGTGGATTGCAATACTGCGATGATGAGTGATGTTCCCGGGCAGGTCTGGGGCCTTTCTACGGCTATGTCCAAAAACGGCATTGAATATTATTCCCCCGGACCTAATTATGTTCCTTTCTATGGCAAGATAGGCAATGACAGGGCAGCTGCGATTCATATCAGATGGGGAGACAGACCTTTTTACTGGCAGTCTCAGTCGGGAACAGACAAAGTCCTTGTCTGGTCAGCTGGAAGAGGGTACTCATGGTTTCATGGGTGGCTTGCCGGAAGACTGTCCGTATGCGGTACGGAACCGATATGGCAGTATCTGACGGAGCTGGAACTTGATGAATTCCCTTACAGAATGTGTTATCTGAGATATACGGTACATGGTGACAACGGCCCGCCTGATGAGCTGATGCCGGATACCATAAAGGAATGGAATGAGAAATATGAATCTCCTCAATTCCGCATATGTACGACGAAGGAATTTTTTGAGAGGTTCGAACAGGAATATGGCGATGTAATACCGGTCTATGGCGGAGATATGACCCCGACGTGGGAAGACGGAGCGGCTTCGACGGCAAGGGAAACTTCCATGAACAGGGAAACTTCCTCCAGACTTGCACAGACCTCCATATTATGGAATATGCTGCGCCCGGATTCGGACTATCCTGAAGAAAAGTTCAATGAAGCATGGAAAAATGTCGTTCTGTTTTCCGAGCATACATGGGGCGCGGCAGGCAGTGGACCGGAACCTTATTCGGATTTTACGATTGATCTGTGGAACGGAAAGAAAGCATTTGCAGACAGCGCTTACCGTCAGTCAATGTCCCTTTATGAAGATGCTTTGTCGCCTTTGTCAGGGCAGGGGCGGTATATTCATGTCCTGAATACGAACTTGTGGACAAGGACTGATATGGTAACCGTAACTTCCGATCTTACAGGGAAAATCCTGCATGACCGGCAAGGAAATATAGTACCTGTCCAGAAACTTCATGACGGCAGCTGGGCTTTTATTGCCGAAGACGTCCCTGCAATGTCTTCTGCAGTGTACACCGTATCTTCTGAAAAGAAAGGGAATTCTGTCGGAGAATATCTTCCAATGGTTTCCGGAAACGTTCTTGACAACGGCATTATCAGAGTAGAGATTGATCCGGAACGTGGAACGATAGTGTCTCTGAGGACCGTAGATGATGATTACGAATATGCTTCCGGGGCAGGGCTTAATGAATATATGTATTCGGATCATCTTTCGGACTCTAACAGGGGAATAGATAAAGTAACCGGTTTCGAGATTACCGATAACGGTGCCGTACGTGCGACAGTAAGGATAACTTCAGAAGCACCGGGATGCCGGAGCCTCACGAACGATATCAGCATATACCGCGGCCTGGACAGGATAGATATTGTCAATGTGATTGATAAGGAAGGTATTCTTGAGAAGGAGAATGTCAGATTTGTATTCCCGTTCAATTTCAGCCAGCCTGAAATATCGATGGACCTGGCAATGAGTGAGATACATCCAGAGAGAGAACAGCTTTCAGGCGTTAACAAGAATTATTATTCGGTAATGAACGGTCTGTCAGTAGGAGATCTGGAACATGGAATATGTCTTACGACAATTGATGCTCCTTTTGTGGAACTTGGAACTCCTTCCGGACTTGACTATAAGAAAAATCCTCATTACGGTTACGGATGGTGGCCTTCTGCGCAGATTTCTCCTGTAATATATTCATGGGTAATGACGAATACCTGGGGAACGAATTACAAGGCGTCTCAGGAAGGCAAGGCAGTTTTCAGATACAGTTTGAAACCAGAAAATCCCCATGACCTGAAATTGAAACAGATAGGATTGGAAAGAGAACAACAGCTGGTAACTGTGAATAGTTCCGTTGATGTTCCCGTTGGCCAAATGTTCAGGCTTTCAGGCAGACACCGTATTTCATTGTCCGGCATCAGGAAAACTACCGAAGGAAACGGATATATACTGAGTCTTCAAAATATGGGGACAGAACCGGTAAATACAGGGTTTGTCTGGGGGACGATGAAGGGGGTGAAGGTCAGTACATGTGACTGGCAAGGAAATCCTGAGAAAGAACTTGATGCAGCTTCGTTCTGGCTGCAGCCATATGAATACAAAACGGTCAGAGTTGATTTAAGATAAAAAGTTATTGATTTATGAGAATTATTAGGTTGTTTGTGATTGCTGGATTGTCGCTCCTGTGCTCTTGCTCCGTAAATAGCGAGAAATTGGCAGATTATGTGGATCCGTTTATAGGAACAGCGCATTCACGATGGTTTTTCTTCACTCCTGCAGCGGTTCCGTTCGGAATGGCCAAACTGGCTCCTACGACAGACGGGCATATAGGCAATTCAGGCGGATGGCAGGCGGTAGGTTATGATGCAAGACATACTTCAATTGAAGGTTTTGCCAACTTTCATGAATTTCAGATTGGAGGGATTGTGGTGGCTCCAACTGTTGGAACCTTACAGACTGTTCCGGGAAGTTTGGATGATGTGTCGTCAGGATACAGGTCATCATTCGACAAAAAAGACGAAATTGCATCTCCCGGATATTATTCGGTTTTTCTGAAAGATTATGGAGTGAAAGCCGAACTCACGGCTACAAGGCGCGTCGGTTTTCATCGTTATACTTTTCCTGCTTCCGATTCTGCACACTTGATTTTCAATATAGGCACAAGGATGGGTGAGAGTGGAGCTGTAAAGGATGCTTATGTGAAATACAGGGAAGGAAATATCATTGAAGGATGGGTGATAACCGATCCCGTATATGTCAGAAATTACCAACCGGGGGCCGATGTGCGAATGTATTTCAGTGCGGAACTGGACAGAACACCTGTAACTTATGGTACTTTTGTCAATGAAACACAGTTTCCCGGAAAAACCGAACAATCGGGTGCAGGTGCCGGAATGTTCTTAACATTTGATACCAATGAAAATGAGACCTTAGGTGTAAAAATTGGATTATCCTATACGTCCGTTGAAAATGCCAGACTGAATCTGGAAACGGAAGCTCCGGACATGACTTTCGACAAGGCCAGACATATGGCTGAATCCGAGTGGGAAGATGCTCTCGGACGTATACGGGTAGAAGGAGGACTTCATGAAGACAGAGTCAAATTCTATACAGGATTGTTCCATGCATTGCTTGGCCGCGGACTTGCCAGTGATGTCAACGGGGCATATCCGAAGAATGACGGTACGGTAGGACAGATACCGTTGGATCCTGCAGGGAAACCGGTACACAATCACTACAACACGGATGCTATCTGGGGAGGATACTGGAATCTTACCCAACTTTGGGCTTTGGCATGGCCCGAATATTATGCGGACTGGATTTCAAGCCAGCTTCTGGTCTACGAGGATGCCGGTTGGCTTGGTGACGGCATAGCATGCAGCAAATATGTTTCCGGAGTAGGCACCAACTTCGTAAGTCTTGCAATTGCTGCCGCCTACAATTGCGGAATCAGGAACTTCGATATCCAGAAAGGATATGAAGCTGCATTGAAAAATGAAATATGCAGCGAAAACAGGCCTGCAGGTGCAGGCAAGCTTGATGTCGGCGCGTTCGTTGAACGGGGATATTCTCCGTATTCGGACAAACTTTCCACGCATACCACAAGCGAAGCCTCGAATTTCAGCGCCTCACATACTTTGGAATATTGTTTCAGCTCATATGCAGTCGCACAAATGGCCGAATCTCTGGGATATGAAGAAGATTACAAACTTCTGACTAAACTGTCTGAAGGATGGGAACTCCTTTTCGATCCCGAAACCAAACTCATACGCCCACGCGATATGGAAGGGAACTTTATAGAGAATTTCGATCCGTATGCACCGTGGATAGGATTCCAGGAGGGGAACGCCGTGCAGTATACGTATTATGTACCTCATCATATCGACCGCCTTATAGAGAAGGTCGGAAGAGATGAATTCAACAATCGTCTGGACAGTACATTTGTCATTTCACGCAAGAATGTCTTCGGAGGCGGTACGACTGTGGATGCTTTTTCAGGACTTCACACATATTACAATCACGGAAACCAGCCGAACCTGCATATTTCAGCACTGTTCAATTTTTCAGGAAAACCATGGCTGTCGCAGAAATGGATGAGAATCATATGCAACGAGTTTTACGGTACCGAAGGCATTCACGGCTATGGTTATGGCCAGGATGAGGATCAGGGACAGCTTGGTGCCTGGTATGTGTTGGCTGCAATGGGGCTCTTTGATGCCAAGGGACTTACGGAACCGGATCCGGAATTTCAGCTTTGCAGTCCTTTGTTCGACAAAGTCACGATTCGGCTGAATAAGGATTATTACGGCGGAAAAGAATTTGTCATAGAAACCACAGGCAATTCTCCTGAAAGCTTGTATATAGACAGTGTGAAGCTCAACGGCATCTCATCAGACAAGCCTGCTGTGAAATTCAGGGATGTAGTAGCCGGAGGCAAACTGTCATTAGTCCTGTCCGATACTCCGAATGAAAGTTTGGTTAAATGATATAGATAAAGAAGTATATTCAAATGCCCGTATGAGTGAACATTTTTCCCATACGGGCATTTTCGATTAAAATACATTCCGCTTTCGGCTTTATGATATGAAATATTTTAAATTTTGATATGAAATTTTTCACTTTTAATAAATTTATTTTAAATTTGTCGCGTAATCATGTTTAAACATTCATCTGTTTGTTGAACTGATTATAAGAATAATTTACAAACTAATAACAAGTTCTATGAGATTTTCAATTTTAATGCCCAACTTCTTGAAAGTTGCGGTCTGCATCGCATTTGCTGCATTCTCCATGCAGGCGAATGCTCAGGGGGGGGTGACTTAAGAACTATTACGGGAACCGTCAAGGACGGTTTGGGTGAGCCCGTAATCGGTGCTGCGGTCATGAACCCTAATGACACTCAGAATTCCAGTATCACGGACATCGGAGGTAATTTTACCATTTCCGTGACAGCTGGTACTAAGCTAATTGTAAGTTGTATAGGTTTTAAAGACTACGAGTTGGTCGTAAGTAGTGGTCAGGATACCTATAACGTCATTATGGAGCAGGATAATATGCTTCTTGAGGAAACAGTGGTTGTCGGTTATGCCGTTCAGAAAAAAGCAACGTTGACCGGTGCCGTTTCCGCTGTCCTGAATAAGGATATAATTACAACCAAAAATGAAAATGTCCAGAATATGTTGACTGGTAAGGTCGCAGGTCTCCGTGTCTTGCAGAGTTCTGCCGAGCCGGGACAGTTCAATACATCCATGGATATAAGAGGCTTTGGCAGTCCGCTTGTGGTAATTGATGGTGTACCGCGTGACAATATGGCAAGGGTAGATCCTTCTGACATAGAAAGCATATCCGTGCTTAAAGACGCTTCTGCTGCAGTCTATGGTGTAAGGGCAGCTAACGGAGTGATTCTCATTACGACAAAGAAAGGTCAGAAAGGCAGGACAACTATTGATTATTCTGGTAATATGACATGGCAGGTTCCTTCCAATTTCCCGGAATTGGTTGATGCTGCAGATTGGATGGTCCTTAATAATGAACTTTCTTTGCATAATGTGGATTCTCAGGGGTCTCTGAAATATTCTCAGGATGAAATAAACGAATATCGTAATGGGACTAAAACAGGAACAAACTGGAGAAAACAGGTTTTCAGGGAAGTTGCTCCGCAGACCCAGCATAATATAAATGTTTCTGGCGGAAATGACAGAATCAGTTATTTTACGAGTCTCGGTTATCAGTATCAGGGGTCTTTCCTTCAGACTGATGCAATCAATTATGAAAAATACAATCTTAGAAGTAATATTTCTGCCAAGATAGCCAAGAACCTCACCTTCGACATGAACCTTTCCGGTATGATGGATGAAAGGGAAAGTTCGCCATACAGCACTTGGGATATAGTCAGGTCGATGTGGATAATGACTCCAATTGATCAGGTTTGGTATAATGAGGATGAGCATCAGTATATGCAGCCGAACAACGATACTCATATGAATCCTGTTCCGTTGATGGATACTGATTTGGTCGGTAAAAACAAATATACCAGTAAGTGGTTGCAGACAAATGCTGCTATTACGTATAACATTCCTTGGGTGAAAGGTCTTTCTGTGAAAGGAATCTTCAGTTACGACTATATTATGAATGATAACAAGGAGTACAGTACGGCATATAATCTTTATAAGTCTGACGGTTCAGTCAAGGAATGGAACTCACAGACTGTTGCTCCGAACAGAATCGCAAGATACTTTTATAGCAAAGATCATATGCTATGGTCGGCCCAGATCAATTATAGCAACTCTTTCGGCAAAAATAATGTAAGCGGTTTGCTGCTTTTTGAAAATCAGCATAAGAAAGGTGATAATTTCTATGGAAATAGGCAGTCAGAATTGCCTTTGGATCAAGTGTTTGCCGGAATTTCTGAAAATCAGCAGTTCCAGCAGAGTACAAGTAGCGGTGCATTATATGACTATGCTAATCAAGCTCTTGTCGGAAGGGTTAACTATGACTATGCTGATAAATACATTGCAGAGTTCTCATTCCGATATGAGGCATCTTCCAGATTCCCGGCACAATCAAGATGGGGATTCTTCCCTTCAGTATCAGGTGGATATAGGATTTCTGAAGAGCAGTTCTGGAAAAATTCACCTTTGGACTTCATAAACAATTTCAAGTTGAGGGCCTCATGGGGAATTCTCGGTGACGATAGTGCTCTGGCATATCAGTTCCTTACAGGATATAATTATCCGGCAACAGGCGGAAATTCGGGAGGACTTCCAGCAGGTTCTGTCTTTGATGGAAAATTTGTTAACAGTTCTTCCAGCAAGGGCCTGGCAAACAATGCCATTACATGGTATACTTCAACTATTTTCAATGTCGGAATCGATATGGAGGCGTGGAATGGACTTTTGGGAGCAACGGCTGAGTATTTTGTAAGAAACCGAGATGGCTTGCTTGCTAAAAGAGTAAATAGCCTTCCAGGTATAGTAGGTGCTGAACTGCCTCAGGAAAACCTTAACAGTGACAGGACTCAGGGATTTGAAATAGAACTCAGTCACAATAACAAAGTCGGTGATTTCTACTATCAGATCAAGGGTAATATTTCGTATACGAGAACTATGACCCTCTACTATGAGATGGCTCGTCAGGGTAACTCATATCTTAATTGGAGAAATGGTTGCAATAATCGCTACAACAATATATGGTGGGGATATGCCGGAAATGGCGTAATTGAAAGTTGGGATGAAATATACTATAATCCTGTTTATATAGGCAGAGGTACCGTAATGGGTGATTATGAGTATGAGGACTGGAATGGTGACGGAATGATCAGTGATCTAGATGTTCATCCTATCGCGGACAATGGTTCTCTTCCGCTTCTTAACTATGGCCTTACTTTTTCTGCACAATGGAAAGGTCTGGATTTGACAATGTTGTTCCAGGGTGCCGGAAGCAGGTACGTTGCTCCTCAAGAACTTTTGTATCAGCCATTATGGGCTAACACTAATGCGCTTGAACAATTTATGGATCGCTGGCATCCGGTTGTTGAGGGAGCGAATCCTTACGATCCGGCAACAGAATGGGTAGAAGGAAATTATGGATATACAGGAACGAGTCCTGATCCTAATTCTGAGTTCAACGTCCAGAATGCCGCTTATTTGAGGTTAAAGAATCTTGAGATCGGATATACTCTTCCGTCAAAATGGATGAAGAAAATCAATATGCAAAGTCTGAGAATATATTTGAGCGGATATAATCTTCTGACTTTCACGAAACTCAAATATCTTGATCCTGAATTCTCAGTTGCAAGTCAGGGATACAATTATCCTTTGAACAAGACTTTCACTCTTGGACTTAATATCAAATTCTAAATATGAAAATCATGAAAATAAAAAGATATTTATTGACTTTGTTGCTTATCCCGTTCGTTGCTTGTACGAATTTGGATATTCCTCCTATGAATGTCGTGGGGGATGATGATATCTTCGGGAGTGAGGCAGGCGTAATGAGTTATATATCAAGAATGTATAGCACATTGCCAATGGAAGATTTCAGATATGATCATAGTGCAAATGGACTTTTCAATATCAATGGAACGAAATATAAGCAGCAATCTTGTCTTACAGGTGAAGCGATTGGCCGAGATACAAGAGGCGGGGAAATAGAGAGCGCTTCATATTGGGATAACCCGTATAAGTATATCAGGGATGCCAATACTTTGCTTGAAACACTGCCGAAATATGAATCGGCTCATTCGGAAGCAGCCATGTCGACATATCTTGGCGAGGCATATTTCATAAGGGCTTTCCTATATTACTCTCTTGTCAAGAGATACGGCGGTGTTCCGAAAGTTGACAAAGTCATAGATTACCCGGCTACGGTTTCTTTTGAAGAGACAAAATTGTTCAGGGACTCAGAAGAGGCTATCTGGGACTTTATTTCATCCGATCTCGATTTGGCCATATCTCTACTTCCTGAGAGCAATCAGAGAGGACGTGCTGACAGATACGTAGCGGCAGCATTCAAATCACGTGCAATGCTGCATGCAGGTTCTATTGCAAAATACAATACAGTCAATGAAGTTTATAATGACGTAAGGATTTGTGGGGTACCTTCGGAGCGTGCGAAAGATTATTTCAAGCAAGCATATGACGCTGCTGTTATCCTTAACGGAAGTAAGTATAAACTATATGAGGATAAGTGGGTAGCAGGTGATAAGGCAGCCATAGCAGACAATTTTGGAACGATTTTTCAGGAAAATACTTGTGAAACAATTTTTGCAAGATATTATATTGACCCGGATTCAGTCCACAGTTTCGATGATTCGGCACAGCCGAAACAGACTTCTACAGGTAACAATGACTCTGAACTTTGTCCTACGCTTGATTTCGTGGAAATGTTCGAATTCCCTAACAAGGATTCCGAGGGGCATCTCGATATTTTCGATGATGCCGGACATTACAAACTTTATGATTCTCCGTTCGATGCTTTTGCGGATTGCGAACCGAGGCTTTCGGCTACGGTCATACTTCCAATGTCGCAGTTCAAGAATCAGACAATTGAGCTGAGAAGAGGAATCTGGACAGGAGTGTCTGCTGCAACTATGGGACCTCTCATGACCGAAGCCGAGAATTTTGCATCTGATTATGCTTCAAAATATGGTGCAGATTCAGACCTTAAGATTGTGAATGGTTTTGCTCAGAATTCTCCGATTGATATCGGAGGTGGTAAGACAATGGCACCGGCAGGAAACAGTGGCATAGTTTCATGGTGGGATTTTGGAAATATCAGTGGATTTTATCTTAGAAAATATCTTAATCCGGACCCTGACCATAATAATAATGGCAACAAGTCGACTCAGTCTTGGATAGAGATAAGGTATGCAGAAGTGCTTCTTAATATGGCCGAAGCAGCATGGGAACTTACCTCATTGGGTGATAATACTGATAAGGATGGAAATAATTATCTGGAGGTTGCATATGATTGTATGAACAAGATCAGAAAGAGAGGTGGTGCGACATTGCTGGCTGCCGTCTCAGAACTGAATGGCGAGGAAGGACGTGATCTGATACGTACCGAACGTCGCAAGGAACTGGCTTTCGAGCATAAGGCGTATTGGGATTTGAAAAGATGGAGAATCATGTATGATGAGCAGAACAATACCCGTTGGCGTACCATTGCACCGTTCTATTCAGTTGTTGATGGAAAGTATTTCATAGATATAAAATATCAGGAGTCACGTGGGCAGAACTATGTATTTACGTATGATACAAGAAATTATTATCAGCAGATACCTACTTCCGAAACGACTAGAAATACAAATTGCAAACAGAATCCAGGATATTAACAGATAGATGACAATTATCATGAAATCGAATTTCGTTAAAATATTTTCTTTGCTTTTCATAATGACTGGTATCATGTCATGTGGAAAGGATAATTATGACGCGCCTGAAGAAACTTTCAAGGGAGCGTTCATAGACAAGACTACCGGAGAGCCGTTTCAGACAGCTATCGGTGGGACAGGAATACGAATCAGAATGATGGAGTATAGCTGGAGTGATACTCCGCAGCCATATGATTTTTATGTGAAACAGGATGGAACTTTCCAGAATACCAAGGTTTTCGAAGGTGAATATGGAATTACTCCTGAAGGTGCGTTTGTTCCATTGACGGAGGAAGTAATCAAAATCAAGGGCACGGTTGAGAAAACTTATGAGGTTGAACCATTGTTGAGACTCGAATGGATCGGAGAGCCTGTTGTCAATTCTGATGGTACTGCCGAAATCAAGGTCAAGATTTCCAGAGGAACGGATAATCCGGATTATCAGCAGGATTTGGCAGAGGTCTGGCTTTTTGTCAGTGAAACTAGTTATGTTGGTGATTTTAGTTATAGTGGAAAATATTCTACTCATCTTACAGGTGCATCAATAGCTGATATTCTTGATAAGGAATTGACTATAAAGACAGGATATCCTAATGGTATTTCCGGTGATCCTACCCCATTCCCAGAGTATACAAGAAAATACTTTCTTAGGGTAGGTGCAAGAACCAATATTCAGTTCAGTGGCGTGAACCGGTATAATTATACTACGATAAAGGAAATAACAACTCCTAAGAACTGAATGACTCTCAGATAAGCGATAGCAATCAGGCCGGCCCGAATTCAGACCGGCCTGATTTTTCTCATATGATGATTATTCCGATATTATGAAAAATTCTTTATTGCATTTCTTACCATTGGGCATTCTGGGATTGACAGCATGTAACCATGATTCCCGAACAGTACCGATGAACATATTGTATATAATGACTGATGACCATGCTTTTCAAGCAATCAGTGCATATGGACATCCGATTTCTGAACTGGCTCCGACCCCTAATCTCGACAGGATTGCCAGGGAAGGACTGCTGTTTTCAAATGCCTTCGTTGAAAATTCCATATCAGCCCCGAGTCGGGCTACCCTTCTTACTGGAATGTACAGCCATCAGCATGGCCAGACACATCTGGGCTACGGACTTAATCCTGACCGACATTTCTTTACCGAATATCTCCAGAAAGCCGGATACCGGACGGCAATCATCGGAAAATGGCATCTGAACGTGGATCCTAAAGGGTTTGACTATTATAAGATCCTAAATGATCAGGGAGAATATTACAATCCGTATTTCAGGACTTCGGAATCTGACGGAAAATACATGCAGGAAGAAGGCTATGTAACTAACCTGATTACGGATGCCGCCATTTCCTGGCTTGACACCATATCAAATGACAGGCCATTCTGTCTGATGGTTCACCACAAGGCACCCCACAGGAACTGGATGCCGGATCTGAAATATCTTGATTTGTATGAAGATGTGACTTTCCCGGAACCTCCGACCCTTTTCGATGATTATTCGACAAGAGGTGACCAAATGAGGACTCATGAACTTTCTGTGGCGGAGCATATGGGATATGCATTCGATTTCAAGGTGGCACAGCTTCAGAATGAACCGACGCTCAAATATATCCATGACAGTTTCGATATTGCCATGAGTACAATGAATGAGGAGCAACTGGAAATATGGAATGCTTCTTATGACAGGAAGAACAAGGAGTTCCTTCAAAATCGTCCGGAAGGAAAGGACCTTGTAAGATGGAAATACCAGCGTTACATAAAGGATTACTGCAGGACTATAAAAAGCGTTGATGATCAGGTAGGACGCCTTCTGGATTATCTGGAGGAGCATGACCTGGTCGACAATACCTTGATTGTATATACATCCGATCAGGGATTCTTTCTTGGAGAACACGGCCTGTACGACAAACGCTTCATGTATGAGGAGGCTTTCAGAACACCTTTGATTATCATGTATCCAGGCGGACTCAAAGGAAAACATTGCGATGAACTTGTCCAGAATATCGACTATGCACATACAATCATGGATGCAGCCGGCCTCAGTGTCCCGGAAGATATGTCCGGAATGTCATTGGTCCCGCTGTTGAAGGGGGAGGATATATCATGGAGAAAATCATTGTACTATCATTTTTATGATTACCCCTCAGTGGGAATGGCAAGAAAACATGACGGAGTCCGCAATGAAAGGTATAAACTCATCCATTTTTATGGCGAAGGGTATGGGGATGACAAGGACATCGATTCCTGGGAACTTTATGATCTGCAGGAGGATCCGACCGAAATAAATAACCTTTACGGGGATGAAAGGTATGAAATTATAGGAACAGAACTGCGCGAAGAACTGGAAAGATATCGGAAGGAATTGAAAATCAGTGAATGAATGCAATAGTACTTTGTTATGTTTTTTTTGTAAATTCGTTCTCTCAAACTTATCAATGCTATGAAACTCAACTTGTTTATTTATTTGCCGGCACTCTGTGCCGTTCTGACAGGACTTGTTTCCTGCAATGATGTGGAATATTCATCACCGGACTCATATATCTGCCGCTCTTCCGAAGCTTCAAAGGAAGTGGACTGCATAAATGTCCAGAATCTGACCAAATCGGAACGTCTTATGGCCCTTTCGCTTCAGGGATTGGTCAACCGGGACGAACCCCGGATTTATACTTATGTCGGACAGGATGCCTGGATGCTCGATCTGTACAGAAAAAACGGATATATAACATCCGTCACCGAATACGATGATCCGTGGAAACTCCTGGAGAAATACAGCGAGTATGCTCAAAAGGCCGTAGTTTGCGATCCTGAGGATTTTGATGAAGTGAATCTGGCCACGAATATTGCCGGAGTTGAAGACAGGATAATCCTTTCGTCGGAAATGACCGGCGATTTTTCACGGATAACGGCTTCAGATGACATTTTCGAATTATCATCCCTGGGATTAGGATCCAGGACAGAATCTTTCAGATGGTACATGGAAAACATATTCCCAAAGCAGAACCACAGCATGCTTTCCGTTTCGAAAGGAGGCCTTTTCATGTATGATGTATACAGGGATTATCTTGTGGAATTCAGGATTCCCGTATTCTGGC
The DNA here is from genome assembly GCA_949300335.1 of uncultured Bacteroidales bacterium. Classification (GTDB taxonomy): domain Bacteria; phylum Bacteroidota; class Bacteroidia; order Bacteroidales; family UBA932; genus Cryptobacteroides. The sequence goes on along the minus strand of CASGDV010000029.1, from coordinate 2,943 downwards.
TGCCCGGCAGGAATGACCCGGACTACGATGCCGGATATGAAAAGGAAATCATCGGTCTTCTGGAGAAAACTCCGGTGAACATACCTGTCCTTGGCTTTTGGCCGGGAGTTGATGAAAACGGCAAGGAAGTCGGTTATACGGAATATGACGGAGTCAAGCTTGCCGGCAAATACGGCAAATTCACTCTGGTGAATACCTGGGTCGGCAATTACAGCTATCATTCGGGGGTGAAGATAGCACTTGACAAGTTTTCTCAGGGAGCTGTGGATGAAGTGGAATTCGATCCAGCCAAAAAATATGTGGCCCTTGTCATGGCGGAAAGCGGAGATGCTCCTGCATATTTCCTGTATACGGGTTTCTTTCCTCGCCAGTGGAATGATCCGGTACGCGGTGAAGTTCCGATAAGTTACGGCCTGACTCCATCCATAAGATATTTTGCCCCGGCCCTGCTTGAGGAAATCTACAATACGAAGACACCGAACGATTATTTCTTCTGTTCCATTTCCGGAGCCGGCTACTGCTATCCTTTCGAAGGATACGGCAGTCTTACTCCTGATCCGGAAAAATGCCTGTCACACTATTTTTCAGAATTGACTTCATACAACATGGAGCAGATGGACATCAATATGACAGGAATATATACACACCCTTCTCCGGTCAAGTGGACAGACGAAAATCGTGAAGTCGCAGAAAAATTCATAGCGCCAATGCCTGGCCTGAAGGCTGTGCTGTCTGGAATGCACCGGACCGGATATACTGGAAAAGAGGCTGTAGAAACCATAGGAGATGATGTCACAGTGTTTCATAACGTTTCATTCTGGTCATATGACGACCTGACATGGAATGACGAGGCAAAGGACCGGGAAGCGGCCGACCATCTTATAAATGAGATAAGGACTTACGGAGCAGACGGACAGTTCATAGCCGCAATGTTCTACAGCTGGCACTATGGTCCGAGAAGGCTGAAAATCGTGAAGGAAACCCTGGAAAAGGAAGGATATGTATTTATAACACTTGGGCAGCTGGACAGCCTGTACAGAAACAACAGATGACATTTATGGATATGACAAGTAAAATCACATGTCTCATTGCAACGCTCGGGGTAGTTACAATGTCATTGGCAGCATGTTCGGAACCTGACAACAATGCTGAACCACGCCAGTATGTACTCAAGACACCGTCCGCCTCATCTTCGGTAATATCGGTGGATGTATCCGGACTTTCGCAGGGAGAAAGACTTGCGGTCATGTCGCTTCAGGGACTTGCGAACCGGAATGAGGCCGTCATATATACATACGGAAACCAGGACAAATGGATGCTGGACATCTACAAGAAGAAAGGATACATAAAATCGGAACGTATTTGCAGCGATATTTACGGGCTGCTCGATGAGTTCGGTGACCGTTTCTCCGGGTTCGTCGTCTATGACCCGTCCAAATACTACACTATCAACCTTGCCATAAACATTGCCGGAGTCGATGACCGAATCATAGTATCTCCGGAAATGCTTCAGAACGTAATAGCGAAAACCGGCAAGACCGATGTTATTGATATAAGAGACCATGATTTCGGCAGTGCGGTATCTGCCTTCAAGTGGTATTATGCAAACATTTTTCCCCGTCAGAATCACAATATGCTTGCCGTAGGGAAAGGAGGACTTTTCAGTTATGACATATTCACTGACTATGTGATTGAGTTCTCCCTGCCGATGTTCTGGGTCCCGGGCGAGAAAGACGTGGATTACGAACCGGGTTTCGATGAACTCGTAGCCGGACTGTTCGAAAATACTCCGGTGAACATACCCGTGCTGGGTTTCTGGTACGGAGTCGAGAACGGTGTAGTGATAGGATGTCAGGAAATGCCGGGAGTGACATTTGCCGGCAATTACGGGAAATTCACTCTTGTGAACACCGACGTGGGCAATTACAGCTATCATACAGGAGTAAAAATCATGACGGAGAAGTTTGTACAGAAGGCTCCGGCTTCCAAAACCTACAGGAAATATGACCCTGACAAGAAATACGTTGCCATGATAATGAATGAAAGCGGTGATGCCCCGTGCTACTTCCTCTATACCGGACTTTATCCGCGCCAGTGGAATGATCCCGAGAGGGGAGAAGTGGCAATCAGCTACGGCATAACCCCTTCGATAAAGATGCTTGTTCCTGCGCTTTTCGAGAACCTCTATGAAACGCAGACACCTAACGACTATTTCTTCTGCTCCATATCAGGTGCAGGCTACTGCTATCCATTCGAAGGATACTGTTCCAAAGTGCCGTCTCCAGATTCTTTCCGTACAGAGTATTTCAATATGACGATGGACCATATGAAAACGATGGATATAGACATGCTGGGAATCTACACCCATCCGCAGAACGGATGGAGTGACGAAGACAGGGAGATAGCCCGCAAATTCATATTCCCTATGGACGGGCTCCGTTCTGTAATTTCCGGAATGCACCGTATGACCTATACTGCAGGAAATGCCCATGAACTTCATGGCGACGTATCTGTTCATCATACCGTTACATTCTGGTCCTACGACGATTTCGTATGGAACGACACGTCTCTTGATGAAAAGTCAGTAGACCACCTCGAAAAGGAAATCAAGACCAACGGTGCCGACGGGCAGTTCATACAGGCAATGTTCTACAGCTGGCATTACGGCCCTAGAAGGCTCAATATCCTTCAGAAACGTCTCGAACCGGAAGGCTATGAGTTCGTTACTCTGGATGAATTTGACTACCTTTGGAGAGAATCACTGAAATACGGGAAAACCGCAACAGAAAATTAAATGACTAATTTAGGGACTATCGTAAAAAGATTAGAATTTCATAACGAATTGATTGCCAATGTAATATAAAATTTGTATCTTAGCTAAAGATAAAAAGAATACCTCCAATTGCCCTAGAAAAGCCAAATTTGGAGGTATCGCAAAAATTA
>CASGDV010000028.1 GCA_949300335.1 uncultured Bacteroidales bacterium | reverse complement strand
CCTTTGCGATGAAGCGGGGACGCATCTGTGGTTCGATCTCGAAGCCTTTCTGTTCAATCCTGACATGTCTCTTTACCCGCGGCCGATAGATGAAATCGTGCGGGACCTGAACATGTTTGACAACTTCGAGAAAATACTCTGTTATCAGTTCCCCGGAGTGTTCAGCGACCCTGACATGTCCGTGCAGGTAGGCGAAGACCGCACTGTCCGTCTGTTTGAAGATTACAGGGACTACATGCTTGAAATTATTGACGACGGGGATTCAACCCGATAAAGAAACATGACATGAAAAACTTATTGATTATTTCTTTCTTTGCCTTGGCCATTTTCGCAACTTCCTGTGAAGAAGGCACCTTCGGAGCCAATCCGTATGATCCGGATACGCCTGTCACCGTATCACAATGGCCAAAGGTCCTGTCTTTTGTTCCGGACAGGGGAAAAGCCGGCGATGTCATAACGATTTATGGCGAAAACTTCGCGACGGCTACAAAAGTGACATTCGGCGGCCGCGACGCTGCATCCTTCACCATAGAGAATGAGACAACCATCAAGGCAGTACTGAGCGCCTGGGGCAATTCGGGAGTTGTCGCCGTGACCAACCACAAAGGTGAACGCTCCTTGCCGGGATTCGTCTATGAGTGGCCGGAAGTCCCTGTCGAGAATCCGAACTTTGCGCTTGACGGTGTCGCCACATCTACCGAAACCTTCTCTGGATTCAGTGTCGCGAATGTCAACGACGGTCAGGCAAGTACGGCATGGGTCGCTTCCAACAACAACGAAGGAGAAGAAAGGTGGGTGATGATTGAACTGGACAAACTCAGCGAAATCAATATGGTCAAACTGACATGGGATCAGAATGCCGCAGCCACCGATTATGTTCTGGAAGTGTCCGAAGACGGACAGACATTTACCGAAGTGTTCAAGGAAACGGGCTGGGTGTCCAACGGTGAAGATGCCGGTGTGAAAACCATTACATTCGATGCGGTCAATGCCAGATACGTAAGGCTGAACAACCTGTTCAACAGTCTGACGCCTTACAACATGACTTTGTGGGAATTCGAAATCTACAACATGCCTCCGGCAGAAAACCTTGCGGAAAAGAAACCTGCCGATGCCGATTGTGAAGCGAATTCTGATTCCAAGTTCCATATCACTGACGGAAAACTGGCAAACATGTGGCAGAGTGCCAAGGATCATGACTCGCACTGGGCGACCGTCGACCTCGGAGATGCCACGACACTTGACAACATCATCATTTCCTGGGATGGCGGTGCATATCCGAAAAATCTGACGATAAGCCTTTCCGCTGACGGCAATGAATATACGGAAGTGTATTCGGTCAGCGACTGGAGTCCTGAATCCGAGCCGCGGGAACCGGGTGAAACGGTATGGACGAAAGTCGTGACTGATGCCGCATTCGCCGAGCAGGAGGCAAGGTATATCAGAGTTGATTTCGACACTCCTTCAAGCATTTACGGTATAACAATATATGAATTGGAAGCATACAACCAGTGGTAGAATCATGAAAACGGCAAAAAAGATATTCATATTCCTGTTCACGGCAATGGCGGTTGCCTTTGTTTCGTGCGCCTGTGACAGTGATTCGAGCACTTTGCCTCCGCCGACGGTTTCCCGTCCGGGGTGGGGTGACGATACGGACGGAATCGGACAAATCTATGATTTTGTCCGGTCGTATCAGTTGTCGTACATACGTTCTCTTCAGCTTCCGACCGGAGCAATAAAGGATAATGAAGGAGAAAGCAGCAAAATTACGCCATATTTTGCCCATTTCGCTGTTCTGGCCTTGCTCACGGACCCGACGGACGAGAATATTGAGACAGTGAAGAATTACATGCTATGGTATTTCTCCAAACTCAACTCGGCTGTGACCGAATTCAGGGATGATGAAATTCCCGGTTCAGTTTATGATTATTTTGCGCCGTCCGAAACCACCAAAGGCACTTATGATTCAGTGGACTCGTATGCAGCGACATTTCTCGAAACAGCCATGCGTTTCGCGCAGCTTTCGGAAGAGAACAGAGCCTGGCTGGCGGAATATTCCGATAAGGTCTCGCTTGTGGCTTCCGCAATGCTGGCTACCATTGATACCGACACCAACGCCCTTCCTGGCAGTGATGCGAATGACTGTCTCAGCATAGCACATTACCGGTATCCGGTCAAATATCTGATGGACAACAGCGAGGTGAACATGGGACTGAAAGCCGCGATATGGCTCAGTGAAAATGGCATCATAAGCACCGATGCCGATCTCAATGATATTCTGGAAAGAAACACGGAAGCGATAAAGGCTCTGTACAACGCTGCCAATCAGAACTATGATTATGCAAAGGGCAATGAATCGGACTGGAGTGTCTTCTATCCCGGTGCTACCGCCCAGCTTTATCCATGTCTTTTCGGAGTGACTTCTCCTCTGGAAACCCGCTCAAGACAGATTTATGAAACTTTCAACGTGCACTATCCCGACTGGTCGTCAGGAACTACTTACGACACATATCCATGGACAATGGTAGTTTATGCTGCCGCAGTCATGAATGATACGGAAAGGGTGGAGTCGTATGTCAGACACATATATGAACTCAATTCCAAGGGAGAGCAGATGGGGTACTGGTACGATGCGGAAGCCGGAAGTCTTGTGCTGGCCATAGATACCATAATAAAAAACAATGAATGACGAACAATCTCAATCAATCCGTCGAATTGACGTTAAAACATGTTACAGATGAAAAACCACATTCCAAATAACATTGCGGGCAGGTTGTTGTCCTTATGCGTCGGCCTGACCCTCGCTTCGGCTTCCCTTCATGCCCAGGACATGAATATTACCGGAACGGTCATAGACAACAATGGCGAACCTGTAATAGGTGCGGCCGTCATGCCGGGTGATGATGCTTCCACAGGTGTCGTCACTGATCTTGACGGCAGGTTTGCAATCACAGTGTCCAAAGAGACAAACACTCTCACAGCGACGATGATCGGCTATGAAACCACGACAGTGGAAGTCCGGGCAGGGCAGCATGTCGTCATCAGAATGAATGATGCGATGTATCAGCTTGAAGGTGTCGTCTTTACCGGATACGGCTCCATTTCGAAAAAGGACATGACAGGTGCCGTAGGAGTGATAGGCGGAAAGGAACTCCAGGCAATGCCGGTCACCAGCGTCAACAATGTACTTCAAGGCAAGGTCCCGGGACTGACTGTGACATCTACCAGCGGTACGCCCGGGGCGGGAAGCGTGGCCCGTATCAGAGGTATCGGTTCCATCACCGGATCGACAACCCCTCTGTACATCGTGGACGGGCTTCCTCAGGATGGCATAGACTATCTGAATCCCAATGACATAGAGTCCATATCCGTGCACAAGGATGCTTCCGTGGCCGCCATTTACGGTTCCAGAGGCTCAAACGGTATCATCGTCGTGACCACCAAAAAGGGGAATTACAATGACAGGTTCCAGGTTTCCTATGACGGTTATGCGGCATGGCAGAATCCGTGGAAACGGCCGTACATGCTGAATGCTGAACAATATATCGAATATAAGAATCTGGCTGCGGACAATGCCGGTCAGGACAGGATTCCCGCGTTTGCCACACCAGAGAATATAGAAGAGGTCCTGAACTTTGTGGAGAAAAACACCGGAAGCAGGGAAGGAACAGACTGGTGGAATGAAATCATAAACAAAAACGCTTTCATGCACAGCCATAATGTCAGCATAAGCGGCGGCTCAAAGAAACTTAGCGCCATGTCGAGTCTGGCCTATACTGACCAGGACGGTATTGTCAAAGGTTCCATGTACCAGCGCATTTCCTGGAGGAACAATTTCAATTTCAGAATCTGCGACCGCATTTCGCTGACTGCCAATTTCAGCATAATCGATGAAAAGCGGAATCTGATAGATGAAAACAATCCTTACACCGGGACAATATTCTCGGCCATGGGTGCTGACCCTGTTACACCGGTATTCAGAAACAACCTTGTGGATGTGCCTGACCTGTTGTCGCAGATTTATACAGGTTATGAGCCGAACAACGTATATTCACAGTATTCTGGTATTCTTTTCTCGAACAAGAGAAATCCTGTAGCGCAGATCGAAAGGATGCGGCAGAGCGTGTATGAGTATTTCTACGTGAAGGGTGGTGCCGACATAGAGGTAAAGTTTTTCGACTTCCTGAAATTCAATTCGAGGTTCAGCATGGATCTCTCTCGCAGTACCACTGACGGTTTCCAGCCGAAATATACCTTGAACTCCAATGATTATTCAAACAACAACAAGCTCGTGGCAAACAATTCCAGAAGCGAATACTTTGTGTGGGAGCAGTTGCTCAACTACGACCAGACATTCGGCAAATTCAAGATAGGTGCAATGTTGGGTACGTCTGCCGAGGTTACAAACGTATCTTCAGTCAGTGCGTCGATAGAAGGGTTCACGACCAACGACTCTGATATGGCCATCCTGAACAACGGTACGGAAAACGCCATAGTGCAGGGATATCCGTATTCGAATGCCTTGGTCTCGGTTTTCGGCAGGGTAAGTCTGGACTATGCTGGAAAGTATCTGCTTGCAGCGAATCTGAGATATGACGGGTCGTCGAAATTTGCAAAAGGACACAAGTGGGGACTTTTCCCGTCGGTTTCCGCCGCATGGAGATTTTCCGACGAGGCTTTCCTGGAATCTGCAAAAGGTTGGCTCAGTGACGGAAAACTGAGGGTGAGCTACGGTCATATAGGGAACCAGAATATAAGCGGCGGCGCTTACATGTCCACATACGGCAGCACGATATATGACAGGTACAATTTCGGTAGCCCGAGCACGGCTGTCATAGGAGCGGGAATCACGTCCGTGGGAAATCCGGTTCTGATGTGGGAAACCTCAAAACAGTTCGATGTCGGTCTCGACCTGAGTTTCTTTGACAACAGTCTCGATTTCGTGGCGGACTACTTCGTGAAGGATATCGATCACATGCTGATGCAGGAGCCTGTACCCGGAACACTGGGACTTCCTACCTTCCCGTATTCGAATGTGGGTTCCATGAGAAATGAGGGATGGGAGTTCGGACTGACATACAGAAAGACTTTCGGAGAATGGTTTTTCACGGCTTCCGCCAATATATCGACTTACAAAAATACCGTGACATCTCTCGGAAACGGCGATGCGATATACGGTTCAGCCTACAATGACAATACGATTACAAAAACGGAAGTCGGCAAGCCTGTGGGATATTTCTACGGATATGTCACAAACGGTATTTTCCAGAACGCGGAACAGGTCGAGGGAAGCGCACAGCGTGAAACGGCCACTCCAGGCGATATCAGATTCAAGGATTTGGACGGAAACGATGTCCTCGATGACGATGACAGGACAATGATAGGTTCCCCATGGCCGGACTTCGTTTACGGACTTACGTTGGGAGCCGCATGGAAAGGTTTTGATTTCAATATGTTTCTCCAGGGCTCTCAGGGTAACGATGTCATGAATATGACTTTATATGATTTTGAATCTGGTACCGGTTATATGAATGCAAGAGCAGGTTTCCTGGAGAGAGCATGGAACGGTGAAGGATCTACTGACCGATATCACAAGATTTCAGCCGACCAGGGCCAGAATCTGTTGATTTCAGACTATTTTCTCGAAGATGGCTCATACCTGAGAATCAAGAATCTCCAGTTGGGTTATGATTTCTGCAACCGCCTGATAAAAAGCGATGTCATCAGCCAGCTTCGTCTGTATGTCAGTGTGCAGAACCTCATGACACTCACAAGGTATTCGGGTCTGGATCCGGAAATAGGATCTTCAAATGCAACATTGAACGGGATAGACCAGGGTTTCTATCCGCAGGCAAGGGTATGGACAGTAGGGTTGAACCTCAAATTCTAATAACGATGAAGATGAAAAAAATAGGAATAATAGCACTTGCGTGTCTGTCAGTTGCGGGTCTCGTCTCATGCGAAGATTTTCTGACAAGAGATCCCAAAGGAACCATGGATGAAAACAGGTTCTTCAATTCTCCGGATGCCGCGTTCAAGGCAGTGATAAAATGCTATCAGACACTGAATGATTTCTATGGTTTTGAAAGGCCGCGCATGGATTTGTACAATATTTCCACTGATGATTCCGAAAAGGGCGGTTCGGGAGCCGGTGACGGTATCGCGGCGCAGGAACTGTCCTACGGCAGACCTCTGGCTTCAAATGAAGATCTGACAAATTTATGGGCCAAGATGTATGAAGGTATAGCCTATTGCAATACCTGTATTGTCAAATTCCCCGATGCTGAGCTTATCGATGCGGAAGGATATCCCGTAACGGATGAACAAAGAAACCGTTACATATCGGAAGTCAAATTCCTGCGAGCATTCTATTACTTCGAACTGTGCAAGATTTTCGGCGGTGTTCCGCTGGCCGACAGACCGCTGACAGTTGCCGACAGCAAAAACCTTGTCCGTGCAACGGAAGCGGAGACAGCAGAATTCATTATGAAAGACCTGTCGGATATTGCCGATGACAATAGTCTGCCGTCAAAAAAGACACTGCCGGCAAATGAACTCGGGAGAGTGACAAGAGAGGCCGTATGGGCACTTCAGGCCAAAGTCTACATGTACTTTGCCAAAGACAATTCCGAGTATTACGTGGATGGACGTGATGCGGCAAAAAGGGTGATTGACTCCAAGGCCTTTATCCTTGAACCGAATTTCCAGGATTTGTTCCTGGCTGACGGTTACCTGTCATCGGAATCGATTTTTGTGAATATCCGCGGTGACGTGCCGTCGGAATATATCTACGGGTCATTCCTTCCATGTTATTCGGGACCGAGATGTTCCGGCGCATACGGCTTCGACCAGCCGACACAGAATCTTGTGGATGAATTCGAAGAGGGTGATCCGCGGCTTCTTTACACCATCATTGAAAACGGAGACGTGTTCCCGACCAGTTCCGGAACAGAGACACTTGACTTTTCCACATATCCGAATACGGGCTATCACAACAGGAAGGCATTTCTGGTAGAAAGCCGCAGAGGTGCGGGCTGGGGAGATGACGCATGGTCGTTGCATCATATCCGCTATGCCGATATCCTGCTTCTGTATGCAGAGGCTCTGATATATACCGACGGAGACAAATCTGTTGTCGTCGACTGTATAAACCAGGTACGCAAGAGAGCGAACGATTCCAGAAGCGGTGATGCCGAAGCCGTATCGAGAGTCAGGGCGATATCTTCTGTTCTGCTTCCGATGGTGAAGGAAAGCGATGATCTTCTGGCTGCCGTGAAGCATGAAAGAAGGGTGGAGCTGGCTCTTGAATACAACAGGCTTTATGATCTCAAACGGTGGAACTCCTACATTGATACGATGAACTCTTTCGCGTTGTTCGATTATTCGAACGGGAGAGGAGCGGCTTTCAGGAAAGGTGTCAATGAGCTGTTCCCGATACCACAGGTGGAGATAGACCGTTCAGGCGGTTCGATTAAACAGAATCCGGGTTATTAGCAGCGTTTGAACTCAATGGTTTCTGGTTGCATGAAAGCGACGGTGATAATAGTGAGCATGCTGTTCGGCATGAATGTATGTGCGGTAGCCTCTGACATCATTGTCAGAGGCCAAGTCCTCGACGTTTCCGGGAAACCTGTGTCCGATGTCATGGTGACAGACGGTTTCAGTATCACGCGGACAGACATGTACGGGGCATACGAGATCAGATCCGACAGGTTTTCCGATTATGTGTATTACACATTGCCGTCCGGATATGATCATGCCGAATACGACGGTTGCATACCTGTATTCTACCATGAAATAGACAAAACCGTCGCTTGCCAGAAAATCAATTTCCGTATCAGGCCGCTCGAATCAGACATGACGGAGCACAGACTGATAGTGTTTGCCGATCCTCAGGTTGCCGTGAAGGATGAATTCACTTTACTTGACAAGGTGGTGGAAGACATGCGGCAGACCGTTCAAAACTGTGATATTCCGGCAATCGCCCTATGCGTCGGAGACAACGTCTTTGACAGGCACGAATTGATCGGTGAATACAAAAGGTCCATATCTTCTGCCGGTATTCCGGTATATCATGCAATCGGAAATCATGACCTGGATTATAACGGACGCAGCGACTATCGTTCTGACAGTACCTTCTGCAGCCATTTCGGCCCGTCGCATTATTCGTTCAATGTCGGCAAGATACATTATGTCGTATTGAAAGATGTATTCTATTATGGAGACAG
>CASGDV010000027.1 GCA_949300335.1 uncultured Bacteroidales bacterium | reverse complement strand
TGCTGTAGTGATACTATAGAAAACTTAACGGAACTGAACCGTTAGCCCTAAAGGGAACCGTTTGTTAAATCAGTTTGTCAAAAAATGTTTATATTGACAATCAGTGGTTTACAGATAAGATATTGCTCCCTGAGGGAGCACTTCGGAAGAAACAGGTTCAAAAGTAATTTTTGAGCCGGTTTCTGTCTTTTCAGTATGCGACAGCATTGTTCCGTCAAGGTTCCGGCTTCGCCTTCATCTCACTCGTTCTGTCGGGAGTTGCTCACGAGGCCGCGGCAAGCCACGCCTTCCCGTTTCAACCTGCCGCGACGCAAAACGTCATCCCGGAAACGCTTACGAAATACTCCATCCCATTCGTATCTTTCCTATTTGCATACCATGATATCGAGAATCATGTTGTCTGTGTTCTGCATGCCGACAGACCCTATCTGTCCGAGATTGTGGATTGTCTTTTCTATATCCTTCTCTATGATTCCGTCATGTTCAGAAATGCAGATGTTCTCAAGAGCAAGTACTGCTGACTGTATCGATGACGATACACCGGAGGCCACTTTGAGTGCACATCCAACCTTTGCCCCGTCGCATACCATTCCTGTAATGTTTCCTATCATGTTCTTTATAGCCGAGCATACCTGTTCATAAGTACCTCCTTTAAGGTAGACGATTCCGCATGAGGAACCCGTAGAGGCAATGACGCATCCGCATAGAGCGGAAAGCTTTCCAAGATAGCTTTTTATATGGATTGCGGTCATATGGCTCAATACGAGTGCCCTTGCAAGTTTTTCGTCAGTCGTACCGTATTTAAGCGAGTATGCGATGACAGGCATGGTGACCGTTATACCCTGGTTACCGCTTCCGGAGTTGCTCATGGCAGCCAGAGTGCATCCGGCCATCCTTGCATCCGAGGCTGCAGCAGTATATCCCATGGCAAAACTTATGAAATCGTTCCCGAAAACCTCCCTGTAGTTTTCCGACAAGATTGTTTTGCCTACTTTCAGACCATAGTCTCCGTCAAGTCCTTCCTTTGCAAGGGCAAGGTTGAGTGAACGGGATTCAAGTATGAAACTTATGTCCTCGAAAGGCACGCTGTCAGCAAAGTCATAGATTTCCTTTATGGTCAGACCCAGATCCTTGGAGTTCCCGCCGTAATTGGATGTTTCGCAGCCGGAATCCGTGTTGTGCGATGATTCAAGTATTCTGCTGTCAAAGCATGTTTCGACGATGTTGTCATGGTCATCTTCAATTATTGCGGAAGCCGAATGGCATTCTTTGCCGTTGATGGAAACTGATGCCTTAACATAAAGCTTGTGCTCGGTATCAGCGAGTGAAATTTTCACTTTCTTATTATTTACGGCCTCCTTGGCTCTGGAAATGGATTCATCATTCAAATCATGGAGGACTTCCAGACCATATTCGGATTTTCCGCATACAGCGCCAAGTGCTGCGGCAATGTAAAGGCCTATCATTCCGGTACCGGGAATTCCGACACCCATTCCGTTTTTCAGAATGTTGCCGCTTACCTCTACGTCAATATCGAAATCATCTTCGAGTCTCCAACGCGGGTCTTTGCAGCAGGAGCAGTTTTCAGTTATTGTTTCTATTGCCTTTGCAACGGCAAGTGCGACAGCAATAGGTTCCGTACAACCCAATGCGGGTTTTACTTCCCGCTTTATCAAATCTATGATTTCCTTGTTTCTATCTTTCATGTATGAAATAATTTATGATTGAAGAGAAAATTTGTTCCATTGAAGTCCGGTTCCTGACTGTCTCCACAGGGAATCCGAGAACTACGGTCTTGTAACCGTGTTTCCTGTTGTTGAAACATATTCCGGCCGAAATGTTGGTATCGGCATATCTGAAGATTGTTCTGGATGAGGGGTCTGCAGGCACTATGCCGTCAGGGGTCTCGACACAGTATATCATGGAATTCGGCTCATTGCAGAACGAAAAAGTCATGTTTCCGAATACCGGTTCCCCGAGGCAGGATTTAACTTCGGCAGTTTTGCTTGCATAGTTCGTCATCCATCTGTATCCAAGAACATTCTCAGCGAATCTGATGCTTTGCGAACGGAAAGTACTGTCAATCCGGACAGGAAAGACAGAGTCCCAGATGTCTGTAGCTATGTTCGCTCCCGAAATGAATATGTTTCCTCCGTTGGACGTGTAGCATGCTATCGCTTTCTGGAGGCGTTCCGGAAATACCCTGAATTTGTCGGAACCGCCGTTTCTACCAGTCCTGGTAGTGAGCTGCTTCCCGCAGATGATATCCGTAATCCATGCCCCTTTCCCCGGTTCTCCGCATTCGGAAAATGCATTGCTGCTGGATGAATGGAACGGGTAGCCTTGCGTGAAGAATACCTTGCCGTGAACAGTGGTATAATCAAAGGTGTTGCCGGCTATTACTTTCCCGGCAAAATCATTGTGAGATGCACCGAACCCCGGGTTGTCATCATCGGTCCATTCCATGTTCCGTCTGTTCTGATACATTTTTCCGGTGAACGAGTAATCCTTCATGTATGGTACTCCGCTGTCGGTATCGTTGTCGAATCCCGCATAGATAGGGGTATCGAAATATGCAGGTTGGGAAATTCTGTCGAAATTATTGACTATCAGTATACAGCTGTCCCGCAACATATCCTTGTCACATGATGACGGTAATCCCACGGACAGGATTTCCGAAGGGAAACTCTTGCCTCCTTCATTGTAAGCTTCTATCTTGAAACTGTATATATGGCCTTTTTCAACCGGCACTCTGGTACATATACGACCTTCTTTCCTGTCAAAGGACTTAACGACCGTTCCGTTGTCGAATCCTCCGTCATCCTTCCTTATATAGATTATGTATCCTTCGGGATCTGCGGTCTTTTCCAAAGGATCCGGCGTATCCTTCCAGCTGAGTTCGGCAGTGTATCCGTCCTTGCCGTATGAAAGACCTGCCGCAAATGAGTTCACCGGCAGCGGTTGGACGGCATATTCAGTACCGTATCTGTTGCTCATGTATTTGAGTATCCCTTTGTATACTGCACGGCTGACCGTGAACTTGAACTCAGGGTTCAGACCGTATTTCATGTCTTCGAAATTCTGGTGTGACAGAAGCTCGACAAGTATGGACGGTACAGGAGGTGTCCTGCATTCACTGTAAGACCTGTCCCAAAGCGACCTTCTTGTCCATGAAGTATCGAACCGGTGTCTTATGTCTCTCACTATCTGTTCCTGGACAATATCTGCATATTCCCTTGCCGTCATGCGTTTATGTCCGGAAGGATAGATGTCTTTTCCTTCGCATTTCAATGTATATATGGCAAGAGTCCCTACAATGGAATCATTCGGATATGTACCAGCATCCGAGTGGAATCCGAGTGCAAGATCAATCGGAATCCCGAGTCCTTTTGATTTCGGATTGACATCCGATCCTCCTGTCAGGTAGTTTACCCATGCTCCCCGGGACATGAAATCATCCCTGTAATCGTGGCTGCCTTCGTTCTGGTCGTAGACGGAACTGTCAATACCGGACCATTGCATCCAGTATCTGGCTCCTTCCACGAATCTCGGCATACCTGAACTTTCGTTGCCGCGGATGATATTGCCCATACCTCCGCCGAACTTTACCGCATCGGCCGTTACTACTTTGCCTTTCCTGAATTTGCCGTTTTGAGGCGTTGTACTGTCCAGAGTCACATATCCTGAAGTGCCTTTCCCGAATTCGAATGTACCGAGATATATCCATGTCCCTCCTCCGATAGTCTGGTTGACCCTGAAATGGGTCTCGCCCCCAAGATGGCGTACAGTATAATGGGCGCAATCGGTGCTGTTTGCGAGTGTCTTGTATGATACGTATACGGCATATTCGCCTCTTTGCGGAATATCAGGAGTCCAGGTAACCGATGATTCCGGTTGGGACGTCCTGTATGGAGTGCATTCGGCCATTCTTGCGGTTCCCAGAGCAAAAGGATTTTCGTGGTCTCTGTAATACGGATAAATATCTCCGAATCCCGTACCAGCATCGGACCACCTGCCGGATTCCCTGTATCTTCCGTGCGTCCTTGCAGCAAGCGAGTCTGCGTAGCATGCATCATTGTCAGATATGATTTCATGGATATTGCTGTCCCTTTCGCGAGGAAGCATTACATATGCTCCTGAATTTTCGAGCATGGGTACAAGAAAAGGAACAACGAAACTCTGTGTGAAAAGATCTTCGACCGTCTGGAACAGACATGCCCTTTGCCATTCCCATCTTTTTATTGACTGTTCATAATATCTTCCGTGACTCTGCCAGACAGCCAGATTCCTGCCTTCAAGTCCCTTGCTGTAATTCAAGCCGCCTATCTTTTCAGACAGAGGGGATACCGAAGTCCTGTCTTTTACACGGAATGCCGTTTCTGCCGGCTTGCCGTCGCAAGTCAGATACGGCGTGCCAAGTCTGCCGAAACCAATCCGGTCGCTGTATATTTCACCGACGGAATATCTTTCGTACCCTTCCGGGAAAAGGGAACGGAGCGTCTTTCTGAATTCCTTGAGTTCCGCTTCCTTCCACGGATAGTCTCCAAGACTTTCCGTGAAGTAGAAATCGAGGACATTTCCCCTTTTCATTATGGATTTTATTTTCAGATCCCCGTCCACCGTAGTCCGGCGTGACAGAATGCTGTTCAATGAATCGCATGCTGGCTTGAAGTCCTTTACTATTGCGCTTTGCCCGGCGGCTTCTCCAGAACCGGCGGCAAGAATGACGATGCTTGAAAGTACTGCCGCTATCCTATTCTTTTTCATACGTAAATATAAATGTTTCTAATTCATTAATATTCAATACTATTTTATAAATAGCATGAGTTATAAAACAAACAAAATTCAGCACTTGTCGTTACGACAAATGCGAATTTGAGAGAAATAGAAAGACAGCTAAA
>CASGDV010000026.1 GCA_949300335.1 uncultured Bacteroidales bacterium | reverse complement strand
TTCGGAATAGAAAAAACCGTAATACATCTGAAGACGGTTGTTCCAGAACATCCCGTTCTTGTTGTAATTCGCATAGGAATCTATATAGGAGTTCAGCGTTACAGTATTGTAGCCGCCGGCAGCCCAGTTCGTGAGCGATGTATGGCCGAAATCAAGTCTTGTAGTGACAGCCGCCGCCCAGTTTTTGAAAAGAGACTCTTTGGGAGCCTCCTCACGCGGAGCATTGTTTATCATCTCCGCCGCTTCGGCAGCTACCTCGTTGATATCGGTAAGCCCGGTCTGGGCCATGAGAGGAAGACATCCCATGGCCGACAAGACAAATATGAGAATGTACCTGCGCATCCGGTACTAATATGATATGGCAAATACAACCCTCCTGTGGGAAGGCTTGCCCGTATATATGCATTTTCCTTCCTCTTCACATACAACGCTGTCCATCGGGATGCACCTGATGGTAGCCTTGGTCTCTTCCTTAATCTTTTCTTCGGTCTCTTTGGTCCCGTCCCAGTGGCAAAGCAGGAAACCGCCCTTGCCGACTTCATTCTTGAATTCTTCCCAGGAATCGACTTTCCTTATCTTCGAATCCCTGAAAGCAAGTGCTTTTTTGTATATGTTATTCTGAATGTCATCCAGAAGTTCCTCTATTCTGCTGCCAAGACCGTCCTGCGGAACGGAAACCTTTTCAAGAGTATCCCTTCTTGCAAGTTCGACCGTACCTCCGGCAAGATCCCTCGGTCCCATCGCGATTCTTACAGGGACGCCCTTTAGTTCCCACTCGGCAAACTTGAATCCAGGTCTCAGCGTGTCCCTGTCATCTATCTTGACGGTATGGCCGTGTGCACACAGTTCAGCCTTCAGTTCCTCCATTTTTGCAAGTATTGCGGAATGTTCTTCTTCACTTTTGTAGATAGGCACCATGACTACCTGTATAGGTGCAAGTTTCGGAGGGAGAACCAGTCCGTTGTCATCTCCGTGGGCCATAATCAAAGCTCCCATCAGCCTTGTAGATACGCCCCATGACGTTGCCCACACATACTCCTGCTTTCCTTCCTTGTTAGTATACTGCACATCGAAAGCCTTTGCAAAATTCTGTCCGAGGAAATGCGATGTACCTGCCTGCAAAGCCTTTCCGTCCTGCATCATCGCTTCGATGCACAACGTATCGAGTGCTCCGGCAAATCTTTCGTTCGGACTCTTGTGTCCGACTATTACCGGCAATGCGAGATAATTCCTTGCAAAATCTGCATATACATTGACCATTTTCTCTGTTTCCTCTATTGCCTCCTGCTGTGTCGCATGTGCCGTATGTCCTTCCTGCCAGAGGAATTCCGCCGTACGGAGGAAAAGTCTCGTACGCATTTCCCATCTTACGACATTGGCCCACTGGTTGCATAGGATAGGAAGATCCCTCCATGAAGTAATCCAGTTCTTGTATGTATTCCAGATAATCGTTTCGGATGTCGGTCTCACCACAAGCTCCTCTTCAAGTTTTGCCGAAGGGTCCACAACCACTCCCGGGCCATCCGGATTAGCCATCAGCCTGTGATGGGTGACAACGGCGCATTCCTTTGCAAATCCTTCCACATGCTCTGCTTCCCTGCTGAGGAAAGATTTCGGAATGAAAAGAGGGAAATAAGCGTTCACATGGCCCGTATCCTTGAACATTCTGTCAAGTACTTCGTGCATTTTTTCCCATATGGCATACCCGTAAGGCTTGATAACCATACACCCCCTCACTGCGGAACGCTCCGCAAGATCGGCCTTTACCACAAGATCATCATACCACTGTGAATAATTATCCTCTCTTTTTGTTACTTCTTTTGCCATCGTACTTTGGTTTTATCATTATTTATTTTTACTTTGCGATACCTTGGGTGTCTTATAAGTGAATGCAGGTACAAAACTTGCAATACATTCAAGGTGCGAAGGTACGAAATTTATTATAAAAGGAGATTCGATTATGAAAAAAAGATTTATCATCTTAATTTCGGCAGTTGCTCTCATGAGCTCCTGCGGAACCTCTGCTCAGTTTGCTTCAAGTTCCGGACAAAAATTCCAGGACGGTATATATTACAGGCCCCAGCAGAATGAGGCCGTTAAGACGGATGAATCTGCCGAAGAAACGGCCAGACTTGTCGAAAAGACCAGACAATCCGAAATATATCTCTTCAGCGACGAAGACAAACAGACTGTCGTGATACCTGAAGACAAGGCGGCTGTCGTGCAGTTCAGTTCGACAAGCGAACCTTCAGTGACAATCACAGATACCCCCGATGTGGACCTGAGCATTTATTTCGGGGTTTCACCATGGTCATATTACAGGCCGCTCAGCATAACGGGAGCCTATTGGGATCCGTGGTATTACGGACGGTATTGGGGATATTATGATCCTTGGTACTGGGGGCCTTACTGGAGTTATTGGACCTGGGATCCGTGGTTCTGGAGATATTCATATTGGGATCCGTGGTATTACGGGCCATACCATTATTACCCGTATTATTCGCCGTACTACTGCGGATGGTACGGAGGCTGGGGCCATGTACATCATCACCATCATCCGCCATACTACAGGGACAATGTATATTACGGGCCACGTTCTTCCAGAGGATATGACAACGGTTCCTATGGTACGGGACGCTCCGTGAGCAGGCAGCTGGCATCATCGTCGGGAAGGTCCGTAGCAGGAAGCGGCCGTTCGGTTACAAGCACAAGGACATCTTCCGGAGGCAACAGGACTATAGCATCTTCAGGCAGGACCCCTTCAACATCATCTGTAACCAGAACTGTAAGAACCGGTTCATCATCATCCACAAAGGTAGCCGGCAACATTTCATCATCCAACCGCGGAGGAAGTTCCACAAGTTATGCGCCGGCAACAGCATATGACAGGAGAGGTACCGGTTCGGCAGTATCAGGAAATACCGCCAGCAACGCTTCAAAGGCAAATTACAGACGTCCGGCAACATCATACGGCAATAATTCAAGCTACCGCAGCGGAAGCACATCCGCCGGTTCCTCATATGGGACATCATACAGCAGGAGAAGCACGGCTTCCTCCTACAACAACCAGTCATCCTCATACAACAGGAGCCAGTCTTCATATAACAGCCAGTCTTCGTTCAACAATCAGACATCCAGAAGAAGTTCATATTCCGGGTATACAGGGGGAAGCGTATCGAGAAGCAGCGGTTTCTCGGGAGGTTCGTCGTCATCCAGAAGCACAGGAAGTTCCGGAGGTTCATCCAGGAGCGGAGGCGGTTCAAGAAGATAAATCAGGTCGGGCACATATCAACACGAATTCAAAAAACATAAAAAATGAAAAAGTTAGCGATTACATTATCATTGCTGGGAGTTGTATTAAGTGCGGGAGCGCAAACAATGTATGATGCACTGAAATTCAGCGAGAACAATTATTTCGGCACGGCAAGGACCCTGGCCATGGGAAATGCCTTCACGGCATTGGGAGGTGATCTGGGCTCCATAAACATCAATCCTGCGGGTTCGGCAGTCGCCGGCTATTCGCAGTTTACCCTGACACCTTCCATCAGCCTTTCGGCATCATCATCCCAAGGGACTGTTCTTTCAGGCGAATCCCTTCCGTTCTGTTTCGAGAATAACATAAAAAGCAATTCCACGAAATTTCTCATGCCGAACATCGGTGTAACATTGGACTTCGATACGCACAGAACAAGCGGGATAAAGAACATAACAGTCGGCTTCATAGCCAATGTCACAAATGATTTCAACGGCAGCATACTTGCAAAAGGCACGAATTCGAATACTTCATATGCAGGAGCAATGGCAGCGGGGGCAATAGGGCTGGACAATTCCATTTTTTCAGGGAATGACCCATATGGCGATCCGGGAATTCCATGGAGCACAATATTGGCATGGGACGCCCATATAATTGACCCTTTGGATACGAAGCCTGACGAATATGTCGGGACTACTGAAAACTGGTATCTCGACAACGGAATATACAACATAGCTCTCGGTGCCCCTTTGGAGCAGACGTACGGGAGGATTTCCTCCGGTTCCAAATATGATTACGTTCTGAATGTAGGTGCAAACATCTCCGATTTCATATATATTGGCGCCAATCTCGGCATCACATCGCTGGCATACTCGTCCGACGACTATATCAGGGAAGTGTCTACGGATTCCGACATGTTCCAGACCGGGTTTGAAAGCCTCAAGGTTCAGAACAAGTATAATGCGACGGGGACAGGAGTTTATGGCAAGTTCGGAATACTCGCAACACCTTTCGGAGGCCTGAGGATAGGTGCGGCAATACAGACACCTACGGCACTTTATATGAATGAGAGATGGCAGTCTGCAGCCCAGACATATTTTGCAAATGCGCAGAACAATTCAAGTGCACAGACTCCAGAGGGCGAATACTCCTACAGGCTGACATCGCCTTTCAGGTTCAACGTAGGTGCAGCCTATACATTCGGCCAGTACGGAGTAATCAGTGCAGATTACGAAATGACCGACTACAAAGGGATGAGGTTCTCGGCCAGAGGGACGAACGACAACAGCGCGTTCGATTTTGTCAACGACCAGATAAAAGGCTATATAACCGATCCGTGGACATCTTTCATGGGGATATCGCACCAGCTTCGCGTTGGAGCTGAAGTGAAGCCGCTTCCGGAATTTGCTGTCAGGGCAGGATACGGACTTACCACATCACCGGAAAGATTTTATGACGACATGGGAAATACGGAGAATGTGAATGCAAACAGCCACAGATTCTCATTCGGTCTCGGATACAGTTCAAAAGGATCGTTTTTCGCCGACCTGGCATGTTCCGCATTGAAATACAGCAACGAATACATCAGGCCGTACAGCGACTACATATTCGACGACAAGGGAAATGTAGCTATACTGTCTCCGGAAATCAACGCAAGAAAAATATTGTGGAACATAGCAATGACAATAGGTTTCCGGTTCTGAGACGGACAGGGCATGAAATATTCCAGACTGTCCGCTAATAGTCTGCATCGGATGGAAAGCCGGATGACATCCAGCTTTCCATCCTTCCGTTTTCATCATATATCAGACAGGCATCCAGATCAGGATTGCTTTCAATGAATTCTTTTGCGGCATCAAGCCCTACAACCATGCAGTAGGTTGCATAAGCATCAGCTATTGTCGCATTTCCGGCTATTATTGTAGCACTCAGAAGAGAATGGTCTACCGGATAGCCGGTTCCGGGATTGATTGTATGGGAATATTTTTTCCCGTTCCTGACATAGTATTTCCTATAATTGCCCGAAGTCACTATTCCGCAACTTTCCCTCACGGAACGGAATACGGTCTTCAAGTCAGCACCCGGCTCCATATTTCCGTCCTCCGGTCGGTCGATACCGATTGTCCATGCTTTCCCGGAAGGATTCTTTCCCTGACAGAAAATCTCCCCTCCTATATCCACAAGCATATCATATATGCCGTGTTCAGACAGATAATCCACGACCAAATCACAACTGTATCCCTGGGCAATCGCGTTGTAATTCAATTCCGGAAGCGCTCCGGAAACACCGTCCCTGAGCAAATTTTCCGGATAAAGCATGCCCTCTTCCCCAATCGCATCCCTCATGTTCTCCTTCAATCTGTGCATACCGCAACCCGACCGGATTTCACCGACTTTCACGGAGTCCGGAAACTGTTCGGACTTGAAGCCGAATCCCCAGATGTCATACAGAGGGGCTGACGCGACATCAACCATTCCTCCTGTCTTCCGGTAAATGTCCGAAGATATGTCATATATGTCCACGAATATCGAATCAGGAATCACTGGCAGACCGGAATTGAACCTTGAAAGCAGAGACTTCTCATTATATCCCGACAAGGAATTGTCCAGTATCGTCAGGACAGAATCTATGCCGCGCTTAAGCATTTCCGTCCTCCTTCCGGCCTCTAATTCATTTCCTTCCACCTTCAGAGTCACTTTGTATGTACCTCCCTGGGCATACCCGGTAATCTGCATATATGTAGTGACTTGCATACAAGACACAAAAGCCGCGCAACATAGGGCGGCAAGGAAAATCGGCGTATGAAATTTCATGTTCGGCAAAGTATTTGTACAAATGTAGCGGTTTTTCGATGAAAAATGTTCATCTTTGTACGATTATTTATTTGAAACCAGGTTATAGAATGGATTATAGGAAATTCACCGTTTTGACTGTCGCAGTGCTGGCATCACTCTCTCTGTATTCATGTAAGGACGATGATGAAACAGAGACAACTCCGTCACTTGACGGAACACTGTCTTTCGACATACCGTCATTCATCTTCAAGGGGTCGACACACAGGATGGTTCCGTCAGGAATCACGCATCCGGAAGGCGGAGCGATAGGATATTACTGGAAGGTCACTCCGGACATGACGGTCAATGACACGACGAAATTTCTTGACGGAACGGGCAAGGAAGAGTATATCCATACTTTCAAGGATACATTGTGTACATTCTCTGTATCCGGAGTTGCTTTTGCTGAAGGCTATCTGACATCATCAGCCACAAAATACGTTACATCCGTAGACGAAAGCATCAACGGATCGCTAACGGATGCCGGATTCACGGAGAATGACAAGGAATTCTTCACCGATCCCCGTGACGGGAAAAAATACTTCACATGTAAAATAGGCGGAATGGAATGGTTCCGGCAGAATCTGGCATATCTCAAGAGCATACAGAATCCTGTCGGCATGCCATATTCGAACGCCGATGCAATGAGCAATATATTCGGACGTTACTACACATGGGAAGAAGCCATGAATGTATGTCCGGAAGGCTGGCGGCTCCCGACCGAGCAGGACTGGATTGCTATGGCCAATGAAATATCAGGAGGGAATTTTGAACCGGGAGAAACACTTGAAGGACTAAGCGGTTCAATTATGGTAAACGCCAGATTCAACTCGAATCTGATGTGGGAGTTCTGGCCGGATGTGAAGATTACCAACAAGTCCGGCCTGTCGGTAATCCCTGTAGGCTATGCCACGCTTTCAGGAGGCAAGGTCACCTTTTCCGGAGCCAACAAATATGCTATATTCTGGACATCTACGGATTCTCCAGCAGATGCAAGTCAGGCAGTTTGCAGATACATATACTGGGACCAGCCAGACGTGATGGCCAGCACTCATGACAAGACTTCTTTCGTAACTCCGGTAAGATGCGTCAGGGATATTGACTGACATGCTCACGCGATTTTCCACAAAAACAAACATCTAAAAAAATCATAGAATGAAAAAAAATCTGATTGTACTTATTGTCATTATCGTGATAATAGGCGGGGCTTTCCTATGGGTCAAGAACACATATAATTCATTGGTGACGGCAGACGAACAGGTCAGTGCATCATGGTCACAGGTGGAAAACGTCTACCAGAGAAGAGCAGACCTCATTCCCAACCTCGTAGCTACAGTAAAAGGATATGCCGAACATGAATCGTCCACTCTTGAAAGCGTTATCGAGGCGAGATCAAAAGCGACCGGTATAACTGTAGATCCTTCAAAATTGAGCGAAGAGAACATCATTGCCTTTCAGAATGCACAGGGCGAACTGAGTCAGGCTCTTGGACGTCTTATGGTACTTACGGAAAATTATCCTGATCTGAAAGCGAATACAAACTTCATGGAACTGCAGGCACAGCTGGAAGGGACTGAGAACAGGATTGCGACGGAAAGGATGAAATTCAACGAAACTGCACGGGCTTACAACACAATGGTGCGTAAATTTCCCGGGAATATAATAGCATCCATGTTCAACTTCGAGACCAAAGGCTATTTTGCAGCACGGGAAGGTGCGGAAACAGCTCCGGAAGTGAAATTCTAAATCACCCCATAATGACGGCAAAGGAGTTTCTCACTCCCGAAGAGCAGAACAGGGTCATATCAGCAATAAAACAGGCCGAAAAAGATACTTCGGGAGAAATCAGAATACATATCGAAGATATTTGCGACCGCAATCCGATGGATACGGCTAAAAAGATATTCCATCATATAGGAATGGACCGCACTCAGCAGCGGAACGGAGTTCTGATTTATGTTGCATGCCAGTCAAAGGTATTTGCAATAATCGGAGACAAAGGCATAAATGAAAAAGTCCCGGCTAACTTCTGGAATGACATATCTGAACAGCTGTCGTCGGATTTCAAACAGGGAAAGTTTGCCGACGGGCTGGCTGCTGCAGTCGGAATGACCGGTGAGAAACTCAAGAAATTCTTTCCTTACGAGTCAGATGACATTAATGAACAGCCCGATGACCTGTCATTCGGGAAATAAAGGACAATCTTCATGAACATACAAGGGAAACTGGCAGTTCTGATCCTGTGGTCCGCAACAGCCTTGATGAGCCATGCCTTTCCGGTGAAACCTTCACCGGAAAGGCTCGTGAACGATTTCGCCGGAATTTTCACTCCGGCACAAATATCGGGACTAGAAAACACACTGGTTGCATTCGACGACTCCACGTCGAATCAGATTGTCGTTGTCACGACAACTGATCTGGACGGCCTTACTCCGGCCGAATACGGGACACGCATCGGACTTGAATGGGGAGTTGGATCCGAAAAGTTCGACAATGGGATCGTCATGGTTGTAAAGCCGAAAACAGAAAACTCCAGGGGAGAAGTGAATATCTCCGTAGGTTATGGTCTCGAAGGAGCCATTCCAGATGCATATGCCAAACGGATAATACAGAATGACATGATTCCGAACTTCATGGAAGGCAATTATTTCAGAGGAGTGGAACAGGCGTGCGTCATACTTATGAAACTGGCTTCCGGAGAAATCAGTGAAGCAAGAGAAACGGGAAAAGACGACTTTCCTGTAGAACTGATAAGTTTCCTGTTACTTTTCTTCATAGTCTTTACAGTTGTACTGTCCAAAAAAGGGAACGGCGGGAATCACGGAGGTAACGGAAGGAATAATGGCAGAGGCGGAGATCCGGACCTGGCTGATATAATCATATTGGGAAGTCTCCTGGAAAACGGCAGAAGCCGGGGAAGTCTCGGTGGCGGGTTTAGTGGAGGAAGCTTTGGAGGAAGTTTCGGAGGTTTCGGAGGCTTCGGAGGCGGTAGCTTCGGAGGAGGAGGAGCAAGCGGCTCCTGGTAATCAGCGAAGATCGGTAATTATATAATCATTGGACAAAGATGCCTCGTCAATTCTGAAAATGGATGCGAGGCATTTTTCTTTGAATATGAACGAAGAAATTTCGACCTCAAGCAGCGAACCGTCTTCCATAGTCAGTTCGGCTCCGGTAACTGCCATGCTTTCAGGTATTATATATAGTACCATCGACTTCACATATGACAAGTCTTTCGACTCCAGCTTCAATACCGTAACCTTTCTGCCTCCAAAACTGCCTCCGGTTTCAGATACCGGTCTGAACCTGCCTTCCAGATTATACAGAAGCAAAGCCGGATTCGAAGATATGTCTCCTCCACTTAGGGAAACCTGTTCTATGACCATCTCTTTTGCGGAGATATCGGATGTCCATTTCGTTTCACCGTCACAAACTATCAGAAAACCGTTTCCTTCTGCTCTGAAAGCCGGATACATGGCCGTTACATTCCCTTTTCCAGTAAAAACTGTCCCTCGCACTTCGGTTCTGTACGAATAATCGAAAGAAACACATGAAGAGGAAATTGAAGAAGAAAGCTCACTGAAAAGTTCATTTTCAGCAGCAACCTGCATTGGAATAAGCAGGCCAAGTACAATCAAGAGAGTGGTTATCATTGTTCCTGTTCCGTATTTTTCAAATACGCATTCAGTATTTTTTCAAGTTCATCGAAATCAGCCACGAGGACCTGTCTCGGTTTGGAGCCTTCCTGAGGCCCTACTATGCCTGCGGCCTCAAGCTGGTCCATGACCCTTCCGGCTCTTGCATATCCCATGCCGAGTTTCCTCTGCAAGGTGGAAGTAGAGCCCTGCTGATTCTGCACAACCATTCTGGCTGCATCTTCGAACATGCTGTCAAGATTCTGCATATCCACCATTCCGGCACCGGATTCTGAATCCGAAGACTCAAGTTCGGGAAGATAATACGGAGTGGAATAGCTTTTCTTATATCCGGACTGAGTGCCGATGAATGTCGTGATTTTACCGATTTCCGACATTTCGACAAGAGCGCACTGCACCCTCTCCATTTCGACACCTGCATAATAAAGCATATCTCCGCGTCCGATGAGTTTTTCAGCTCCGTTCGCATCCAGAATCGTTGATGAATCCACACGCGTAACCGTCCTGAACGCTATTCTTGTAGGGAAGTTTGTCTTGATCAATCCTGTAATCACGTCAACAGAAGGCCTCTGGGTTGCAATGATTACATGTATACCAGCTGCCCTTCCCTTCTGGGCAAGCCTGACTATCGAGTTGGTTATGCTTCTCGCAGTTGCTCTTGCCTCCCCGCTGGCACCTCCGGTCATTGTAAGGTCAGCATACTCATCAATCACGACAACCAGGTACGGAAGGAACTTATGTCCTTCGGTCGGGAGCAGCAGACGGTTCCTGTATTTTTCATTATATGCCTTGATGTTGTTGACGACAGCACGGCTCAGCAGCATGTAACGCTCGTCCATTTCGACACAAAGGGAGCGGAGAATCTCATCCGCCTGCTTGGGATGCTTCACTATGGCATTCTCCCTCTCTTCGTTTTCATTGGCGGCGGTTGGCATCACGGCAAGATAATGATGTATGAGCTTAGAATATTCGCTGAATTCCACCATTTTCGGGTCTATGAACACGAATTTGAGCTCTGACGGATGCTTGGAATAAAGCAATGATGTGATTATCACGTTCAGTCCTACTGACTTTCCCTGCTTTGTAGCACCGGCCACAAGCAGGTGAGGTGCATCGGCAAGGTCGAAAGTCTTTACTTTCTGGGTTATCGTATATCCGAGAGCAATCGGGAGTTCCGCCTTGCTGTTTCTGAATGAATCATCGTTCAGCATAGCCTTCAGAGGCACTATAGAAGGCCTGTCATTTGCGACTTCAATACCTACGGCATCCGTCAGTTTTACGACCCTCACTCCCCTGGTATTCAATGCCATGGCAATATCATCCTCAAGGTTCTTTATAGCGGAAATCTTGACGCCGGGAGCACAATACAGTTTATAGAGCGTTACGGTAGGACCGACTATGGCAGTGACCTTGTCGACCTGTATCTTGAAATTCATCAGAGTCGCCCTTATCTTGTTGTTGTTCCTGTCAAGTTCTTCGGAAGACACCTCATGACGTCCATGGGAATAATCACTCAGGAGCTCCAGCGAAGGGAACTGATAGTACTCCAATTCATCCCTGTTATTGATTCTCGGCAACTCCGCATTGATCTTCCTGTCCAGAATTGTAGTATTTATCACGCTTATCTTGTCCGTCGGAGGCTGGACACTACGGATTTCAGGCTTCACTGTCTTTGGAATAACGGTTTCACCCACGTTATCCAAGGATTCATCATGACTGCTCATTCCGGCTTTATCTTTCACCTGCCCGATATTTTCACCGGAAGCTTCTGCAATTTCCCCAGTTTCATTTTCAGTCTTGACACCGGTATCCGGATTTAATTCCGTATTCCGTGGTACATTAATATTTTCTCCGGATTTGCCCAACCTCTGAAGCCATCTGGAAAAACGCCCGCTTACGGCGAGCAGCCATACGACAGAAAAAAGCACAAGAAGGAAGAATGTCACCGTACTGCCGACAAGATTCTTCATCCATTGGATAACGACAGTGCCGCACGCGCCTCCAAGCCCGAAACCGAAAGCGGTATTGGAACCCGCCAGAATGGAAAAATATGATATTATGAGCGAAAACAGGACGGCCCCTGAAAAAGATACGGCAATCACCCTGACTATCCTTATCCGCGATTCCTGGAAAAACAATTTCATCGCCAAAGCCCACAAAAGATATACAATGGCCAGACTGCCGAGCCCGAAACAGCGCCCGACAAGAAAATGTCCCCACGAATATCCGAGTTTTCCACCGGAATTATGAACCGGCACACTCTGGCTCAGCATCTCCGTTTCAAAAGCCAGACTCTGGTCAGCCTTCCATGTAAACATGAACGAAAGTACCGAAATCAAAGTAAAAACGGCCGCTACAGCTATACATAGGCCGCATACCTTCATTACGATATTTTTCCTCTCTTCACTTATTTCAGCAAAAGGACGCTTCATGGCTGCTTATTTTCTCATATTCTTCTTCATATTCCGTTTATTCCCGTTCTTGAGCCTCATGGAATTAACGCCTCTTCCATAGCCGTTATCCTGTGTAATCTTCGACAGGTGCAGTTCTTCCGGAACCCTGATGCGGCCTTCGGAAAGTTTCTCGATATCACGGAATATTATATCCTCGGAAACGGTATCCTTGTTCCAAATTATATACTGCTGTCTCATATACAATGCCAGAGACCTTATCAGTGCAGTCTTTTCCTCACCGTCTTCAAGGCCGGCGATAAGATCAATTATGCTTTCGATGTTCCTTCCGTAATGAGCTACCTTTACTGGCTTTTTCCTTATTGGGACAGCGACCGGTGGCAGCGAAAGCTGTTCCTTGTTCGGAGCGGGGTAAGGAGAATCGACATCAAGGTCGAAATCGGCTATTATATAGAGGTGGTCCCAAAGTTTCTGTATATAATTTTCCTGAAGATGCACCTGCGGATTCAAGACTTCCATGACCTTGACAACTGCCTGAGCCTGCTCGTTCCTCTTGTCGCGGTCTTCGATGGTCTTGAGGTAATTGACCATTTTCTGGACGTTCCTGCCATATTCAGGCAATTTCAGACTTCGTCTTTGAGTATTGTATTCCACACTGAATTTATCCGTATTGTTCTCCATAAACCATTGATTAAATCATGCAAAGATAATATTAATTTTATACATTCCCCACAATCACACAGTCAGATTACGGGTTCGATTTCATCTGTATCCACGAACCACAGATAAGCGCCATCAACTTTGTATCCCATTTGCTCATAGATATTTGCATACTTGCGTATCTGGTTTCTGTAAACATTTCTGGCCGTACCGAACTTGTAGTCGACAATCTGTACACTTTCTCCTTTCACGACTACCCTGTCAGGTCTGAGGACCTCCCCTTCCGCAGTCAGAATCTCCCTTTCATTGTAAATACGGTCAAAGTCACCTGTAAAAAGTTCCTTCAGGGCACCGGAAGACAGTCTCTCGTCAAGAAGTGCAAAAGCTTCCTCCGCTTCACTCATTGATAGCAGTCCGTCACGCAATTGCGAATCCACGGAAACTCTCAGATCTCCGGCATGTCTGACTCCGGACAGGATATCATGAAGAACAATACCTCGCTGCCTTCTGGACGGTGCCTGGCACAGGTCCGTGAAAAAGGTACCGGAATCGGGACTGCATCTCAGACGCCCCCTTTCCCGGCCGTCTTCAGGATTCAGTGGAAAAGACGGATATCCAGACTTTACGGTATCGGCTCCCGTTTCCTTTTGTTTACCTTGCCCCATCCGGAAATCATACATTTGGCCGGTTTCAAATACAATGGAATCCCCATCCTCAACAACGGCAGGAATTCCCGCAGAATGACGTACATACCAGTATAGAATCTGTGACATGTCACTGAACACGGGACACCCCTGCTCCGGATCGGCTGCCAGGACGGACTGCGACGGTTTCGCAGATATTATTCCGAGACCTTTCGAAGCTCTGGTCATCGCCACATACAGAATATTAAGATTATCTATATACTGCATAAGCATCTCCGCCCTGTAATCATCAGAGAAGAATGTATTATCAGCATTTTTGGACAAGACAACATCAAAGACTGCAGGTCCTATCCCTTGTAGGGAAGTTCCGGACAATTCAGGCCTGCACCAGACCGGACCAGCCTTGTAAAGCCCTATGTTCTCGACGTAAGGCAATATTACATAAGGGAAATCAAGCCCTTTGGATTTATGTATCGTCATTATCCTCACGGCATCTCCTTCCGAAGGGGAACTTATCGAAGGATCATGTTCCTCCCAATATTTCAGAAAACCCCTGAGACCGTTGCCGTTCACCTTCGAATAATCAAGCAATACATCCATGAACGACTGTATATACGGAACTTCCATCAGGACCGTTTCCCCATCCTTTTCTGAAAGCCTTCTCAGAATCATTTCCGCCAGATCGACCAGTGAATTGTAAGATTCCGGAAAATCCAAGTCCATTTCGCCGGCATGATATCCGTTGATACTGTCTTCAGGGTTATCGACACGGGACATCACCGAAACTATCTTCCTTACCGTACCTGAGTTCTTTATGGAAAGGGAATCATCCGTTATTACATCTATTCCGTTCTGCAGTAGAAATGACGATATGTTTCCTCCTGTTTTGTTGCTTCTCACCAGTATGGCAATGTCCGACAGTCTGCCGCCGTTTTCAACAACGCGCCTCACTAACGACAGTATATGGTCCGTCTCTTTTTCCTTGTCACAGAATACCAGTCCGACACTCCCTTCCGAAGTATCATCCGAAGAAACTTTCTGTTCCACACCGGAATATATTGATGAAATCACATTTTCATCGGAATATGGATAGTTCATATCCATAACGGCTGATGCAAATTTAAAAAACGAATTGTTGAATCCGACAATATTTCCGAGACTGCGGTAGTTTCCTCCGAGCGTATCTTCCCGGCACCCGGGAAACTCGTCTTTCAGTTTTTCATGAAGCAGTCTCCATTCTGAACCGCGCCATCTGTATATGCTCTGCTTGACATCACCGACGATGAGATTGCTGAAATTCTGGGCGTCGCTGTTATGCAGAAGAGGACTGAAATTTTCCCACTGTATTTCCGATGTGTCCTGAAATTCGTCAAGAAGAAAATTCTCATACCTCACACCAAGTTTCTCATATATGAACGGAGCATCGGATCCGTCGATTATCTTCTTGAGCAGAACGTTGGAATCATCAATACAAAGAACATTCTTTTCTTTCATTATCCCGTTGAAGACAGAAGACAGTTCTCCGGCCACGCCGAGTCCGTAAAGTTGTCCTTCTATCATGCCGGCAGTCATATACTCCTTATAACGGATACCGAAAAGGCCGAGAAACTCATCCATCGGCCCTGAAGCGGCAGGATATACCATGGGAAGCAGTTTTACAGACTTGGTTTTTGAAAACCACCTGTCGGGATCGGCTGCGCTTTTCATGAATGCCGGAGAAGGAGCCGCCAGCATTCCGTCAAAATCTCCGTCTTCGTATGCATACAAAGCTTTAAGAAACCCTCTGTTCGTCTCTTCCGGTGCCACACCGGCCTCACGGAACAACTCAAGAATACACTTTGCCTTTTCCATGGCTTCCCGTTCGAAACCCGTTATCGTTTCCTTGCATATCCTTCTGATTTTACGGAGATTTTCCTTTGAAAATGTTTCGGATATGTTTATTCCGTTCCGTTCGGTAATCTCACGGAATTCATCTGAATTGAGCCTCTCTGCCATTTCATAAAGATTCGCATCCGGACTGTATCTCTCACCAGTCTCTATACGCTCCAGCACATTGGTTGTCAGCCATGACAGCAGATTGCCGTCCTTTTCAGTCAGAGAGTCAAGCAATCTGTCCACCGACTCCTGAACAAGGGATTTTTTGTCCAGCTCCACCTGATATGATGCATATTGCCCTATTTCCCTGGAAAATGCCTTCAGGGTCTGCTGGAAAAACCTGTCGATTGTACTGACGGAAAAAGCACCGTAATCATGAAGGATATTGAACAGCACCGTCCCGGCACGTTCTTTCAACTCCGATGCCGACCCGATGCATGACGGGACGAAACCGGAAAAGTAAGGAGAAGACTCCGGACAGACGGTAAGCAAATGCAGTTCCTTGAGTATCCTGCTTTTCATTTCTTCTGTCGCCTTGTTTGTGAAAGTTACGGCAAGGACATGCCTGTAGGCATACTTGTCAGGATTACCAATCAGAAGAGACAGATATTTGCGTGCGAGGTTGTATGTCTTGCCCGACCCCGCCGAGGCTCTCATTATTTCAATCATCGTCCGCAGATTACCTTGAAGTTACAATATTTACAGATATCTTTCATTTCCGTACGCCTGAAAGGTATGGAAACATCATACATTTCCGAAAGAAGTGCACGGAGCCTCTCCTCCATCGCATCACGGAAAATCCTGTTTTCGGGTATCTCTGCAGGAGTTTTGCGGAAAATGCAGGAAGTGGAATAGACGGTATTGTACAATGACATGCCCTCTGATGCCATATTCATATGGTAAAGCATGTCATAAATGAAAAACTGAAGCGCTATTTTGGGTCTGTTCCGAATTTCCGGCTTAAATACAAGTTCTGCAATCATCTCAGCATTGGAATCGCATATATTCTCATCCTCATCAAGCACTTTTCCTGTCTTGTAGTCCACAATGCGGACCATTCCTTCCCCGCAACTGTCCATCCTGTCGATAAATCCCTTGAACTTCTGTCCCTCGAAATCTCCGTACAGCGGCATCTCCAGCCCTATTATATCGAAGCCGTTCCGGCCCTTACCCTTCAATATTTCGATATCCCTTTCAAGAGTCCTGGCCACATATCGGACGATGACATCGGATACCACCAGATTCCTTCCTGAAATCTCCATGACACCGAGGGTCTCCATTATCAGTTCATTCACACGTCTCTTTATCCGGCCCTTATCAGAGAGCCATGAAGACAGATACTCCTTCCCTACGAAAACATTGCCTCCCGCACCGGCTGCGCTACTGTCTGAATATATTTCATGAAGCAGGGCATGATAAATTGTACCGAACATCCCGTTATCGAGCGACTCGGCCACCTCCTTTTCTGGTTCGAGTCCTTTGACATACTTGTAGAAGAATGATGCCGGACAGGACAAGTATGTCTGAAGTGCAGTAGCCGACAAACTCATCTGCCTTATTTTCGCCACATCGCCGTCTGTCTTTCCGACAGGTTCATCCGCTCCGGCAGACATTTTCCGGGAAGATGCGACATAACGGTTTATCCCGACTCCGAAATGATATTGCAGCTGTTTTATGTAACGGCTTTCTTCTCCGGTATGCAATCCCTCAGTCCTCGAATCACAGACAAGCCATACATTCTCGGCCCTAGAGATCATACGGTAGAAATAATACGCCCATACGGCATCCTGATATTCATAGGTCGGAAGAGAGAAGCCTCTCCTCAATTCGGGAGGAATGAATGATGAACTTACGCTCCTCTTCGGGAAAACGCTTTCATTTGCAGACATTATTATCAGATTCCTGAAATCAAGACACCTGGTTTCCAGAGGGCCCATTATCTGCAATCCGCGCAGCGGCTCGCCCTTGAACGGGACTGTCACCCCGGCTAGCATCTGGTTCAGAAGTTTTGCATAGGACAGAGGAGTGACAGGCAGTTTTTTTGCAGACAGCAGATTCAATATCCTGTAATACTCTCGGGCAAATTCCAGTTCCATAGCCAGTCCGTCACCATCCATCAGCACAGCCAGTATGCTTATTACTTCCTTCTGATAGCTTATAATATTCCCTATCTGATTGGCATCACAACTTTTCTGATCGGATATTACAGGACGGAAAATTCTTGAAAAATCATCACATATACACAATTCGCAGGAAGGTATGTAATACTGTGCCCTTGACCTTATGCCGGCCATCAGCATGCCTGTCCAGTCATTGAAAATTTTTCTGAAAAGGCCGTTGGAAAGAATGTTCCATATCTGCCTGTGATAAAACACCCATTCCCCGTTCTTTTCCACAGCATGCAGCTGCATGGCCATTATGTCGGACATCAGCGAATGGAGCATGCTTCCTGTCATGGGATATCCCATAGTAACATTTATATCCTCTATTTCCGGAGGTACAGAATTCAGCAGTGAAGACAACAGGGTTTCATCCGGCAGAATGACTGCTGTCTCATCCGGTTTGAAACCGGGCAATCCTGCCAGAATCCCCGGCAGCTGCTTTGCCTGGCCGACGGCAGATGGCACGCTGATGACGTTTACTGAAGGTACCTTCCCGTCATCCTCCAAAGGAAAAGCCTGTGGAAAGTCCGCGATGTTCGAAGACATGAAATAAGAAGACCTGTTGATCGGATTGCTGATGAAACACCCCGAATAATCCCAGCAGAATTCAGCAACTCCCGCAGCCTTCATACCTCGCAACACGGTCTTTTCACATTCGTTCAACGCATTCAGTCCTACGAAAACAAACAATCCCGTATCTTCAAAACTCTCCTTGACAATATCAAGTACAGAACGGTTTGCGACCATCCCGGCCAGAGCTCTGTAAACCATTCCTTCATATGAAAGCCCCTTTTCCGAAAGCACTTCATTGAATTTATGATACAGAGGCAGAAGGATATTCCAGATACGGAGAAAACTGTTCTTGACATCGGAACTCTTTGCCTTCCCACCGATGAAATGTCCTATAAAATTCTCTATCGCCGTCCTCTGGATATCCGAAAGAAACGTATAATCATCCTGAATGCTCCTTAAATCCGATATATTCGTAAAGAGCTGTTCCGGATCCGCCAGATACTTGTCGGCATCATTGAAGTCGGCAAGAATGACATCTCCCCAGAATATGAAATCGTCAAGCGGTTCTGCTTCCTTATTTACGGAACTGTAACAATCGTACAGTTCCAGAAGCAGCGAAAGCCGGTCAGTCTTTACGGCCCCTGTCATTCTGTAGAACAAATCATTTATGGTCATCATTTCAGGAGCAATCAGAGGAGTTCCTCCAACGGATTCCGCCAGATATTTGCTGAAAAAGAGCATGGCTCTCCTGCTCGGAAAGACAAAACACTTATCTTTGATGGAACTGCCGCAATAATGTCCGGCCACCTGTTTCAGAAACGGAATCATAAAAGAAGATTTCTTACAAAAATACTATATTTTTATTTGGAAAGTATATTTTTTTTCCTATCTTCCGAAGTTTGACACTTCGAAAGCCTGTTGCTAGACGACAATCGAGGCTACAGACCGCTGCAGTGGCGATTTG
Source organism: uncultured Bacteroidales bacterium (assembly GCA_949300335.1). Lineage (GTDB taxonomy): Bacteria > Bacteroidota > Bacteroidia > Bacteroidales > UBA932 > Cryptobacteroides. The sequence continues at coordinate 63 of CASGDV010000026.1, read as the reverse complement.
TAGTCCCGATATTTTTTCTGGGTATGTAATGTATTCGGCTAATCGTCGTTGACGGAAGTGCGT
>CASGDV010000025.1 GCA_949300335.1 uncultured Bacteroidales bacterium | reverse complement strand
CGAGCTCCCATAATTACAATTTCATTTTAATTACAATTATTTACGGTTGCCCGAATGGCCTCTGAAAGTTCTTGTTGGCGCAAACTCGCCGAGCTTGTGTCCGACCATGTTTTCCGTGACATATACAGGAATAAACTTGTTTCCATTATGAACGGCGATGGTGTGACCCACAAAATCAGGAGAGATCATACTTGCGCGTGACCAAGTCTTGACAACCTCTTTCTTCTTGCTTCCTTCATTCATAGCAAGAATCTTCTTTTCCAGGCTCTCCTGGATATAAGGACCTTTTCTTAATGAACGACTCATAATCTCTTAATTTATTCCGTTATTTTTTCCTTCTTTCAATAATGAACTTATTTGAAATTGCCTTAGGATTACGAGTCTTGTAGCCCTTAGCAGGAAGACCCTTGCGAGACCTTGGATGTCCTCCGGATGCACGGCCTTCACCACCACCCATCGGGTGATCTACCGGGTTCATAACGACACCACGGTTACGAGGCCTGCGACCGAGCCATCTGCGGCGGCCTGCCTTTCCATGCGATTCCAAATTGTGGTCTGGATTCGATACAGTTCCCACAGTTGCACGGCAGGTTACAAGCACCATCCTTGTCTCGCCTGAAGGCAGACGGAGGATAGCATGTTTCCCTTCACGGGCAGCGAGTTGAGCGAATGTTCCTGCACTTCTTGCCATTGCGGCACCCTGTCCAGGACGGAGCTCGATGTTGTGGACCAATGTACCGAGCGGAATATCAGAGAGAGGAAGAGCGTTGCCGACCTCAGGTGCCACACCTGCGCCGGACTCGATGATCTGTCCTACTTTCAGTCCGTTTGGAGCGATGATATATCTCTTTTCGCCATCTTCATATTTTACGAGAGCGATGCGCGCGCTTCTGTTTGGATCGTACTCGATAGTCATCACTTCTGCCTTGCAGTTGTCCTTGTCACGACGGAAGTCGATGATACGGTACATCCTCTTGTGACCGCCTCCGATATAACGGACGGTCATCTTACCCTGGTTGTTACGGCCGCCGGTCTTCTTGATAGGCTCGAGCAGCGGTTTATAAGGAGTCTTGCAGGTAATGTCGTCAAAAGCACTGATTACCTTATTCCTCTGACCCGGGGTTACCGGTTTGAATTTTCTTACTGCCATTGCGTTTACCTGTTAGATGTTAGCATAAAAATCTATCTTGTCCTCACCAGCAAGAGTGACATATGCCTTCTTGTAGTGATTCATGCGACCCCTGAGAATACCGGCCTTGGTATAACGGGATTTCCTCTTTCCGTGATAGTTGGCAGTGTTCACTGACGCAACTGACACATTGTACATCTGCTCTACCGCCTTCTTGATCTCGAGCTTGTTGGCCTTGCGATCAACGATAAAGCCGTAGCGGTTCAACTTATCGCCCAGAACCGTCATCTTTTCTGTTACTATAGGCTTAATTATTATTCCCATTTCCGTATCAATTTAGCGTTTGATCCTTGATGCGAGAATGTCCTGCACACCGTCAACCATCACCATTGAATATGCATTCATGATGTTGTAGGTATTGATCTCGTCTACAGACTTCACATTCACTTCAGGAAGGTTGCGAGAAGAAAGGTAGATGTTCTGGGAGTTCTCCGGAAGTACGAAAAGAATCTTCCTGTCCCCTGCCTTGATGTTCTTGAGGATCTGGATGAATTCCTTTGTCTTAGGAGCATCCATAGTGAACGGCTCAACAACAATCAGAGCATTTTCCTTTACCTTGTATGAGAGAGCGGAGAACCTTGCGAGCTGTTTCAGCTTCTTGTTGAGCTTGAAATGATAGTCGCGAGGCTTAGGGCCGAACACCCTTCCACCGCCTGTGTAGATTCCTGCCTTGCGGCTTCCGTGACGGGCACCGCCTGATCCTTTCTGACGGATGAGCTTCTTGGTGCTGTATGCAACCTCGCTACGGTCCTTTGTCTTGGCCGTACCCTGACGCTGATGGGCAAGATACTGCTTTACATCGAGGTAGATCGCATGGTCATTCGGCTCAATGCCGAAGATAGCGTCGTCGAGAACAACCTTCTTTCCGGACTCTGTTCCGTCAATTTTCAAAACTGACAATTCCATAACCTTAATCCTCCAAAATTACATATGAACCCTTGGCTCCAGGTACTGAGCCCTTCAGAACGATAAGATTGTTCTCAGGAATGATCTTGACTACTTCAAGATTGAAGATCTTCACCCTTTCATTTCCCATCTGTCCTGCCATCCTCATTCCCTTGAATACGCGGGAAGGCCATGATGACGCACCGAGGGAACCAGGGTGACGGAGCCTGTTGTGCTGGCCATGTGTCTGACCGCCTACTCCGGCGAATCCGTGGCGCTTAACTACTCCCTGAAAACCTTTACCTTTGGAAGTACCGGTAACATCCACATAAGCAGTGTCAGCGAAAACATCGCCCACTGTGAGGGTGTCACCTAATTTCAGCTCCTGAGCAAAGTCCGCCTTGAACTCGACGATCTTGTGCTTAGGCGTGGTTCCTGCCTTTGCAAAATGCCCCTTTAGAGGCGCGCTGGTGTGCTTTTCTTTCATTTCGTCATAGGCAAGCTGTACGGCGGCATAACCATCCTTTTCTACCGTACGAATCTGCGTAACTACACACGGACCAGCCTCAACTACGGTGCATGGGATATTCTTCCCATCAGCACCGAAAACGGAAGTCATTCCGATTTTCTTTCCAATCAATCCAGGCATTGTCTGTTTAATTAGTTGATTATAAATACTTTATTCCCACCCATACATTTTGGCGGGCTGCAAATATACGACTAATATTTCAAAAATCAACGATTTAGCTTAAATTTTTATATGTCTATCCGCAAGAATACCCCTAACATAAACCGACCTATATGTTCGGACGGTAAATCCCTCCCACCGCTACGCGGAGGGTCCCTCCCGTTCACGAGACCACGGGCGGCCACGCCGTCCGAACATATAGGTCGGTTCCCCTTTTATGAAGGAATAATGCGGAAATACAAAATCTAATCAATAGACAAGCAAATTCTTAATCTACTATCAGCATTCATATATACTATACATAAAAATTTAAGCAAAAATCCCCCTTCCCGATATGTAGTAAATTATCTTTTCTCCGAAACATTATCAAACTTCATTGGAGCCGCGATGGAACGAATTCCATCTTTCCCGTGTATAGTCCAATGTTCGGCAGAAAGAAGCGTATCAAGTTTTTCTTGTGTCATAGGCGGATAGAAACGAATAACAATCTCTGGAATGCAGTCATCATTGAGGCAAGTATATACACTTCCCACCCCTTTCTGTAAACTAAGATATGAAGCAAAAATTGGCAGCTTTCGCATAATTATAGGCTTTGTGATCTCTTTGTCAATAATTTCGTAAAGAAATTGTTCATTTGAATCGGTATCATCAATCGGAGTAAACTCCGCCTTAAACGGTTTAAACATCTTGTGAAGAAACTCAACGGTACTTATAGTAGATTCGGTATTCTCCATCCGCACAAATTCATAGCCCGTCTGCATCTGAATAGTCTTACCAGTGCTTGCATTCTTGAGTTCAAGGAACGGCATTGAAACCACATCCTTTATCCATGTCTCATCTCTGGCAAATGACGGATCTACAAACATTCTTACTATCATAGGAGTATCCCACTCCGTCTCCAGACCGTATACAAGACTATCTAGCTGCTTGAATTGCAATCCAAGAAGATTCACAGAATTATTTTGCGTCATTTTTCTCGTGCGTATTGTTATTACGCGAAGTTCAGGGATTGTCCTATAGTCAGGGCTAAATATTTGGAATGTAGTCGGCACAAACAGTTGCTGTTGTATTTTATCCGGTGTTGTCTGTTCTGGCTTGTATAATATGGTTGCCCTATGGTGCTTCACATATGTCTTTACGCCGTGTACTCCTGAAATGTGCTGGAGTTTTTCTTTAAAAGCCATACTACTAGCATAGCAACGCACTTGGTTCAATCCTTCTATTGTAAATGAATGCATTGATGTCATATTGCCAGATCTGATTTCATGAACTTCTTCACTACTTAAATCCCAATATTCATTTATAGTCGGGAGTTCGATTTTTACACCAAGGAATATGACGCATAAAAACAGGAGCACTGTCAACCCCACAGGTAAAAAGCGATTGAATTTATTCGGAGCCCCTTTCTTAATAAATCCGATATGCAAAGCTTCTGTAGGGCAATTTTCGACACACTCTCCACATAGCATACAATCTACATTTTCCACTGTGCTTTTAAAATCCGTAATATTGATATGATACGGACACTTGTCCTCACACAACTTACAGTTATGACACCGTTTGCTATCACGATGAACATTAAGGATCTGCAACGAAGTTTTAGGATACAATATTTCAAAAAGATATCCTACAACGCAGAATAAAGCAATAATAATCCATGCTGGGATCTGCCCAGCTATAGAGCTGGCCACAAACACGACACCCAACAATGTTACTAACCATAACCAATATTTAAGAGTATTAGACAGTGCTCCTAGAGGACATATATATCTGCACCAAAAATTATCCACAAAAAAAACGAAAATAGCACAAACACTACCAGCATTCCAAGACTAAGATAAAGAGATATTTCCCCTTTGAAACCAGTTGCAACAGCATAATATGGATCGAGTCGTTTACAGAAAAGTTCTCCTGTTCCTATAGTGTTATATAATATCAGAAACAACAGAATATACTTAATTAGTCGCAGAGCTTTGTCTGACAATCCATTTGTAGGGACAAACCATGGTTCTATATTTAGATGTCTTCGCAACTTCATCAACAAATCGCTTACAGTACCTAACGGACATAGATATGCACAAAACAGTTTACTGAACAGGACAGCCGACACCGCAAGAGCGATTCCTGCAAATATCTGTACACTACTCATCTCACATGGCAATGAGTCATGCGAGATATAATGCATAAATGCTTGAAATCCTCCGAACGGACAATATGCCTCCGGATCATGCCTGACTCCGAAAATTCCAGTAAGAAATGCTACAAGTAAAACAAGCACGCCCCACTCAAGAGCATATCGTTGCCAATTGTTCAGCTGTTTCATAGATAAAATATTTTAACTAAAGATTGCTTTTCCGTTCCATCATCTCCATCTTGGATTGTTTCCACGAGCTCCACTTGCCGAAATTGTAGGAAATCCCTATGAGGATACAGCGGCCGAGATTGTTCTGGTATGTGTCCTCCACATATTCAGCGGATGCTATGTGAGAGAATGATTTCGAGCTGCCGAGGATATCGTACGCAGAAAGGTTTATGGTAATTGCTCCTATGCTTTTCGCTATTTTCAGGTTCAGGAGCCAATCCGGGATATTATAACCTTCACTGAAGCCGCTATAGCCGTTGAAGACGAAGCGCCCTTCGACTTCCCAGCCTCTCCTGTTCTGCCACAGAGCTTCCGTGTACGCATTATAACGCCAGTTGTTCACCTTCGAATCAGGATAGGCAGAATATTCTGTACGGGCGTTATTCACTGATGCTCCAGCTCTCAGAGACCAGTCTTTCAATTCGTATTTCAGATCCGCATTCAAGGACCAGTTCAAGTTCCTGGTGCGGTTTTCCATAAAGCCGCTCCTGCCGCTGTAAAACTCGCTACCGTCTTTATCTCCATACAGCCATGACATCATTTCGGCATAATCGAATTTTTCCATATCCATGCCAGCGAGAGCACCTTCGGCAATATAGATGGTCCCGGCACTGAAAAAAGCTTTTGACATGACCGTAAGGTTCAGGCTTTTCTTTTTATTTAGAGATTGTATGTAGGTTATGTTCAGACTCGCATTATAACGAGGACGCTTGGAGTTGACCGGTATCGAATATCGCACAGCCGATACATCATACCAACTCGCACGGGTAATTTCGTTCATGTCGATGGCACCGGAAAGTCTCATCATCACATAATTCTTGCTGGATCGCATTCTACCATAACTTACATTCAGATTGACATCCTGATGATAACCTGTTTTCAAATATATGTTGCCCGTGGAAACGTCAACAGGATTTGAGATATCAAGCATGGTGCTGACAGCTGCTCCCCGTGGAGGAGCTACGCTTCTTCCCTGCGTCATTATGGTATAGTTCCAGTCTCTGTCCCGATAACTTACAAAGAGATGTGGACCGGCATTTATCTGCCATAAATCCGTGTCATTCTCCACTGCTCCGAATGCTTTTGAAAAACGGGAAATGTTATCTTCGTAGACTCCCAATCCGAAAATTGTCTTGAAAGATTTCTGTTGATCCAGTCTTATATCATATATGGCGTCAAAAACTTGTCTTATACTGATATTCCTATCCGCAGAATATCTGGAATAATATTCGTTTCGGCTATAATCGGCTGCATTCTCTGCATCTCTACTGTCTGCGGAGGTGCTGAAATCCGTTGACAATTCCGAAGATATGCTCCAGTTATCGGCCAGTTTAACTGAATAATCAGCGCCTCCGCTCAAAGACAGACCGTCTGACTTGTCTGCATATAAAAGATTCCGCCCGCTTGACGAAGACATGTAACGGGTGATTGAGAAGTCCTCGCTGCTTCCGCGCGTTCCGTCATATCTGATATTTCCTTCGAATGAGATGTGATGTTTTCGCTCCTTGTCCAGAAAATATTTCCCTTTTAAATTCACATCGGCATTGAAATCATCGGAATTTCCGGACATATAGGATTCACTGTTGTTAAGTTCTTTGCCAGCAGCATCTGTCGTTGACGAATTGCTTTCACTGGTTGTTTTCTTACGATTGTACAGGAAGCTGCCGCTTACTGAAATCCCCTCCGCCAGGAAAGACGGAAACATTTGTGGCGTTATTCTGAAATCCGCTTTTGCAGAATTGTTGAGAGCGACATTCGTCTGGCTGCGACTTGTCTCCAACTGTTCTCCAGAACTCAAGAATGATATCCGGTGAGATTCCGAGCGGTTGTTATCTCTACTGAAATCGTATGATGCTGTTGCATCCGTGGTGAATTCCGGAATTCTGGAAGTATTGTAATTCACCCCAACCGATGCGACATCTGACAGTCCGGATGCATTCCGCGACAACTGGCTGGCATTCGCATTATTGCCGCCTCCAAGAAGAGTAAAATTGTCATCTTCGCCATAGAACTGGGCGTATAGTTTTGCATTATAAAGACCGCGCACCCCGTCTTCCAACATCTCGGATGACTTGTCATTCACAGAAACTCCACCCTCAGCAGATGCCTTCCCGAACCATGCTTCCCTGTATTCCTCCTTTAGCCTAACATCCATCTCTTTCCGGGGCATTCCGAATCTTCCCCCGCTTTCCTTATCGATCACCCTTATCTGATTCACGATGATTGCCGGCAGATATTCCAAAGCTTTGGCCTGATCATCAAAAAAGAATGTCTTCCCCTCTACGGTTATTCTTTTCACAGGTTCTCCATTTACCTTGACTCTCCCTTTGTCCACCTCTATCCC
>CASGDV010000024.1 GCA_949300335.1 uncultured Bacteroidales bacterium | reverse complement strand
ATGATGTTTCATGCAAAAGTAACAAAAATGTCTCATCGCACGGTGAGGGTGCGGCAGAATATTTGTACTTTTGCTGAAAAATAATGAAACCATGAGAATAGATATTATCACCGTTTTACCGGAAATGATTGAAGGGTTCTTCAACTGTTCCATCATGAGCCGGGCACAGAAAAAAGGGATTGCCGAGATTCATATCCATAACCTCCGCGACTACGCTTATGACCGTTACCGGAAGGTAGACGATTACCCGTTCGGAGGTTGTGCAGGAATGGTAATGAAAATTGAACCGATAGACCGTTGCATCTCTGCCTTGAAGGCGGAACGCGATTACGACGAAGTCATCTTCACTACACCCGATGGCGAGCAGTTCAACCAGAAGATGGCGAATACACTTTCCTTGAGTCAGAACCTGATTATCCTCTGCGGACATTTCAAAGGAATCGACTATCGTATCCGGGAGCATTTCATCACAAAGGAAATCAGCATCGGCGATTATGTGCTGACAGGCGGCGAACTGGCGGCGGCCGTCATAGCCGATTCCATCGTGCGGATTATCCCCGGAGTCATTTCGGACGAGCAATCGGCTTTGTCAGATTCTTTCCAAGACAATCTGCTGGCTCCTCCGGTCTATACCCGGCCGGCGGAGTACAACGGATGGAAGGTTCCTGATGTGTTGCTCTCTGGTCATGAAGCTAAAATCAGGGAATGGGAATTTCAACAGTCATTGGAACGGACCCAGCGTTTGCGTCCCGATTTGCTGAATGAAAAATAATGACAATTGGGGTTTCCTCCATATTGTCGCTGTTCGACTGATAAAGGAAAGAGGCCGGTCCATCTTCGGAGTCTATCAGGCAATGACTGAGACTACCGACTGGTGGACCGGCCTCTTTCCTTGAAAGTAACGGATGTAAATATTTTTCCGTTTACCGTAACGGTTACTGAGCAAGTAATCGAACTGGAAAAAACGAACTCACGTTTGATTCAAAACGCCTAGACGTTTTCATTCATTCGTGAGTTCGTTTACATCAAAACGCCTGGGCGTTTTTGTTAGGGTTGTATTACGGAATATGGATCTCCGCCCGGGAGTTAAACTTCCAAGGCTCCTATAATTTCTTTTACCGAAGCAAATCCATGACGGTCCAGATAGTCGTTGATACCGGCCGCTACCTTCACTGTTACTGCCGGGTCGATGAAGTTGGCAGTACCAATCTGAATGGCCGAAGCACCTGCCAACAGGAACTCAACAGCGTCTTTCCAATTCATGATACCTCCCAATCCGATGACAGGAATCTGTACGGCCTTGGCCACCTGCCATACCATACGCAAGGCGATCGGTTTGACGGCAGCGCCACTCATTCCACCGGTAATGGTAGAAAGTACAGGTTTGCGCTTTTCGGCATCAATAGCCATGCCCAGCAAGGTGTTTATCAACGATACGCTGTCGGCACCGGCGCCTTCTACCGCACGGGCTATTTCGGTGATGTCCGTTACGTTGGGCGAGAGTTTTACGATCAATGTCTTGTCGTATACTTTCCGGACCGCACTGACCACTTCTGCAGCACCGTGGGCAGTTACTCCGAAAGCCATTCCTCCTTGCTTGACATTCGGACAAGAGATGTTCAGCTCGATGGCCGGAATGTTCTCCAGTCCGTTGATGATACGGGCAGTTTCCGCGTAATCGTCAATCTGGGAGCCAGACACATTCACAATCATATTGGTACGGATGTCCTTTATCTGCGGATAAATGTGTTCGGCAAAATAATGCACACCTTTGTTCTGCAGGCCGACAGCGTTCAGCATCCCCATAGGAGTCTCAGCCATACGCGGATACGGATTTCCTTCCCGATGATGCAGGGTGGTTCCCTTTACGATGATACCGCCAATTTCTTCCAGATTCACAAAATCCTGGAATTCCAGGCCATATCCAAATGTACCCGATGCTGTCATGACCGGGTTCTTCATTGCCAGTTTACCGATGTTTACACTTAAATCTGCCATAATAATTTCTTTATATTAAATACCGGACCTTCTTTACATACACACACATGACCTTCGTCGG
>CASGDV010000023.1 GCA_949300335.1 uncultured Bacteroidales bacterium | reverse complement strand
CACTTACCTTCCCATACTATCAATCTTAAAGAATACAAAAAACACCCAACTTTACATCCTTGGGTGTAAAATTGGGTATTTGTTTTGCAATTTGCTGATTTTCAGCATTTATTGCGGAGAGAGAGGGATTCGAACCCCCGGACCCGTGAAGATCAACGGTTTTCAAGACCGCCGCATTCGACCACTCTGCCATCTCTCCAAAATCCGCTCACGGAAACCACACATATAGTATTTTCTGAAACGGACTGCAAAGATAGTCAATAATATTTATTCAGCAAATTTTTTTACGACATTTTTAACGAATGATTTTTCCCATTGAAAACTGCACTGCAACATGATATTTCCTTACATTTGTACCTGTTGCGGCCGCAGCCGGACAAGACGGCCGTATGGTATTATACACATATTCAGGCTTCCTTTGAAAAATATTTGAAATGGAACAGAATCAGATACAATGCCCCACAAGTAACACAACTGTCGGCAAAATTAAATACGGGAGCGAAGAATCTGAACGGATTTCCCCCGATGACAGGCATCCATTCCGGGAATGTCGTATCGATAATCGGGAAATAAAACATATCCACGACCTTGCCGAACATGAATGGAGCATAATGCCCGCCGAAGACGGCAACCTCCGAATACAAGGATTCGGAAAAGATAACACCGTAAAAAAGACAGTCAATCAGATTTCCCAAAGCTCCGGCTGAAATAAGAGCCAGACCGACCAGAACACCCATCGGTGTTCCAGGCTTTTTCATCAACCGGGAAATCCACCAGACAAGAAAACTGAAAAGAACAATCCTCAATATGGTAAGTATCAGTTTTCCTGCCATGCCTCCGAACTTCATGCCGAATGCCATCCCTTCATTTTCAATGAAGAAAATCTGAAACCAGTTTCCGAAAACAGGTATACTTTCTCCGAGAGTCATATTCGTCTTGACCAGAACCTTTATAATCTGATCAATGACAACCATAAGAACTCCCAGGATTATCAAGAACTTTCCCCTGGAGATTTTCATTTACCGGCAGCTATTTATTCTTGTTCATCATCTCCTTCGCCTCAACCGTCAACGTTGCATGAGGTACCAGGCGGAGTCTTTCCTTAGGAATCAGCTTCCCTGTCACCCTGCAGATACCATAGGTCTTGTTCTCGATTCTTACCAGAGCTGCCTCAAGATTCTGGATGAACTTATACTGACGCTGTGCAAGCTGGCCGGCTTCCTCTTTTGACAAAGTAGTAGCACCTTCTTCCATAACCTTGAATGTAGGAGAAGTATCCTCTATGTCATTGCTGGAACCATGAGTAATTACATCACGCAGAGTCTTGTACTCTTTTTTCGCTTTCGCAAGCATGTCAAGAATTATTTCCTTGAACTCCTGCAGTTCCTCATCGCTATAACGAACCTTTGGTTCATTTATATTTTTTTCTTCTGCCATAATTCAAAAATTTTATCAGTTATTCTTCTTTACCTCAATATATATCTTTTCTTCGCCCCACTCCACTTCGACCGCATCCGGAAGTTGTTCCAGTGAAGCGGTTCCTACGGAAGTGGCCAAAGTCTGCAGAGCTATATATTCCGCAAACACACCGAGGGAGTCGGAAATCTCCGACATCGTTTCCCCTTCTGCAAAGATACCAACAATTATCTTATCTGTAACATCAAATCCGCTATCTTTTCTAAGATTCTGGATTCTGTTTATGAGTTCTCTGGCTATTCCTTCTTTTTTGAGTTCTTCAGTAACCGTAATGTCAAGTGCCACAGTAAGAGGACCGTCATTGGCGACAAGCCATCCAGGCATATCTTCCGATGATATTTCGTAATCGCCCCTGGCAAGTACGACGTCTCCCGAAGCAAGATGCATGACATAATCCGCACCGGTAACTTCATTGGCCTGAATTGCAGCGATATCCTCCTGGGAAAGGGTATTGAACGCCGCTGCTATCTCCTTCATCTGTTTGCCGTATATCTTGCCTAAAGTCTTGAAATTCGGTTTGATCTTCTTTGTTATCAGTCCGGCTGTATCAGAGATAAATTCCGCTTCCTTCACGTTTACTTCTCCAAGCATCAGTGTCTTGACTTTTTCAAGCTGTTCCTTGACCCTGATATCCAGAACAGGTATCACCAGTTTGGAAAGAGGCTGACGAACCTTGATGTTGACTTTCCTGCGCAATGCCAGAACCATTGAAGAAGCCCTCTGGGCAAGTTCCATCCTTTCTTCCAGATCCTTGTCCACAACGGACGCATCATAGGAAGGCATGCTCTTGAAATGTACTGAATCTGCACCAGGAACAAGATCAAGATAAAGTCTTTCCATATAGAACGGAGCGATAGGAGCAGCCAGAAGCGATACTTTCACCAGCACCTCATACAAAGTCTGATATGCGGAAAGCTTGTCATCGTCCATGCTTCCTCCCCAGAAACGTTTGCGGCCCAGCCTTACATACCAGTTGCTGAGATGGTCACACACGAAATTCTGTATAAGACGGCCGGCCGATGTGACATCATAGTCCTCGTATGCCGCAACAACATCCTTTACCAATGTATTGAGAAGTGATATAATCCACCTGTCCAATTCTGGACGCTTTTCCGGAGAGACACGTTCAGATGCTGGATCAAAATCATCTATGTTGGCATACAATGCAAAAAACGAATATGTATTGTACAATGTGCCGAAAAACTTTCTTCTTACCTCATCCACGCCGGACATGTCAAACTTGAGATTGTCCCATGGCTGTGAATTGGTAAGCATATACCACCTGAGGGCATCCGGGCCGTAATTGTCAAGAGCCATGAAAGGATCTATCGCATTTCCCAGTCTCTTGCTCATCTTGTTTCCGTCCTTGTCAAGTACGAGACCGTTTGAAATGACTCTTCTGAAAGCACACTTGTCGCTCACCATCGTATTTATGGCATGCAGAGTATAGAACCATCCGCGGGTCTGGTCCACTCCTTCGGCAATGAAATCGGCAGTACAGCCGAACTTCGGGGAATGGAGATTCCTCAAACCTTCCTGTGCATAAGGCATGGCACCGGAGTCAAACCATACATCTATAAGGTCGGCTTCGCGGATCATCTTTTTACCGCTTCCGGAAACAAGATAAATGTTGTCGACATAAGGCCTGTGAAGATCTATTCTGTCATAATTCTCCTTGCTCATGTCATTCGGGTCAAAGCCTTTGTCCTTCAAAGGATTCGAAGACATGACACCCGAAGCGACGGATTTTTCTATTTCCTGATACAGTTCCTTGAGGGAACCTATGCATTTTTCCTCTTTGCCGTCTTCCGATATCCATATAGGCAGAGGAGTACCCCAATAGCGGCTTCTCGACAAGTTCCAATCCTGAATATTCTCAAGCCATTTGCCGAAACGTCCTGCACCCGTAGCCTCCGGCTTCCAGAGAATCGTATCATTGAGTTCCATCATACGCTCTCTCACTGCCGTAGTCTTTATAAACCAGGAATTCAGTGGATAATACAATACCGGTTTATCGGTACGCCAGCAATGAGGGTAAGTATGGACATGTTTCTCTATTTTGAATGCCTTGCCCTTCTGTTTGAGCATAACGCATATATCGACATCCAGAGTTGGAGCATCGGACGGGAGAGACGAATCATAGGCATTCTTTACATATCTTCCTGCAAACTCCCTGTAATCAGGAGACACTCTCTCCTCGACATATTTCGGATCCAGATCTTCAATTCTGTAGAAACGCCCTTGCCTGTCGACCTGAGCCTGTCTGTCACCATTGGCATCGATCACCATAAGAGGAGGAATACCGTTCAGTTTTGCAACCTTGTCGTCATCAGCTCCGAATGTAGGTGCTATATGTACTATACCTGTCGTTCCCTCATCAGTTGTAACATAGTCGCCGGTTATGACGCGGAATGCGCCGTCATCCGGCTTGAACCATGGAATGAGCTGATGATAGGATATCCCGGCCAATTCGCTTCCCTTGAACTTCCCGTCAAGAATACGGTATGGAATCAGCTTGTCACCCGGCTTATAGTCTTCCATCGGTATCCCGGCTGCCTTCGGATTGAAAAGAGAAGAAACCAGCGCTTCGGCAACGACATATATTGCCGGTTCTCCGGTATATGGATTGAAGCTGAATACACGAACATAATCGATATTCGGCCCGACACACAACGCTGTATTGGAAGGCAATGTCCACGGAGTCGTCGTCCATGCGATAAAGAATACCGGGAAAGTCTCGCAACCGTAAAGAATCTGCGACTTTTCATTCTTGATTACCTCGAACTGTACAATAGCGGTAGTATCCTTCACATCCCTGTAACACCCGGGCTGATTCAGTTCATGCGAACTCAGCCCCGTACCTGCAGCCGGAGAATAAGGTTGTATAGAATACCCCTTGTAAAGCAATCCCTTATCATAAATCTTCTTGAGAAGATACCATAATGTTTCTATATAACGGTTGTCATAGGTTATATACGGATCGTTCATGTCAACCCAATAACCTATACGCTCCGTCAAGGAAACCCACTCCTTGGTATATTTCATGACTTCCGTCCGGCAAGCCTTGTTGTATTCCTCGACGGAAATCTTTTTTCCTATGTCTTCCTTGGTTATACCGAGCTTTTTCTCCACTCCAAGTTCAACAGGAAGCCCATGGGTATCCCATCCGGCCCTTCGATTCACCCTATAACCGGACTGTGTCTTGTAACGGCATATCGAATCCTTTATCGAACGCGCCATGACATGATGAATGCCGGGCATACCGTTTGCTGAAGGAGGTCCTTCAAAAAACACAAACTCGGGAGCTCCCTCCCTCACCTCAAGCGATTTTTCAAACGCATGGTTCTTTTTCCATCTGTCAAGGATCTCATTGCCGACTGTCACCAGATCCAAGCCCTTGTATTCATTGAACTTCATATATCGTATTTTTTTCATTATCAAAAACAGCGGTCATACATGGCCGCAAGGGTCTTCAGCATTCCCGTATCCGGTCTCGGCAAACTCCCGATTCCCGATATTGCCTGAATCTGCAAATATAAAAATTTGTTTAGTCAAGTCCGACATTTTTACCTATTTTTGCAAAAAAAATGTATAGATAGGTGAATGTTTTAGATATCATTTTGGCTGCATGTTTTGCCGTGGCGATAGCGATAGGTATTAAGAAGGGATTCATTGCACAGGTAGTCTCAATCCTCGGCCTGATTCTGGGAGTGTGGCTCTCTTTCAGTTTTTCCTCTGCTGTAAGCGAGTGGCTGGGCAAATGGATTGAAGCATCCCACAGCATACTGAACATCATCTCCTTCATCACGATATTCATTCTGGTTACGGTGTGCCTTTACCTCATAGGAAAAGCCCTCGAAACAAGCATCAAAATAGTCATGTTGGGATGGCTTAACCGTCTTCTCGGAGCCTTGTTCTCATTTCTCAACTGCATAATCATACTGGGACTCGCAATAATGTTTTTCAATTCCATCAATGAGATATTCGGCATTGTGAACGAAAAGAGTTTGTCGGAGTCGGTAATCTATACATTTCTGAAAGACACCATTTACAGGATATTCCCGTATTTGAGAGAATATCTGTCGAAATAAGGACAATTTACATATACGCATATGGAAAGAATACTGATGATAGAAACATCCACGGCTCTTTGTTCGGTAGCCCTGAGCGAAAACGGGAAAATAATTTCTTATAAAGAAAGTACGGAGCCTAAAGCACATGCATCGAAAACCGCGGTATTCATTGAAGAAGCATTGCGCGAACACAACATAACGGCAGGAGAATGCGATGCCGTATGCGTAAGCAAGGGACCCGGGTCATACACCGGCCTGAGAGTCGGCGTTTCAACTGCAAAAGGAATATGTTTCGGCACAGGTATTCCGCTGCTGGGAGCTGATACCCTTGAAATACTGGTATGGCAGGCCATATCGGAATCACTGCTTCCTGAAAACTGCAGTTTCATTGTACCAATGATAGATGCACGGAGAATGGAAGTCTACAGTTCCGTATTCTCAGCAGAAGGCAACAGACTTACTGAAACAAAACCATACATCGTGGAAAAAGATTCTTTCAGTGAATATCTGGAAAAAGGCACAGTTCTTTTCATCGGTGACGGTGCAGGCAAATGCACTGATATCATCGGACACCAAAATGCCAGATTCTTAAACTGCTGTCCCAAGGCATCCTCGATGCTTGTTCCGGCGGAAAGGGAATACAAGAAAAAAAGGTTCCAAGACGTTGCGTACTTCGAACCTTTCTATCTCAAGGACTTCGTTGCTACTGTAAGCAGGAAGAAACTGTTCTGAACCGGATATCCGCTTAAAGATAACGCTCAAGCAAACGGGAGAGCGAAGCCTTGTCGAATCCGTTTTCCTGCAGCAGTTCACCATTATAGATGAAGTATGCTCTCGGAAGACCCGTCACATTGTATAGCTGGGCAGCCGGGGAATCGGCACCGAGCCCGTCGCAAACATTCAGCCAAGGTAGCTTCTGGTTTTTGAGGACCCCTGCCCACATTGTCTTGTCGACATCAATAGCGACCTGATATATTTCGAATCCCCTATCGTGATATTTTTCATATAAAGGCTTGAGAATATCAAGATTGTTCATCTTCTGAAGATCATTGGTCACAGTCCAGAAATACAGCATCACGAGTTTGGCATCCACCTCGCTGAGTTTGATTTTCCTGGCATTGATGTCGGGAAGATTCAGATCAGGAAAAGAGAGGCGTTCGGCACCTTCTATTCTGGCCGACAGTTCGAGAACCTTGTATCTCCTGTCTGTTTCCGCCTTCAATGCAGTCACATATTCGGAATCCGGATATCTCGACATCAGCGAATCACAAGCGTTCCTGAAATGGATAGCATCCGTACTCTGGGCAAATACAGGCAGATTCTCGTTCACTGACTGATACAATACAGGTATTATGCTGAGAGAGTTATAATTCTCCATGACATATCTGACCCTGCTCCTGTAATAATTGATGTACTCCTTGCTCATCTCCCTGTTCACGGATTTGGCCTCATCGGACTCAGGTTTCAATTCCAGATAACGCATATACAATCCATTGAACTTCGTGAGAAAATCTGAAAAATCTTTCTCGACAGAGATCAGTTTAAGAGACTCATCGGAACCTGACAATGATCTCGTCCCCAGAGTGTCGGCATCCACTTCCACCTTGTCTCCGTTTTCAAGAAGCAGGGACACTATCTTCCTGTCCTTGTAATACAGATACACGAACTGCGGTTCGTCTTTTCCGACATGATATTTAAACGAGAACCGTCCGTCTGCATCAGTCTTCAGTGTATCAACCGTAACATCGGTTCCGACAGGCAGCGATTTCAGGACCAGTTCCGAGTCACCTGCCCCTGCCACCGTACCTGAAACCCTGACAGAATTGCAGCAAGACGCCATCAACATAATTGCTGCAACCACCGCTGCCATCCTGCAGACAACTGTCATATATACTTTCATCCTCATATACATAAACTTTTATTCTTTTTCAAAAGCCGCAGCTATCTTTTCAGCTATTGCTCTGAATTCTTCGGGAGCCGGTTTCAGTTTTTCCTTCCTGAAATCCATATCACCCTCGGAGTCAATCGGAACTAGATGTATGTGGACATGAGGTACTTCCATTCCAAGCACTGCAACAGCCACCCTTTTACACGGCACAGCCTTGCCTATTGCTGATGCAACCTTCTTCGCAAAAGCGCAAAGGCCCGAATAAGTGGAATCATCAAGATTGAAAATATAATCGCACTCCACATTTTTAGGAATCACCAGAGTATGTCCTTCATGAAGAGGCGCGATATCAAGGAACGCATAAAATTCATCATTCTCGGCCACCTTGTAAGACGGAATCTCGCCCCTCGCTATTTTTGTAAATATCGTTGCCATATGATGCGGATTTTAAAGCGTTATATCAAGTATCTCGAATTTGATTATACCGGACGGGACCTTGGCCTCTACAATCTCTCCTTTGGAGTGACCCATCAAAGCCCGTCCTATAGGGGTCGTCGCCGCCAGCTTTCCGGAAGTGAAATCAGCCTCGCTCTCTCCTACAAGCGTGAATTCCATCACCTGTCCATTGCCCAGATTCTTGACCTTTACCTTGTTAAGCATCTGAACTTTATCCGTACCTATCAATGACTCGTCTATTACCCTTGCATTAGCTACAAGATCCTGAAGTTTGGAAATATTCAATTCGAGCAAGCCCTGAGCTTCCCTTGCAGCTTCATATTCTGCATTCTCCGACAAATCTCCCTTGTCTCTTGCCTCCGCAATCTGGGCGGAAATCACAGGCCGCTGGGCCAAAGCATCAGACAAATCCTTTTTCAACTTATCCAGCCCCTCCTGCGTCATATAATGTATCGCCATAATATAAAAATTTAACTAATAACACATAATCAAAAAAGGAGTTCTGTCGCCGATTAACCACAGAACCCTAACATTTATGCAAATATAAATAAAATAATTCGGATTCGCTATAAAATCATGATTCAAATTTGGGTCTCATGATTTCCGAATATATCACCAGATTCCTCAGGTCAATCTTCCTGCCGGACTGCATACCATCCTCCGATTTATCCCCGGAAAGCGTCCTTCCGTCCTGCAGGCTGACACTTCTGCCTGTCTCCTGGACAGCAACGGTATCCGGCATGACGGAGATTTGGGGTACGACCTGGATTTGCGGCACCGGAACAGTCTCGGAAATCTCTGCAGGAATACCTGCAGGAATATCAACAGGAATTTCCTCCATCGTCTCAGGCGCATCCGCATTATCATTCCCGGTATCGAAAATATCTATGATTTTCTTTACGCTCTCGGCCTGCCCCGTTTTCCCTGCATTCTGAAGTTTCCTTTCTATAAACTTGCCGATTACGGGAACAAGAACCAGCATCAATCCCAGAATAGTGGTGACCAAATCCATAGCTCACTGATTTATATATTTTTCACAAAGAATCCTATCCTTAATCAATTGTTCCTTGAGCAAATCCAGAGAATCAAAGCGCACCTCATCCCTTATTTTCCTTATGAAAGTGACCTTGATATCCAGACCGTAAATATCCTCATCAAAATCGAATATGTTCGTTTCAATACTTATCTGGCTTCCGTTTCCGACCGTCGGCTTGTTACCGACATCGCACATGCCCCAGTATTCCGCCCCGAGAACTCCTACCTTTACGAAATAGACCCCTTTCCCGGGTATCATTTTGAGCGGTTCATACAGTTGCATATTGGCAGTCGGGAAGCCCAATGTCCTTCCAAGACGGTTTCCGGCAACAACGACACCTAAAAGAGAATACTCATATCCCAGCATCGATGCAGCAATGTCGACATCACCGTCAGCTATCCTCCTGCGGATTTTCGTAGAACTGATTGCAACCCCGTCACGTCCGGGATAAGCCCCCGTTCTGATGACTGTCAGACCAAGCTGTCCGGCTATTCTCGACACGTCATCCGACTTCACTGCATCGGAACCGACCTTATTGTCATATCCGAGAACGATAGCCGTTGCGCGGAACTTCCCCATCAAATATCTGACCAGATAATCCCGTGCAGTAAGGGTACTGAAGGATTTTGTAAAATCCAGCACTTCAACACGGTCCACACCCAGAGACAACAGCATGGATTTCTTTTCCTCAAGCGTTGACAGAAGTCTCAGATTCCTGGCTTCCTGCTGAAGGACATTTCTCGGATGAGGCCAGAAAGTGACGACCATGCTTTCCTCGTCTCTCTGTCTGGATGCTTTGACCAGTTCTTCGATTACAAGACGGTGTCCGAGATGGACACCGTCGAAAAATCCGGTAGCTACAACCATCTTACCAACTCAAAATCCTGTCTGTGAGGCAACAAGGCATTCTTTGCAAACAATCTTGCCGCAACCTGATACATGCCTGTTATCTCAGGAAGGACCGATGCAGAATAAGTCGCGACTCCGTCATTAAACGCAACCGGTTCAAAATCACATCTTTCCTGTATATGAAGTTTCCCCTTGCTGTCGGAAATGGCAAAAAGGAGCTCGACGCCTATTTCCTCCGGCTGCAAATCTCCTATATTCAACACAACCTGAGCCTTGTACTCATTACCGACTGATACTCCGATAAATGAATTGTCCGGTCTTGTGAATGAAACCACCTCTACATGCTGCCATTCACGGCGAAGATGCTTCTTCCATGCGGCAATCTGTCTGGCAACAGCATATTCATCGGCAATCAGACCTTTAACCCTCTCGGACTGAGGCACATAATACTTTTCAATATAATCGGTAAGCATTCTGTTTGTCGTAAAGTTGCAGGCCACCTGTGCTACAGTATTCTTGATAAACTCAATCCATTCCGAAGAACGTCCGGTCTTGTTGTCCTTGTTGTAATATGCCGGAGCAATTTCATTCTCTATGATAGTATAGATAGTCGCGGAATCGAGCTCATCCTGATAATTCTGGTCGTCATATGTCCTTTCCTGAGGCAGAGCCCATCCGGCACCCTTCCTGTAGCCTTCGACCCACCATCCGTCAAGTACTGAAAAATGCATGACGCCGTTCATGGCAGCTTTCTCTCCGGATGTTCCGGATGCTTCCAATGGTCTCGTAGGATTGTTCATCCACACATCGACTCCCTGAACAAGATATTTTGCCAGAGTTATGTCATAGTCAGGGACAAATACTATCTTACCGATGAATTTCTCCATCTTTGAAATGTCGACAATCATCTTTATCAGATCCTGTCCGGCCTTGTCAGCAGGATGCGCCTTTCCTGCAAAAATAAACTGAACCGGCCTTTCCGGATCATTTACAATCTCGTCAAGCCTGTCAAGGTCGCGGAACAGCAGATGGGCTCTCTTGTATGTGGCGAAACGCCTTGCAAAACCTATGGTAAGCACATCATCCCTGAGAGTATCCTTTATCGTGACAATCTGTCTCGGAGAATAATGGTTGGTAGCCGAAGGGTCGGACAATCTCCTCTTCACTTCCGCTACGAGCTTTTTCTTAAGCAGGGTCCTGATTTCCCAAACCTTGTCATCACCTACCTTATATATACCTTCGAAGCACGATTTGTCATAATGGTGAGTACCGAATTCGTTTCCGAAAACTCCCGCATGCACTTCCTTCCATTCCGGAGCCGTCCATGTAGGATAGTGGACTCCGTTGGTCACATAGCTGACATGCAGTTCCTCAGGTAGATAGCCTGGCCACATGTTCGCGAATATATCCCTGCTGACTTTTCCGTGCAGCCATGAAACGCCATTGACTTCCTGAGACAGGTTTGCAGCAAGATAACTCATTGAAAATTTCTCATTCACGTCATTTCCGTTAATCTTGCCAAGTCCCATCAAGGTCTCCCAGTCTATCTTGAGCCTTTGAGGATAATGGCCGATATATTGTCTCAGAAGTCCTTCGTCAAATGCATCATGTCCTGCAGGCACCGGAGTATGTGTAGTGAACAAAGATGAAGCCCTGACGATTTCCAATGCTTCCGGAAAATCCAGATTGTCATGAAGGATATACTCGCGCAGCCTTTCAAGACCGATAAAAGCGGCATGTCCTTCATTGCAATGATAAACATCCGGATATTTTCCGAGCTCCCTCAATGCACGTATTCCTCCCACTCCCAGCAGAAGTTCCTGTTTCAGACGATTTTCCCAATTGCCTCCGTACAGATGATGGGTTACGGACCTGTCCTCCGGAAGATTCTCCTCATAATCAGCATCCATAAGATACAATTCGGTACGTCCCACATCTACCCTCCATAATCTGGCATTCAGATTTCTGCCTGGGAAAGCGATGCTCACGGTCATCCAGTTTCCTGCTTCATCGCGTACAGGAGTTGCCGGTATCTTCATGAAATTCTGTGCGTCGTATTTCGAAACCTGATCACCCTGTGCTGAAAGTATCTGTGTAAAATATCCGTAACGGTACAGCAAGCCAACAGCTACAAGGTTGGTATTCATGTCACTGGTTTCTTTAAGATAGTCTCCTGCAAGAATACCCAATCCTCCGGAATAAATCTTCAATGATGTATCCAGCCCGTATTCCATACAGAAATAAGCTATCGAAGGACCTTTTCTCTCCTCCTTTGCGGCCATGTACCCATTGAATTCCTTCATCACCTTCTCCAGTTCGCCAAGGAACTCCGAATCCGTTTCAAGAACCTTGAACCGCTTCAGGCTGACCTTGTCAAGCATGGCAATAGGATTTTCTCCCGAAGCCTGCCATGCATCCGGATCGATAGATCTGAACAGTTTCTTTGCAGATTCGTTCCAACACCACCAGAGATTTCTTGAAAGCACATCAAGGTCTTTCAAAGCTTCCGGAAGATTTATTGACACAAACACACTGTTCCATGAAGGTTTATTTACATCTATCTTATTATAATACATCGCTTTATCATCTCTAAATTGAGGGAAGGCACCTTTTTCCGAAATCACTTTCTCCAAAGCCATTGAATATGCCTTCTTGTAATACACAATATTTCTCTCCCAGAGAGCTATCTCCGATACCTCCCTGGCATTATCCATATACTCTTTTCTCTCTTCTTTTGTCAGGAATGCAATTTCCTTTATCCTTCCGGCAACCTCTTCAACTACATTGTTATAATTGGAATCGGTTCTCGAAACGACGGATATACCCGGATGGGCCTTGCCATAATGCGAACGGACCCAAAGCCCGAACCCGGCAAGACTGGTCGTCAGGGTAGGCACCCTGAATGCGACACTCTCCAGCGGCGTATATCCCCACGGTTCATAATATGAAGGGAACACGGCCAGATCAAGTCCAACAATCAGGTCATAATACTTCATGTTGAAAACTCCGTCATCGCCGTTCAGGTAGGATGGTATGAAATATACCTTTACCTTGTCTTCACTGGCATTTCTGAAAGACAATTCGTCAAGACGGCGGGAAATGATATCGTACTCAGGTTCCCTGAGATAATGGGAAGTTCTCGTAACATATGAAGAATCAGTTCCGGACAATTTCGCAACAAGCTCCTTGTCGGGACCATTGTTGCCGGAAGGAATCATTATGAATGCATGGATATTCTTCCCTCCGAAATCGGTATTCCTCAACCTGTCAAGGGCGTCAATGAATACATCGATTCCCTTGTTCTTGTATTCATATCTTCCGCTGATCGCAACAAGGATGGAGTTCTCACTCACAGCATCACCGGACATCGCCTGCGCAACTTCGATCAACCTCTTTCTTGCATTCTGACGCTTGCGGTCATAATCTTCGTCGTCAGCCGGCGTGAAACTGTTTTCAAACCCGTTAGGCGTTACAATATCCACCTGACGCTTAAGAAACTGGCTGCACTCTACCGCCGTGATATCACTCACTGTCGTAAATATATCGGCATTTCCGGCAGACTTCTTTTCAAGGGAATGTCTTGCGATTACATTGAATTCCCTAGCTTTCTCATCACCGTCATATACGCCCAAGGCATCATAAAGAGGCAGGTTGTTTCCTGCGACACAGCGTCCCACAATAGTTGCATGGGTAGTGAACACCGTCGCTATCGGAAGTCCTGTCTTCTTTATATAAAGGAGGCCGGCCCCTGTCATCCATTCATGGAACTGGGCGACAACCTTGTCTGAAGGATTCAGATTGAAACGGTAAAAGCTTTCGATGACTTTTCCCGCAGCATATCCGAAAAGTGCAGACTCCTTGTAATCCCAATTGCCCGTAAGCGAATCGACTCCGAAATTTTTCCAATAATCAGTCAGAATTTCATTCTGCTGTGTAAGATACTGCTTAAAATCCACAAGAATTGCCACAGGGCGTCCCGGCACATTCCATTTTCCGATTCTTACCCTCAGTCCTTCATCTGCTGCCTGCTTTTTCCAGGCCTTGAACAGAGAAACATCTTCGAGAAAATCCGGATTGGTTTCAGTATCCATCCAAACATCCGGTCCTATCAATATATGATGTCGCTTGAGTTCCGATTTGAGGTAAAGCGACTTGGTCGCAATAACGGTATATATGCCGCCGACTTTATTGCAGACCTCCCAGCTGACCTCGAAAAGATAGTCCGGTGCGATAAACTCATTGTTCATTTACTTTCTTCCTTTTTTGTTGTTTTTCTTTTCGATGCAGAAGATTTTCCGGTTCTGGTTTTACCGCTACCTTTCTGCATACCGGCGGCAAAGTTAACACTTGATAGCGAATATTCTTCATTTACCCTCAAAATAAAATCGCTGAGAACATTCATGTAATTTATAAATGCCTCATACGGAGTATCATACGGGTTGAAATACTTGTGAACCGCTCCGTCTGAAAAGAATTTTGTACACATATAGTAGAAATGGTCGCTCTCCTGAAGATGCCCGAAATCCGACCACAAAGCCTCGTTATTCAGCAATGACATCTTTTCCGTAAGGTCATACAGCTTGTGGAATGCATCATTCTGGAGTTCATTGCCCAGCCATGCTGTGACATCCCTTTCTTCATCTGCCCATGAAATAGGATCAGGAACATCGAGTTCTGCAATAGGTTTATGCTTTTTTGCGGCCTGGGCAGGCGTCACGAACTCGAACGTACCGTCATTGATTATAACCTCTGGAAGATATTTCATGAAATCGAAGATTCCGCTCTGCACTTTCTGATGTTCTCCGAAGGTTTCATAATCCATGAAGAGATTGATTATCTCATCATTCTGAACTGATGTCTTCAGCCATGACAGATATTTTTCTCCTGTTAGAGGCCAGTCAGACCACGACCTGTCGGAAAATCTGAAAGCGATATCGTCACTCAACGAAGAATTCTTCAGCAGCAGGCTGAGCTTCGGTGCAGTCGCTCCGCTGTAAAGATAATTGGGACTCTTCCAGCCGAGAACATGTTTTGCACCTTCAGTCAACATGGCCTTGAAGCCCATCTCATATACCATGGAGCCTATGGCATCCGAATAAATGAGTTCAGTATTCCTGAATGTCTTCGGAGTATGTCCGAAATAATTCTCAATGGCGCTGCGGTGAAGCTGGACCTGTCTTTTGAATTCCGACGGAGATATGAGGGAAGCCAGGGAATGGTAATATGTCTCCGAAAGAAACTCGACACATCCTGTTTCAGCCAGTTTTCTGAAACTATCTATGACTTCCGGCTGATAGCGGTCGAACTGCTCCAGCACCGAACCGGAAATAGAGAACGCAACCTTGAACTTTCCATTATACTTCTTTATCAGCTCCAGCAACATTTCATTGGCCGGGAGATAACATTTCTGGGCCACCCTCTTCAGAATGGTCCTGTTGGCAAAGTCATCATAATAATGGGAATCCTTGCCTATATCGAAAAACCTATAAAGCCTTAATCTGCATGGTTGATGCACCTGGAAATACAGGCAAATACTTTTCTTTGAATTCATAACTATGGATTTAGATTTTAAACATTATCGCAGTACAACAATTTTCAACGAAGATGCCGGTCAGATTACGGATTCATATATCTTCCTTATCTTATAGGCGGCATTCGACCATTTCAATGAATTGACCTCTTCATAACCGCATCTCGCAGCAAGTCTGGAAATAGCTGGATAGTTTAGAAGTCCGTATATGGCATCGGACAGGGCATCTATATCCCAGAAATCCACCTTAAGAGCATAGCTAAGAATCTCGGCGCATCCCGACTGCTTCGATATTATGGAAGGCACATTGGTCTGCATTGCCTCAAGCGGAGAGATTCCGAACGGCTCCGAAATGGAAGGCATTACATACACATCGGACAGGGCGAACATCTTCTGGACTTCCTTACCGCGAAGGAATCCCGTAAAATGAAACCTGTCGGAAATTCCGAGCCTGGCCACATGGCGTATGCACCGGTTAAGCATATCGCCGCTCCCGGCCATTACAAACCTTACGTTATTACACCTTTTCAGCACCTTGGCCGCAGCCTCGATGAAATATTCCGGACCTTTCTGATAAGTGACCCTTCCAAGGAATGTCACCACCTTGTCCCTGACATTTCTTTCCACGGTCAGGCTTTCCCTTCCGGAAAAATCAACGGCATTGTGTACGGCTACGACCTTGTCCGGAGAAATGCCGTATTTGTTAATCACGATATTACGGGTCAATTCGCTTACGGCAATGACCTTGTCAGCCATTTCCATTCCCCTCTTTTCCAGTTCATAGACTCTGGTGTCTATGTTATCGTCGCTGGCCCTGTCGAAGGACGTCGCATGCACATGAACGACCAGGGGTTTCCCAGTAAGCTGCTTGGCACCGATTCCGGCCAGATATGTCAGCCAGTCATGGGTGTGTATGACATCTATTTCATCCTTATATTGCATGGCTATAGTCGCGCCGACCATAGCGTACCTTGCAACCTCTTCCATGAGATTCGCGCCATACTTTCCGGAGAACTTGTACTTCTGCCCGTACTGTACCCTGAATCCTTTCTGCTGCATCCTTCTCTCTTCCTCAACCATTTCAGTAAAATTCTGAGGATCCACATAAGGTATCATATTCGTACCGATCTGTACGAAGCGAACCTTTCCGAGAAACTCGTCTACGGATGCTGAAGAAGAATCGACGGAAACATCACTCGCATTTATTATCCTGACCGCACTCTGGTCTTCGTCCCCCGATGCGGAAGGCATGACAAACAGCACATCAACGTCATTTGCCGCCAGCCCCTTCGTCATTCCGTAACACGCAGTTCCCAATCCGCCCGCGATATGCGGAGGAAACTCCCAGCCAAACATCAATACTTTCATTGTTCTTTCTCCTTATATTTTGACATAAGATAATCGACCCTGAGTAAAGCTGCCGTACTCATTGCAGAAGATATGGCTCCATGAGGCTCGTGAGGCGGATCTCCGTCATAGAGTTCGGAAAACGCCCCTACTCCATGCTTGTTGATATCCTCATAGAAACCTTCCACAAGATATTCAGCCTTCTTGTAGAAAGCCGGCCCCATCATCTTGAAACATATGTCCACATATGGACCGAGCAATGATGGCCTCGTACATCCCTGATGATATGCCAGATCCCGTTCTATCTGTGTACCTTCATAAACACCCCTGTAATTGAGATTTCGCGGAGACAGTGTCCTCAAGCCCCTCTTTGTCACAAGTTCATTGTTAATGGTAGACATTACCTGCGACTTGAGAATGTCGTCAACAGGTGAATAATCCAGACAGATTGCGAACAGCTGGTTCGGCCTTACTGCAAAATCCTGCTCCTTGTTCCCGACATAATCGAACAGATAACCGCCCAGTTCACACCAGAAGGTAGGCTGGAAATTCTTAAGTACGGCATCTCTTACAGGAGTCCATTTCCCGATGAATGTATTGCCGTTCTTACGGCCGTATTTTGTTTCCATATCTATGGCAAAGCATAGTGCATTATACCAGAAAGCATTGGTTTCCACCTGATAGCCAGCCCTTTCCGTAACCGGATATCCGTTCACATATGCGTTCATCCATGAAAGGGCAACCTTGTCCATCTGCGCCCAGAGAAGGCCGTTAGGATGCAGAGTCACTTCCTTTCTCCTGCCCGGCGCATAGCTTTCTATTATACCTTTAAGAGTATCGCCGTATTTCTTCCATATCCTCTTTTCCTCACCGGTGAAATGGATGTACTGCTGGATTGTATCCGTCAGTCGGAGAGGTGACTCGACCTGGGTGGTCCTTCTGAAAAGACGTTCCTGCTCCTCGGCAATCAGATTGTCAAGTATCTCCTCAAACTCCGCAGTATTGCCGTCGGCATACAGCGTAAGGCCCGGAAGGGAGACTATTGTTTCTCTGAGCAGTCCGGTATAAAGCCATGAAAAGCCTGCAGTAATTCTCTCATGTCCGTTTCTCCTGCATTTCAGAAGATCGGCATTATGGACTAGAAGATCATGATAGCTGGTTATCTTGTTCAGTTTTCTGGATATATCGCTGAATTTACGCTTCAGCGTCTTCGGATTCACCTCATTTACCGAAGCTGAAAACACGATTGAATCACCTTCCTTCATTTCCGTCATGAATACCCCCGGAACAAAAAGATCCTCGCGGCAATCGAATCCACGCCGGTATTCATCGGAGTAAGTTATTCCGTTATACCAATATGGCATCGATTTGAATGTCGAGCCCGAAGCAGACAGCTGGAGATTCAGGTTCGGAAAACCCTCGTACAGTCTGAACGCGACTCCGTTTTCAATCTCAGCATAGCCTGTATCCGCATCCGCATTCTGATTCGTCAGACTGTGAACGCTTCTGAAAGCAAGGAACGGCTTGAGCTGAAGAGTAACCTTCGAAGGAGCGGAAACCAGTTCATACTTTATGAGCACCTGATCATTGTCAGGCACCATGAGAATGGATTTTGTAAAAATAATCTCTCCGACCTTGTATGTAACGATCGGAATGGGATCAGCATCAAAATCCACAATATACTTGTGTCCTCTAGGCTCATATATGTCTCCATAGCAATGAATTCCCAGATTGAACTGCTTTCCGGACAGTATCAGGCTTTCATCAAGGGACGACAGGAGCATATACTTTCCTCCTCCGAGACTGTCCACGGGAACAGCAAGAAGGCCGTGATAGCGCCTGGTATTGCATGTAACTATGGATGTGTTACAATAGGCTCCCGTCTTATTCGCCGAAATGATTTCCCTCTTGAGCGAATATGACAGGTTCACAAGCTCCGACTTGTTAAATTTAAGAAATGCCATACATTAAATATTTAGGTTGATAATATATACAATTTCAATATCAGTCATTTTTTTTCAACACAACAGCACATCTGCTCGGAAGATATAGATACAGCGTATGATCATATCTCCCATTTCCGTTCTCCGACCTTTCGGGAACAGCCACATGTTCCTCCCCGTTTCTAACCCTCGAAAAACCGTTGAAATCCGCACGGTCGGTATCGAGCGCCACCGAATACAAACCCTCCGGAGCTCCGAAACCGTAATCGGTAAAAGAGGAAAACGGATTGAAATTAAATGCAAAGATACAATTTAATCTTCTGAATATTAATATTTTTTTCATTTCATCCTGCACAAGCAGTTCCGGAGCGCCATAAAGCAGCCTTTCCTTTTTGGCAAAATGAATCATGCTGATGTCGAAATTCCGCAGAAAACGGTATCTTAGATAATCCGGCTCGGACAGAGACCATTGCCTTCTAGCATATTTATAGGACCATCCGTTCCCTTCACGTGGAAAATCAATCCATTCCGGATGACCGAACTCATTCCCCATAAAATTAAGATATCCGTCTCCGGCGGTCGCCAATGTCAGCAGCCTTATCATTTTATGGAGTGCTATGCCCCTGTCGACAATCAGGGATTTGGAATCCGTATTCATGGATGTATACATTTCCTTGTCCATAAGCCTGAAAATAATGGTCTTGTCACCGACAAGCGCCTGATCATGACATTCGGCATAACTGATTGTCTTTTCATCGGCCCTCTTGTTTGTCAGCTGCCACCACATTTCCCCCATGCTCCACTGCTCGTCAGGAATTTCCTTTATCCATTTTATCCAGTTGTCCGCAACACCCATGCTCATCCGGAAATCGAATCCGGCTCCACCCTTCTCGAAAGGGGCGGCCAGCCCGGCCATTCCGCTCACATCCTCGGCAATCGTAAAGGCATTCGGATTGATTTCCTTTATCAGTATATTCGCAAGCGCAAGATAAGTGAAAGCATTCTCGTCTACTCCGGCATTGAAATAATTATCATAGCCGGAAAAAGCCTTCCCGAGTCCATGGTCCCAATACAGCATGCTGGTCACGCCATCGAAACGGAATCCGTCTATATGATACTCTTCCATCCAGAACTTGCAGTTGGACAACAGAAAACATTTGGTCTCGTCCTTTCCGTAGTCGAAACATCTCGAGCCCCATGCGGGATGACGGCCCTGCGCCCCCTTGTAGAAATAAAGATCTTCCCGTCCGTCAAACATTCCGAGTCCTTCGATTTCATTGTCGACCGCATGCGAATGGACTATATCCATCACGACCGCGATACCTTTCCCGTGAGCATCATCGACAAGGGCCTTGAACTCCTCGGGAGTACCGAAACGTGAAGACAACGCATAAAAATTCGAGACCTGATATCCGAATGACCCGTAATACGGATGTTCCTGCAAAGCCATTATCTGCAATGTATCATATCCCAGTTCCTTGACTTTAGGCAGGACTTCCTTCCTGAATTCCTCAAAGGTAGCCACCTTCTCCTTTTCCGAACTCATCCCGATATGGCATTCATATATCAGAGGATGCTCGCGCCGTCCAGGCCTCCTGTGTTTCCACACATATGGTTCCGGGTCCCACACCTGTGCGCTGAAAACCTTGGTATCAGGATCCTGAAGTACACGGGTCGCGTATGAAGGAAGTCTCTCCCCGGCACCTCCCGGCCATTCCACATACAGTTTGTAAAGCATTCCATGCGAAAGGAACATGCCCGCAACAGTTATTTCCCAATTCCCGTTTCCTGTCGGACGGAGAGAATAGATATCGCTCTTCTTCCAGTTGTTGAACTCTCCGATCAGATATATTTTGGTAGCATTCGGAGCAAATTCCCGGAAGACCCAGTCACCTTCTTCCGTTTTATGCAAACCGTAAAACAAATGATTGTTCATTCCGCGGGAAAGCGAACCGTCACGGGAAAATTTCTCCTTCTGCCTGATTATTTCAGCATGTCTTCCGTCTATGACATCCTTATACGGCATCAGCCACGGATCCGTATCATAAATCATACTAACTTTCCGTTTCATACTGTAAAAAACTAATTTCAAAAAGATGAATATTCACTGTCACTCATTTTCCGGAAGCGGAATCCGCATCCAGACCGTCCACTTTCTCGCGCGCCTGACGCAAATAGGACCGGCATGATGCCATCAGTTCCTGCACACGGGATATATAGCGGTCTATATCATCGAGACCTGTTGCCGGATCCTCCACCCTGGATGCGATTCGTTCCAGTTCCGATACCGCTTCCGCATAATCAAATTTACCTTTAGTGTCCATCATACTTATCCAAAAATCTAAAAATTACAGCCCGTGATATTCCAGGCAGAAAGGCACTCATCCCTTCAGTTCAACTTTGTCCACCACACAGCCGACCGTACCGTCATTGAACATCACGGACATCCTGTCCCCTTCATGCACAGATGCAGCCTTCTTGACCACCACGCCGTCGGCACCGACACCGAGCAGATATCCCCTTTTCAGAATTTCCCTCGGATCCGCCGACCTTATCCTCGACTCAAGAAGATCGAGTTTCCCGGACATCATATTTATCTTGTACATGAAAGCCATCTTCAATCTGGACGCAAATGACAGCAGGAAAGCATCCTCATCAAGATACATGCCTATTATCTCGTCAGCCAGAGCGGTCGGAGTCTTCAGGGATTTCCATGCTACCATATCTACGACATGAGAATCCTGATCATGGCCTATCGCAGTCATGACCGGCAACGGAAACTGTGCGACACATGCGGAAAGTCCGTAATCATCATAACACGACAGGTCCGTCTTTCCCCCGCCGCCTCTCAATATCAGAACCGCATCGAATTCCTTTCCGGAATCCATCACCGCATCCAGAGCGGCAATGACCGATGACGGACATTCCGCCCCCTGCATAAGCGCCGGGAACAATTCCGTATGATATACGAATCCATAAGCGTTTTCATGAAGATGTTTCATAAAGTCCCTGTATCCGGCAGCATCAGGAGCGGATATTACGGCCAGGCAATAAGGCAGGGACGGTAGAGACAGCCCCTTCTGCATATCCATAAGGCCCTCCTGCTCAAGACGTCCTATCGTCATGAGCCTGATACGCTCCTTTTCCCCGAGAGAATAGGAGGGATCGATATCGTTGACCACCAGAGACAACCCGTACAGCTGGCTGTAGCTTACGGAAACCTCGGCCATGACAGCCATTCCCTCGCCGAGAGACATTCCTGTCACGGATTCGAAATAAGGAGCTATTATACGGTACTTCGAGCTCCAGATGACAGCCTGGGCCCTGGCAAGCAGACCGCTTTCATCACTTTGCGACAATTCCATATAGCAATGACCGGCGGATCTGACTTTCAGTGCGCTTATTTCGGCCCTGATCCAGACCCTCGACGGAAAAATCCCCTCGATACCCGCCTTCAATTTAGTTTGAAGTTCAAAAAGGCTGATATACACCCTATCCATTAGCAAAAACCGTTTATTCCTTTACAAATTTAGAAAAAAAACGTATATTTTGATTATTATTCGTAATAAATGCGATATTTGAATCAAATTGTCGCAAAATGGGGGAAAAATTTCAAGTAGTCAGGCTTTTTTAGTATATTTGCCGACTATTTAAGGAATCAAAGCATGAAGATTGACGAAGCCGTATTTGCAGGAAGCAGTACCCGCATATCAGAAAAGCCAAAACAGAGTTTTCCTGAATTCGCTTTTATCGGAAGGTCGAATGTAGGGAAATCATCCCTGATAAACATGCTTTGCAAAAACAGGAAACTTGCGCTGACTTCGGGAAAACCGGGCAAGACAAAACTGATAAATCATTTTCTGATTAACCGGAAATGGTATCTGGTGGACCTCCCGGGATACGGATATGCGAAAATGTCCCAGAGCGGAAGACAGAAACTCGGACAGATCATAAGGAACTATATCAACCTGTCACCCGAACTTGTCATGCTTTTCGTACTGATTGACTCGAGACACGACATAGGACGTCTGGACATGGATTTTCTCATAGAACTCGGTCAGTCCGGCATCCCCTTCGCCATCATTTTCACAAAAGGTGACAAACTCGGGCCGAATGCGTTGAAGGCTCAGGTCGAGAAGAACAAGAATGCAATCCTCGAATACTGGGAAGAACTGCCTCCGACCTTCATATCCTCATCGGAAACAGGAGCCGGCAGGGACGAGATACTGGAATACATATCGGAAGTTTTGGAATCATTGAAAAATTAAACCCACACATAAAATGCACAACGAACATAAAATGAAATTATTTGCCTGCAGGAACTCGAGACCCCTAGCAGAGAAGATTGCCAAATCGCTCAACATCGAGCTTGGCCAGTCGGACGTATTGACGTTCAGCGACGGCGAATTCCAACCGTCATTCAATGAAAGTGTCAGAGGAGCCACTGTATTCATCGTACAGTCAACTTTTCCTCCGGTAGACAACCTTTTTGAACTTCTGCTCATGATTGATGCGGCCAAACGTGCATCCGCTCATGCCGTCATAGCGGTCATGCCATATTTCGGATGGGCAAGACAGGACAGAAAAGACAAGCCGAGGGTTTCGATTGGAGCCAAACTAGTGGCAAACATTCTCCATGCCGCCGGATGTGACAGAGTCATGACATGCGACCTCCATGCCGACCAGATTCAGGGATTCTTCGATTTTCCTGTAGACCACATATATGCAAGTACCGTATTCCTGCCCTATCTCAGGGAAATGCACATAGAGAATCTCGCCATAGCTGCCCCGGACATGGGAGGTGCTAAGAGAGCGAATGCCTATGCCAGGTATCTTGAATGCCCTGTCATCATATGTCACAAATCACGCGAACGTGCAAATGTCGTTGGTTCGATAACCGCAATAGGAGATGTTGCAGGCAAAAACGTCATCATAGTGGATGACATGATAGATACCGCCGGCACGCTCACGAAAGCCGCTAACGTGCTCAAGGAAATGGGGGCGGTAAGCGTAAAGGCATGCGCCACCCACGCCGTATTTTCCGGAAGTGCATATGAAAGAATCGCCCAGTCGGCTCTTGAAGAAGTGATAGTGACTGACACCATACCTCTCAGCAGCGACCCGGACAAGGACAAGAGCAAGATAACAGTCCTGTCAATGGCGGAGACTTTCGCAAACATAATCGACAAGGTATATAATTACGAACCTATAAGTTCAAGTTTCATAAACTAATTCCTTTTGCGAAATGAAAATTCTTCTTGCCGCGGTCCTTTTGGTCGGACTGAGTATCATCGGATTATGTTTCAATATTATTTTCCGCAAGAACGGGCGTTTCCCGGAAACGGAAATAAGCAACAACAGGGAAATGAGAAAACGCGGCATCAGATGCGCGAAAGAAGAAGAATTGAGGATTTGGGGAAAGAACCGGAGCAAGGACGCATCATGCGGAATCATAGATTGCGGAGACTGCGATGCCTGCGGTTTAGGTAAACATTAAACAGATAGTTATGAGTCTTTTAGCGATTGTAGGAAGGCCCAATGTAGGAAAATCCACTCTTTTCAACAGGCTTGTCGGTATGAGGCAGGCAATAGTTGACGAGGTCGCAGGCGTGACCCGCGACCGCCACTACGGGAAATGCGAATGGTGTGGTAACGAGTTTTCCGTTGTGGACACGGGAGGTTACACCTCGAATTCCGATGACATCTTCGAGGAAGAGATACGCAAGCAGGTAGTCACGGCCATAGAAGAGGCCGATGCCGTTCTGTTCATGGTCGAAGCCTCAACCGGCATCACTGATTATGACGAAGAAATAGCAGACCTGCTCAGAAGAAGCGGTAAACCTGTCGTCGTAGCCGTAAACAAGGTTGACTCGGGAGAAAAGATTTATGATGCCTTCCAGTTCTATTCTCTGGGACTCGGCGAGATATGGAGCATATCTGCAGCAAACGGAGGGGGTACCGGAGACCTTCTTGACCAGATAGTCAAAATCCTCCCTGAAGACAAGGCGCAGGATGACGACCGTTCGGACCTTCCCCATATCGCCATTGTAGGAAAACCGAATGTCGGCAAATCCTCCCTTGCAAATGCATTGCTCGGAACGGACAGAAACATAGTAACCCCGCTGGCAGGCACGACAAGAGACTCGATATCATCCTACTACAACAAGTTCGGGCATGAATTCATGCTGGTGGACACGGCGGGAATGAGAAAAAAGACCAAAGTACACGAAGATCTTGAATTCTATTCTGTCATGCGCTCAATAAGGGCCATCGAGCATTCCGACGTCTGCATCCTGATGATTGATGCGCAGACAGGACTCGAATCACAGGACATGAACATTTTCAATCTCATAGCCAGAAACCGGAAAGGCTGTGTCATTGTCGTGAACAAATGGGACACCATCGAGAAAGACAGCAATACGATGAAAGAATATACGGAAGCCATCAGGGCACGCATCGCTCCATTCGACGACATTCCGATCATATTCACCTCCGTCATCAACAAACAGAGGATTCTGGATGTGCTTAATGCCGCATCACAGGTATACGGCAATTATTCCAGAAAAATACCGACCTCGCAGTTGAATGAGGCAATGCTTCCGGAAATAGAGAATTACCCTCCTCCGGCATGGAAAGGAAAATATATCAAGATCAAATATGTAACCCAGCTTCCGACGAAATCACCTTCTTTCGCATTTTTCTGCAATCTTCCGCAATATATAAAGGAACCTTACAAGAGATTTCTGGAAAACAGGCTGAGAAGCAAATTCGATTTCTGCGGATGCCCGATCCAGATTTACATGAGACAAAAATAAGGTTTAACCAAGATTCCTGCTCGATGCTCATGGCGCCATTGGCTACGGAATCTGCGGAAATGCAAACATAGGCCATATAAGACAGAAGAAGAGGATGACCTCAAAGCCTTATGGCTTTTGGGCATCCTCTCAATAACCCTATTATTAACAACTAAACTAACCTGCCTGTCAATTATCCAAAATCCATGCCAAACATTATTCAACCTTTTCTATCTTCAATTGCTGGATTTTGTATTCATTATCGACATAGTTCACGAATATCGTGACTACGAACATCTCGCCTCCCGCATTAAGAGACCCGAGCGCATATTTCATATTCGACCGTCCGGCAGTATGATTGATTTCAAAAGACCTCGGAGTATACGAATTGAAGAAAGTCTTGACAATCTGCTGCGCCTGTTTCTTGCTTGAATCATTCGAACCGGAATTGACCGCTATTTCCAGATTATCGGCAAACCAAGCCGAAAGCCTGTCTGCATCACCGCACCGCAAATATTTCGCTATCGGCACGAACACATCGTAACCCGGATCCTGCGCGTTGATGGAAGAGCAGGCAAAAAGAATGGAAGCAAACAATGCGGTCGCTTTCATCGCATGGCGAAATCTTATATAACCGATATTGCACATCATAACATTCAGGGAAATAGCCCGGCTATGACTTGCAAATACCAAGCCACATATGTATATTTGTAAGGGCAATTATTTTATTTTCAATGAAAATCTCTCTATTGACGGTAGGACGGACAGACGTTGAATGGATAAGGCAGGGACTTGCCGTATATTCTTCGCGCCTGAAGCATTATGTAAACTTCTCAGTTACGGAAATTCCGGAATTGAAAAACGTCTCATCGCTTTCAAAAGAGCAGATTAAGGAAAAAGAAGGAGAACTGATTCTGAAAAACATACGCAGTGAGGACAGGCTCATACTCCTCGACGAAAAGGGAAAGGAATATTCCTCCATGGAATGGGCGGATGAAATAAACCGAAATCTGGTCAGGTCCAGCAGAAACATGACATTCGTCATAGGGGGAGCCTACGGTTTCAGTCCCGGAGTCTATCAACGGGCCGAAGCCATGATATCGTTTTCGAGAATGACGTTTTCACATCAGATGATAAGAGTAATATTTGCCGAACAGCTGTACAGGGCCTTCACAATCATCAAAGGAGAACCATATCACCATGAATAGGAAACAGTTTGCCACATATTTCAGACAGAACGCCAGCACTGTCTGTTTCGTCTTCGCTCTCGTATTGTTTCTGAGTTCGCTGCTCATAAACACGAACTACGGAAGTACAGAATATTCCGCCGTAAAAGCAGGAAAAAACGTCCGTATCCGCATGGAAAAGCTGGACGGATTCATAGAAAAGGCGCTGGAATCAAGACATGACACATGGCTTGAGATACCGGAGATTCCTGAAGACATGGTCATTTACAGGTATATCTGCGACACATTGCAGTCATGGTGCAATCAGTTTCCCATCATGAATGATGATATAAGCAGGAAGATGGTATTCCAGAAACTGACCAATCTCAGAACATATATAGTGTCGCCGCTGTCGGAAATCGGAGAAGATGTCTCATATGTAAATCTCGGCCCTAAATGGTATCTGGTCAAATCTGTCACCGACAGTCTCAACTGCAGGATAATCGCCGGCCTCGAAGTAAAGAACAGTTTGAACGATTACGGACTCAGCAAATCCAACGGAGTAAATCCAAAACTGAAAATTCCCGGCACGTTTACGGTCCATCCGGTAAGCTATAGCGGAGGCGACGCAGTATACCTTTCGGGCAAACCTGTCTTCAAACTGATATCCGAATACGGAGGCAACACTCCTATCTTTGCAAATTCTTTTCTAAGATGGATGGCCCTGCTCATAGTCTGCATAGCATTTGTCCTGTATCTCGGAAGACATAAAAGCATACGCGTATATTTCATAATGCTTGCATTCCTCATCATCGCCACCGCTACGGCCGTCCTTTGGGGACAGCAGCTTCAGGGAACCTCGGATTTCTTCTCTCCGAACATATATGCGGAAGGCAAATTATTCTCGTCATTCGGCATCCTGATAACATTCAACATAACGGTACTTCTGATTGCGATTTCAACCTATACGATAAGAAGGACGCTCCTCAGATACCTTTTCAGGAAAAACAGCAGACTCCTCTACGCAGTCTACATGACTACCGTGGCAATTCTGGCCGTTATCTGTTTCTGTTACACGCACAACACCCTCAAAAGTCTGATAATCAACTCCAACATTTCCCTTGAACTGTTCAGATGGGATGATGTCACCATATACACATTCATTGTATATCTGTCATATACATCTCTGCTCACGGCATGTCTGTTCCTGATACAGATGCTCAATCCCGTACTAGAAAAACTTACTGGACTGAGATTCAACTTGTTTTCTAAATCATTCCTGCTGTTTTTCGCATTGTTCTGCTCGCTGTATTTTACAATAGTTTCCGGAGTTCTCGGTTTTGCGAAAGAACAGAACCGCATAATGGTCTGGTGCAACCGCCTTGCTGTAGACAGATACCTGGCTCTTGAACTGCAGCTGCGTTCGGTGGAAGATGCCATACAGGACGACCCGATAATTGCATCGCTGGCAATGAGCGGAAGGAACAACCTCATCATCCTGAACCGCATCAACGAAAACTATTTCACAAGAGTTTCCCAGAAATATGACATCAGGGTCTCATTGGTAAGCAGCTCTGACCAGCAGGCGATGAACTATATAAACAACATGTTCATTGACGGGACTCCCATAGCCCCGAATTCCAGATTCATCCACAGCTACGACGCCAATCACAGGTCAAGATATCTCGGACAATTCATCTTCTTCGACTCCTCCAGCAAGACATTTTCCAGAATGATTCTGGAAATAGAGCCAAGGACTAACAAGGAGGACAAAGGCTACTACAGCATATTCAATGACTACTCGAGACCGGAAGACGTGCATCTTCCGGCAATTTACTCGTATTCCAAATACATTTCCAACAGGCTGATATCATACAAGGGGAATTATGCCTATCCAATGATAATGAGTCCGACCATAAGAGCGGAAATAGTACAGGGCAACAAATGGTTCAAAAAGAACGGATACATACATTTCATCAGTACGATTTCAAACGAAGAGTACATAATCATATCAAGACCGGTAAGAGGACCTATGACGTATTTCGTTACATTCTCCTACCTCATGCTCATAGCATATGCCTGTCTCTATATATTGTCCGGAAAGAATGCATCTAAAAAGATATTCAGGAAGAACTATTTCAGGTCCAGAATAAACACGACGCTTTTCATTTCGCTTTTCCTTACTCTGGTAATCATGGCAACGGTCAGCGTCACCTTCGTATACAGACGGAATGACGCAAACATGAAATCGATGATGTCAAGCAAAATAAACACGCTGCAGGCACTCATCGCTACGGAATCTAAATACATAATCGACTACCATTCCTTCAATTCTTCGGAACTGATCAAGATTCTGGAAAGCATAAGCAACACCACAAAATCGGACATAACGCTGTATACTCCCGGAGGAAAGGTTTTCCGTTCGACCGCTCCTGAAGTATTCGACAGAATGCTCATAGGTTCAAGAATGAATGAAGAAGCATTCTACAACATCAAATACCGCAACCAGAGATACTATATGCACAAGGAGCATTTCAGAAACATGAAATACTTTACTTTGTATGCTCCGATATTCAACGGTTCCGGAAAAATGATAGCGATACTGAGCACACCGTATACCGACCAGAGCTATGTATTCAAGAGCGATGCGTTTTTCCATGCGGCAACAATCATCAACCTCTTCATCATCCTGCTTGTCGTGACATTGATAATAAGTACTTCGGTAGTGAATGCGATGTTCCGTCCATTGATAGAAATGGGACAGAAAATGAGCTCTGCCGACATTCACGGACTCGAATATATCATATACAAAAGAGAGGATGAGATATCGACCTTGGTCGATGCTTACAACAGAATGGTACATGATCTGTCAGACAGCACTAAAAAGCTTGCCCAGGCGGAAAGAGACAAGGCCTGGAGCGAAATGGCCAGACAGGTTGCCCATGAAATAAAAAATCCTCTGACTCCTATCAAACTGGAAATACAGAGGCTCATCAGACTCAAACAGCGCAACGATCCCGCCTGGGAAGAAAAATTCGACAAGGTATCCGCCATAATACTCGAGCATATAGACATCCTGACGGATACGGCAAACGAATTCTCGACTTTTGCCAAATTGTACAGCGAAGAGCCTGTAACCCTGGATCTGGACAAGACACTCAAGGACCAGCTGGCTATCTTCGACAACAAGGACAACATAGAAATCACCTACATCGGCATGAATGATGCCG
The DNA here is from genome assembly GCA_949300335.1 of uncultured Bacteroidales bacterium. Lineage (GTDB taxonomy): Bacteria > Bacteroidota > Bacteroidia > Bacteroidales > UBA932 > Cryptobacteroides. The sequence continues at coordinate 120,196 of CASGDV010000023.1, read as the reverse complement.
TTGTACTGGCACCGAAGCCTCAGCTCATAAGAGTCTTCGTAAATCTCATCACGAATGCAATTCAGGCAATAGAAATAATGCAGAAAGAACAGCAGGAGGATGGCCTGGAAATTACTCCGGGACGAATCATAATCAGTTTGCGGAACAGCAATACGGACGGCTTCTATGACATAGTGTTCGAGGACAACGGCCCCGGAGTCAAGGATGAAAATCTTGAAAAACTGTTTACCCCGAATTTCACGACGAAAAGCGGAGGAACCGGTCTCGGACTTGCCATATGCCGCAACATCATAGAGAAATGCCAGGGAGACATCTCTTACAGGAAATCATATGTGACAAGAGGAGCCTGCTTCATAGTAAGGCTTCCGAAAAAGGCTACAGGACATAATCCTTCACATCCTGCGCAGTAATCGAACTGCCGGAAAGAATCAGCAGACGTTCAACGACATTGCGCAACTCACGGATGTTGCCTGTCCACGTTTTCCCGACAAGCAGTGTCATGGCATCCGGCTCGATTTCCCGGTATGACATACCTGTCTCCGAACATATCTGATCAATGAAATACTTCACGAGCAAAGGGATATCCGATTTTCTTTCATCCAAAGTGGGAACCTTGATTACTATCACGCTGAGCCTGTGATACAGGTCCTCTCGGAAATTGCCTTTCTCGATTTCCTCCTTCAGATTCTTGTTTGTAGCGGCAAGGACCCTGACATCCACAGTAATGTCCTTGTCACTTCCCACTCTTGACAGTTTCTTCTCCTGAAGCACTCTGAGGACCTTGGCCTGGGCAGCCAGACTCATGTCACCTATCTCATCCAGGAAAAGCGTACCTCCGTCGGCCTGTTCGAACTTGCCCTTATGCTGTTTGATTGCGGAGGTAAATGCTCCTTTTTCATGACCGAACAATTCGCTTTCTATCAGTTCAGATGGTATTGCGGCACAATTGACTTCCACATATGGCATTGACGATCTGTTGCTCTTCTGATGAAGGCTTCTCGCCACAAGTTCCTTGCCCGTACCGTTAGATCCTGTAATCAGGACTCTGGCATCCGTCGGAGCGACCTTGTCTATCATTTCCCGGATATGCTGGATTGCCTCTGACTCACCTATCATCTCCTGTCCGTACACTTTTTTCTTCAGCATCCTCGTTTCCTTGACAAGGGAAACCTTGTCCGTGGCATTCTTTATCGTTATCAGAATCCTGTTCAGGTCGAGAGGCTTCTGGATAAAATCGAAAGCTCCTTTCTTGATGCATTCTACGGCCGTATCGATATCTCCGTGCCCGGAAATCATTATGACTGCCGAATCGATTCCCTCTTCATTCAATCTTCCAAGCACCTCTAGACCGTCCATCTGCGGCATCTTGATATCACAGAATATCGCATTGTATTTCTCCTTCTCGGCCATCTCGCAGCCCTTGAGTCCGTCTTCGGCCACATCAACATCATAACCTTCATCCATAAGTATTTCCTTAAGGGAATTTCTTATGGACCTTTCATCGTCAATTATCAGAAGTTTCATACCGTTCATTTCAAAATTCATAAAAAGATCAAAGCCGGTGTTCCAATACAAATATCGGACAAATTTCGCTCTTTGCATAAAAATTTATAATTTTGCTGAAATAAACGTGTACCGAATGCTTATACCAGACATAATCATCGCCATTGACGGCTACTCGTCAACTGGCAAAAGTTCGTTCGCGAAGTCTATTGCCGCGGAATTCTCCTTTCTGTATCTGGACTCCGGCGCATTGTACAGGGGCGTGACCCTTTTCGCCATGGAAAACGGATTTATAGGTCAGAATGGAAACATAGACGAATTTTCCCTGAAAAAAAGTCTGGAGAATCTGGATATCCATTTCGAAAGCGGACCGCAAGGAAGCAGGACATTCATCGGGGGAAGATGTATTGAAAAAGACATACGCTCCCTCGCCGTATCCGACAAGGTCAGTCCGATAGCGGCACTCCCGTCCGTAAGGAATTTCGTCAATTACAAGTTGAGGGAATTCGGACGGAAGAGGCGTGTCGTCATGGATGGAAGGGATATCGGTACCACCGTTTTCCCCGATGCGGAACTCAAGATATTCATGACGGCAGATCCGGAGGTACGTGCAAGAAGACGTACGGATGAACTTATATCGAAAGGGAATGCCGTAAGTTTCGAAGATGTATTGAAGAACATAGAAGAACGGGATTACATCGATTCGCATAGGGAAGTATCTCCTCTGACCATGGCTCCCGATGCCATCGTACTGGACAATTCGGAGATGACCATGGAACAGCAGATGGACTGGATAAGACAAGTCATAAAAGACAGATTTTGCACCAGGTAAAATTCATTGGATATGGGAATAACTGTTGACGTCGATACTAATTCCGGCTTTTGTGCCGGTGTAATAAGGGCCATCAGCAAAGCGGAAGATTTTCTGGACCTGCCTATGGACCAGTCTGCGGACCGGAATGACAGGGGGCAAGGGAAAAAACTGTTTTCCCTTGGAGCGATAGTCCATAATGATTCGGAACTTGCACGACTTGAAAGAAAAGGACTGGTCACGATAGACAAGGACGACCTCAACTACATGAAAAGCGTGGATGGGGAATATCTTCTGATCAGGGCCCACGGCGAACCGCCAAAAACTTACAGGCAGGCAGAAGCGATAGGATTCAGAATCGTTGACTGCACCTGTCCCGTAGTGCTCCAGCTTCAAAAAAATATCAGAACGGCATATGAGCGGTTCAGCTCGGAAGGGACCGACGGACAGATAATCATTTTCGGTAAGATAGGACATGCCGAAGTACTCGGACTGCTCGGTCAGGTAGATGACAATGCCATTGTCATAGAAGACATGAAAATGATGCTTGGATATATTGAAGACGGTACAATCAGCCTGTTCAAGAAAACGGAAGTCTTTTCGCAGACGACCAAAAGTCCGGCCGAATATTCTTCAATATGCTCCCGACTTGAAGAGATGATGTCCAGGGCGAACGAACTGTCACTGGAAAGATTCAAGGGCAAAGCCATATTGTCCATCCATAACACGATATGCTCCCAGGTTGCATCCAGACATGAAAAACTATCGAAATTTGCATTGGCGCACGATGTCATAATATTCGTTTTAGGGAAAGCCAGTTCAAATGGAAAAATCCTTTGCGATTTATGCAAGTCATTGAACATAAGGACATACCATATCGGATCCTCTGATGAGATAAAAAAGGAATGGTTCAGGGAAGATGACAAGGTAGGAGTATGCGGAGCAACATCCACCCCTAAGTGGCTACTGGAAGAAGTAGCATCCAAAATACGGGAAAACAACCTGTAAATTTGCAGAAAATGCAACTTATGATTATTTTTGCAGACTTCATCGGATATTAATATATAAACACTTACAATATGGCAACAACAGCTGATTTCAAAAACGGATTATATCTTAATTTCAACGGAAAGCCATGCTCGATAGTATGGTTCCAGCATGTAAAACCAGGTAAAGGTCCAGCATTCGTAAAAACGAAGCTCCGCAATCTGGAGAACGGAAGGATTCTTGAGAACACTTTCACTGCAGGTGCAAAAATAGAAACCATAAATGTTGAAAGACGTCCTTACCAGTTCCTTTACAAGGATGAAGACGGATACAATTTCATGCATGAGGAAACATTCGAGCAGATTCACCTCGGAGAAGATCTTGTAGACAATGCAGACCTGATGAAAGAGGGACAGCATGTGGAAATGATGTTCATCGCCGATGAGGAAAGATGCCTTACATGTGAACTTCCTACCTATGTAGAAATGGAAGTGACTTATACGGAACCTGCTGTAAAAGGAGATACGGCTTCGACCAGCGCCTTGAAGGAGGCCATTCTGGAAACAGGAGCGAAAATAATGGTTCCGCTCTTCATCAATCAAGGTGAAAAGATCAGAGTGAACACTACCGACCGTTCATACGGAGAAAGAGTGAAATAAATCCGGACGGGGAATCAACCTATTTTACGAATCAGATTCAAGCCGTCACGAATCGGAATGATACAGGACTCCACACGTGGGTCCTGTTTTATTTTTCTGTTGAAATCATCGATTCCTCTGGTCTGTCTGTCCTGCGGCATGGGATCCATGCAAACTTTCCCGTCCCAAAGTACATTGTCGGCAATTATGAACCCTCCCGGATTCACCATGTCGAAAAACAGGTCGAAATATTCGGAATACTCCCTTTTGTTGGCATCCATGAAGACAAGATCGTACCTGTTTTCCGAAAGGGATTTCAATGACAGTTTTGCATCTCCAATCAGAAGATTAACCCTGTCATTCACTCCGGCCATGGCAAAACCTTCCAATATGAGGTCCTCAAGTTCATCGTTTATTTCAAGGGTATCTACCATTCCGCCCGGCTCCAGCCCTTCGGCAAGACAGATGGTGGAATATCCTGTAAACGTTCCTATTTCAAGAATTCTGGCCGGCCTCAGCATCTTCACCAGCAATGAGAGCAGCCTGCCCTGAACAGGTCCGGACAGCATCCTGCCGTAGTTTGTTCTTAGAAACGTCTGCTTTCTCACCCACTGCAGCGCCGCCGACTCGGGAGAGGATTTATCTTCCATGTATTTTTCTACCGCATCCATGACAAGACTATAAATATACCAGTTTAGACAAACCCGACCTGCAGAAAAGCCGTCCTGCCATTTCATTTATCTTATCGGCCGTGACCGACTCTATTTTATCGCGAACCTCGGAATCAGCCATAATCTTTCCATATGAAATAAGACCTTTGCCCATCGAAAGGCATTGTGCTTCGCCGTTATCGGAACTGATTGCCAGTTGTCCGAGCAGCTGGCGTTTTGCCGCAGCAAGTTTTCTTCCGCTCAAACAGTTTTCCTGAAGCCTCAGGAGTTCCCTGTCCATAGCCTTGAAGCACTTATCCATATTGTCCCGGTCGCACCCTAAACTGATGGCAACAATACCCGTATCCGAATACTGCGTATAATTGCACTCAACTCCATAGACCCAGCCGTGTTTTTCCCTGAGTACGGCATTGAGTATTGAATTGGATGCCGGACCGCCGACTATATTGCAAAGAAGAATCGTGGCAATCCTGTCTTCTTCATCATACAGGGACGGAGCCGTAGTACCTACGATGCAATTCACCTGATAGTTCCTTTTCGCCACCTGTATCTCGAAAGGAGGATTGGCAACATCCTGTTTCTGAAAACAACCGGCAACCGGCACTGCTCCTCCCGATATCCGTCCGAAATATTTTTCGGCAGTTCTGGAAACAATCTCCGCCATCCTTTTCTCCTCAATATCTGCAACAATTGTAAGCGCCATCATTTCCGGTACAAACTTTTCCTTTACGAAAGCCCTCAGTTCACCGGATGAAATCTTCCTTACCGATGCAGCTGTGCCGAGAATGGGAAGAGACAACGGGTGCCCCTTGAAAAGCAGTTCCTCAAAACGGTCATAGATTTCCTCTGAAGGAGAATCCTTGTAAGACTTTATCTCGTCTATCACAACTCCTTTTTCCGTTTCTATTTCATTTTCAGGGAAAGACGGGAAAACCGCCAGATCCATAAGAAGGGAAACGGCTTTTTTAAGATCCTCCTTGAGTACGGTAGCGTGTATTACTATCTCCTCTTTTGTGGTATAGGCATTCAGTTCACCTCCGAGTTTGTCCAGGCAGCTGCTTATTGCAGATGCGCTTCTTTTATCCGTCCCTTTGAAGACCGTATGTTCGGCAAAATGGGCAATCCCGTTATGGAAATGCCCTTCACTGCGCGTTCCGCACTTGATGCTCAAGGCGCAATAAGCCACTTGAGACCAACCTCTCCTGACAGCATACTGCATACCGCTGTCCGTATGACCGAATATCATAAGACCACCTATCTGCTGGCTATCCTTTTTATATCCTCATACAGAAAACCTGCACCGGTCTTCTTGGTGATTCTGTGTTTTCTGTAATAATACAACTTATGTGTTTCCGAATCGATAAGCATCTTATAGCAATATGACCCGATTACAGGGTCGGAAGGTGCTACCGTATAACTTACAAGAGTCTGCGGTGCATCACTCATGAAAATATCATCCACATTCTCTTCGGTATCCACGGACATATATTTGTCAAACAGCAGCTGCTTTGTTTTATCCGTTATTTCCGAAGAAAGGTCGTCCTCGGAAAATATGATATTGAACTTGTCAGCCTTGCTCAACTGGATTGTATAGTTGCTCAGGCCTGTATATGCATTCACATCCTTTTCCATGGACAGAACCACCTGTTCCTGAATTATATCAAGCAGCGCCGGCATATAAACCAGTTCCCTTCCGGACGGGGAATCGGCGGAACATACCGGTATCGTAACAACCTCAAGCATATTGTCGATGCTCTTGTCAGCACCCTCGCCCCCCTTGACAAGGGACAGCATTTCTATTCCCGGTTCAGACTCTTTTCTGAACTGCCCCTTCACCGTAACCAGAAAGTAATAGTCCGGACTGGTCTTCATAGAATTGAATTCATCCATAGTACAGAATTCAAACGGAGACACATGCCATCTTCCCCTTATTTCATCCTTGAGCGTCTCATCATAAAACCCGTTGCCCGTGAGCACCACCTTCGTTATTTTCTCAGGAAAATCCTCAAGCTTCATCTTTTTCGTTACAATCTGTGCCTGAGCGAATGCCATAAGCGGCACCAAAGTCAAAACAGCCAGAATAAATATTTTCTTCATGTCACTACTGAATATTTTGGATTTGTATCTGTATGAACGCCGTGTCCCTGCAGAAACGGGTGTTGCCACGCCCATGTACGGAACCGTGATTCATGTTATCGGCCGACAACTCTTTCAAAACCTGGGCCGATATCTGCAAAGTTACAAAATTATGCTTAAATTTGTCTATTATGACACAATATATAGTTTCAGCCAGAAAATACAGGCCGGACAATTTCGAGACTTTGGTCGGCCAGGACAATATTGCAAGAACCCTCAAGAACTCGATAGTCAGAGGGAAACTGGCACATGCCTATCTGTTCTGCGGTCCCCGCGGCGTAGGAAAGACCAGTACGGCAAGAATATTCGCCAAAACAATAAACTGTTCCAACCCTACCGAAAGTATGGAGCCTTGCGGGAAATGCGAATCATGCATTTCATTTGCCGAAGGAAGGTCATACTGCATACATGAACTGGACGCCGCTTCCAACAACGGTGTGGAAGACATAAAGGCCCTTATGGAACAGGTGCGCATACCGCCACAGATCGGGAAATACAGCGTATACATCATAGACGAGGTGCATATGCTCAGCCAGTCGGCATTCAATGCCTTCCTGAAAACGCTGGAAGAACCCCCGGCACATGCCATTTTCATTCTGGCCACTACTGAAAAGCACAAGATTCTGCCGACAATCCTGTCCAGATGCCAGACTTACGACTTCAACAGGATTTCAATAGATGATATGGTCAGGACACTGAAAGGAATTGCTGAAAAAGAAAATGTGGTTATTGACGACGAATCCCTCCATGTCATCGCCAACAAGGCAGACGGGGCAATGAGGGATGCACTTACCATCTTCGACCAGATAGTGGCATTCTGCGGTTCGGAAGTCAATTATCAGGATGTCATCCGGAATCTTAACGTTCTTGATTACGAATATTGTTTCTCCATGGTGGAATCTTTCCTGAGAAACGATTATCCGTCAGCCCTGCTCGGATTTGACGAAATATTGTCAAAGGGATTCAATGCCCTCCACTTCGTAGCCGCATTGAGCAGTCATTTCCGGGACCTTGCCGTCAGCAAGGCATCAGGACTCGACGCCCTGCTGGAACTGCCGGAATCACTCAAGGCAAAATACAGGGAGCAGGCCGGAAAGTGCTCCGTAAAATTCATATATGACGCTCTCAACATCACGACACAATGCGAGTCAGGGTACAGAGCCAGCGTCAATCCGCGTCTCCATATAGAATTCGCTCTTATGAAGCTCTGTTTTCTGGTCAAGGAAACGAAGGAATACAAAGAGACGGCCGTACCGCAAGCTGAAACATTAAAATCACAGAAGACTGCAGAGCCCGGAATCCCCGTGCGGAATGCAGTAAAAGTGGAACAGAAAGAGGGCACAGCAGACCCGAGGCCGAGGCCTCGCATGAATGCCGCCGCTACCGGGCTGTCGCTCAAATCAGTTCTGGAAGGCAGAAAGGATGAGGTCAAACCGGTAAAAAAGGAAATACATCAGTCCTCTGCTGAAATATCGGATGAACTTATAAGGGAAAAATGGGGCGAACTCGCAGAAATGTTCGAATCGCGGCCGAGACTTGCAAATACACTGAAATCGTCATCACTCAGTTTCAAAACCGAGGATAACACGAAAATAGTTACATTCAATGTACTGAACATTGCCCAGAAGGAATGGGTGGAAAAAAATCTTCTCCATGAGATAGAGGGAAAACTGCAGAAGCTGCTGTCGAATTCATCGGTTGCGCTCAGAGTCGATGTGGAGCCTGACGACGACAGCAAGGTTCCCGAACCTGTACTGCCGAGGGAAAAGGCAAGAAATCTCATGGAAAACAACCCTGAAGTCAAAAATCTTGTGAAGGACTTCGGACTGGAATGTTGATAACCGGAATATCAAGTGTTTTAATTAACGTATAAAACTGCCCGAATATGAAGTTGCGTTGTGAAAATCTGGTAAAAAAATATGGCGTGAGAACAGTTGTCAAAGGTGTATCCATGGAAGTGGAACAAGGGGAAATAGTAGGTTTTCTGGGTCCCAACGGAGCCGGAAAGACCACGAGTTTCTACATGATTACCGGACTTATCGTCCCTAATGCGGGACGGATATACCTTGATGACGAGGACATAACTTCTCTGCCGATGTACAAGCGCGCGCAGAAAGGTGTCGGATATCTTGCCCAGGAAGCATCGGTATTCAGAAGAATGTCGGTAGAGGACAACATAATGTCGGTGATGGAAATGTCTCATTATTCGAAAGCCGAAAGGAAAGAACGCCTCGAATCGCTCATTGACGAGTTCAACCTGCATAAAGTAAGGAAAAGTCTCGGAATCCAATTGTCGGGAGGAGAACGCAGAAGATGCGAAATTGCGAGAGCTCTTGCGATAGATCCTAAATTCATCCTGCTCGACGAGCCGTTCGCCGGTGTCGACCCTATAGCCGTAGAAGACATACAGCATATAATAGCCAAACTGAAATACAAGAATATAGGAATAATCATAACCGACCATAACGTAGGAGAAACCCTTGCCATAATAGACCGGGCTTACCTCCTCTATGAAGGAAACATCCTTCAAAGCGGAACTCCGGAAGAATTGGCGGCAGACGAGGAGGTAAGGACAAAATACCTTGGCTCCAACTTCGTTCTCAAGAGATCATCGGCATTCAACGGAACAGGAAACAAACAATAATTATGATCTTGAGCTCCTGCTGTACGGCACGAAACTGCTTTTCAGCCCCTATTGTCTAGTGATTCTGGCCCCAAGGGCATTGAGACGGAGGTCTATGTCTTCATATCCCCTGTCAATCTGTTCTATGTTGCCAATGATGCTCGTTCCTTTTGCCGACATTGCGGCAATAAGAAGGGCTATACCGGCACGGATATCCGGAGAAAGCATGTTTCCTGCCTTGAGACGTATTTTGTGGTCATGCCCGATCACAACGGCCCTATGAGGATCGCACAGGATTATCTGCGCTCCCATATCTATCAGTCTGTCCACAAAAAACAGACGGCTTTCGAACATTTTCTGATGAATGAGGACGCTTCCCTTGCATTGGGTTGCGACTACCAGCATAACGCTCAGCAAATCAGGAGTGAGTCCCGGCCATGGAGCATCGGAAATGGACATTATCGAACCGTCCAGAAACGACTCTATTTCATAGCTCTCCTGCGCAGGCACGAATATGTCGTCATCCCTTTGTTCCAGATTGACTCCGAGACGTCTGAAAGACTCCGGGATTATGCCCAGATTTTCATATGATACATCCTTGATGGTTATGGAACTTCTGTTAAGAGCCGCCATACCGATAAAACTGCCTACTTCTATCATGTCGGGCAATATCGAATGGGAAGCACCGTGAAGAGATGAAACTCCCGTGATTTTCAAAAGATTGGATCCCAATCCATCTATTTTTGCTCCCATGGCCGTCAGGAGCCTGCAAAGCTGCTGTATATACGGCTCACAGGCAGCATTGTAAATCGTAGTCGTACCTTCTGCCAGCGAGGCGGCCATCACGATGTTTGCGGTACCTGTAACGGAAGCCTCATCCAGAAGCATGTAGTTCCCCTTCAGACCATTTCCGTCCTTGACATGAAGGAAAAAAGCCTTTTTGGCGGAATCGTATTCCTGTGCCGCCCCGAGATTGATCATGCCCTGAATATGGGTATCTACCCTTCTCCTTCCTATCTTGTCCCCGCCGGGTTTCGGGAAATAGGCACGGCCGAAACGGGCCAGCAACGGGCCGGCAACCATTACGGAGCCTCTGAGAGATGCGCATTTCCGCACAAAATCATCACTCTCGATATAATCGATGTCGAGTTCGTCCGCCCGGAATGAATATTTTCCTTTTTCCATACGAACTACCTTGACTCCCATTCCTTCAAGAAGCAGGATAAGATTTTTTACATCCAGAATTTCCGGTATATTCGATATCACCACCTCCTCCGAAGTGAGCAATACCGCGCTTATGACTTCCAGCGCTTCGTTTTTCGCACCCTGCGGTCTGATTGTCCCGCTCAGTTTGTTCCCGCCTTCTACTACAAATGAACTCATTTCAGATATCAATAAATATGTTCGACTTCCGGCTCCAATATTATGGAAAATTCCTTTCTTACAGATTCGGTAATCCTGCGTTCCAGTGAAATGATTTCTTCCGGAAATGCTTTTCCGGTAATATTCACTATCACCAGCGGCTGTTTATCATAAACTCCTACATTTCCTGATTTCTTTCCCTTCCAGCCGCATTTTTCAATGAGCCAGGCCGCAGGCACCTTTACCCGGCCGTCATCCAGATGGAATCCCGGCACATCGGCACCGTACTTTTTCCTTATGTTTTCGAAAACCTCTTCAGACACCACCGGATTCTTGAAAAAGCTGCCGGCATTTCCTATTTCAAGAGGATCCGGCAGCTTATCCTTGCGTATCCCGATTATGACGGACCTGACCAGATCCGGAGTCACCGGCTTGCCTGTCTCCTCCACAGCTTTCCTCACATGGCCGTAATCAAGCTGAGGACGATAACTGCGCGATAATTTCAGCACCACATGCGTGACAAAATACCTTCCCTTGAATCCCTCATGCTTAAACACGGAATCCCTGTAGGAATAAGCCAAAATCTTCTTGTCAAATCTTACTATTTCTTCTTCAAGCAAGTCATAACAATACACATATCTCACGATATCTCCGACTTCAACTCCGTAGGCACCTATATTCTGGACAGCTGCGGCTCCGACCTCTCCAGGTATCAGAGAGAGATTTTCAAGTCCCCACAATCCCATTCCGGCCGTCCACGCACACAATTCATCGAATACTGTACCGGCTCCGGCCGATACGAGAACATCGTCTTCACCGAATACCTCGCCATAATCACGGCTGCAATCTGCATATATCCTCACATTGCGGTCAAGTATTTCCATTAAATCTATGCAGGAATGCACGACGGTCCCCCTGAAATCATCGGTAAACAGAAGATTGCTTCCTCTGCCGATATGCATTATCGGTTTTGGAAGCGTTTCCGTTTCGAGTTCCAGAAGATCGGCAATGGAATCATATTCGACGAGACATGCGCAGGAAACATCTATCCTGAACGTATTCATCGAAGCCAGAGATCTGTGATATGATATGTCCAGCATAACCTAACCTATTTCCGAACCGTTCGACAAGACCTCCTGAGGAGTGATGAAACGCATCTTGCCATCCTGCTGTCTGGCCATGAGTATCATACCCTTTGATTCGATTCCCCTTATTTTCCTCGGTGCAAGATTGGCAAGGATGCATATCTGCTTCCCGAGCATATCCTCCGGAGAATAATATTCTGCGATACCTGAAACAATGGTCCTGATATCCAGCCCCGTATCTATAGTCAGTTTCAGAAGTTTGTCGGTCTTCGGAACCCTCTCCGCTTCCTTGACAGTTGCCGTCCTGATATCCATCTTCTCGAAATCTTCGAAAGAGCATTCCGCCTTTTGCGGAGCGGCCGCAGCAACGGAAGCTGCAGATGCCTCCATTTTTCTGCGTATTTCTTCAAGACGGGAAATCTGTGCATCAATCACATCATCTTCTATCTTGCTGAACAGCAGTTCCGCCGCCGAAAGCCGGTGGCCTTCCGGCAGAATGCTTTTCTTTCCGAGATCCTCCCATGAAAGTACCGTTTCATATCCCTCGTTCGAAATACAGGTATGCAAAGCGGCACCGTCTCCTGCCTTATAAAGATTATCCGAAGAAACACCGTTCTCGCCTGCCCTGTAATCCTTCCCGGCACAGATGCCTACATTCAATATCTTGCGCAGCTTCTCTGCAGAGAAAGGAAGGAAAGGCTCGAACGCTATTGCCAGGTCCGCACATATCTGCAGAGATACGTTCAATATGGAAGCTGTCCTTTCCATATCTGTCTTTGCCACTTTCCACGGTTCGGTATCGGTCAGATACTTGTTGCCGATTCTGGCAATGTTCATGGCTTCCTTGAGAGCCTCCCTGAACTTGTAATTTTCAAGAAAATGTTCCATTGAAGCCTTTATCGGTAATATCTGGGCCAAAGTCTCCTCGTCTATCCGCTCCGGTCTGGCATCGGCCGGAACCTTTCCGTCGAAATATTTGTGCGTAAGCACTGCAGCCCTGTTCACGAAATTTCCGAAGATTGCAACCAGCTCGCTGTTGTTCCTTGCCTGAAAATCCTTCCATGAAAAATCGTTGTCCTTCGTCTCGGGCGCATTTGCACAAAGCACATACCGGAGGACATCCTCCTGGCCCGGAAAATCTTTCAGATAATCCTGAAGCCAAACGGCCCAACCTCTTGAAGTCGATATCTTGTCCCCTTCGAGATTCAGAAATTCATTGGCCGGCACATTGTCCGGAAGTATGTAGTCGCCGTATGCCTTCAGCATGGACGGGAAAACTATGCAATGGAATACAATATTGTCTTTTCCTATGAAATGCACAAGCTTGGTATCATCGCTTTTCCACCACTTTTCCCAGGAATCCGGAAGAAGTTCCATTGTATTGGATATATATCCGATCGGAGCATCAAACCAGACATACAGGACCTTACCTTCCGCGCCTTCCACCGGCACCGGTACGCCCCATTCCAGGTCACGGCTGACCGCTCTCGGCTGCAATCCGCCGTCCAGCCAGCTCTTGCATTGTCCGTAGACATTTGTCCTCCATTCCTTATGTCCGTCAAGTATCCATTCTTTCAGCCACGGTTCATATTTATCCAACGGAAGATACCAGTGTTTAGTCTTCTTCTTGACCGGCTTGCTTCCGCTGAGAGCAGACTTCGGATCTATCAGCTCATCCGGGCTCAAAGTACTTCCGCATTTTTCACACTGATCTCCATAGGCCCCCTGTGCACCGCATTTCGGACATGTTCCAACGATATATCTGTCAGCCAGAAAAGTATTGGCCTCAACATCAAAATATTGCTCGCTCTCCTTCTCGACAAACTTGCCCTCATCATAAAGTTTCCGGAAAAATTCGGACGCATTCTTTGCATGAGTGTCGGATGAAGTACGCGAATAGATATCAAAGTTTATTCCGAGACCTGAAAAGGAATCCTTGATAATCTTATGATAACGGTCTACAATATCCTGCGGAGTACAACCTTCCTTTTTGGCCTTTATGGTAATTGGAACTCCATGTTCATCCGAACCGCAGACATACAACACATCTTTCCCCCTCATCCTCAGATACCTGACATATATATCGGCCGGAACATATACACCGGCCAGATGTCCGATATGCACCGGCCCGTTGGCATAAGGCAGCGCACATGTTACAAGAGTACGTTCAAAATTCTTCATATTATCATGTTTTTCAAATTCTTCCCAATTTGTTATTTATCATGTTCCTCGCCTTGTTCAGGTTGTTAACCTTCTCAAGAATGCCCAAGACCTCATCCCCGTTCATCGGACTTTCATTCAGCAAGGCAGTCTGTTCCTTGAGCATCCTGTCGAGTTTCTTAAGCTGGTAAGCCAGCACGGCCCTGGGCACAAACTTGACAAGTATAGTCTGCTCGGACGTCAGCGACTTCCTGTAGTCTTCCACGGTAATGTCATATTTTTCTATAAGCAGATCCGATACGACGGCAACAACCTCTTCGTCGGTACTGCTCATAAGCCTCTGGCAAATCTGGGCCGAAGTCATACCATTGTCATACATTTCGAAATAAAGTTCATATATCTTCCTGTACACGGTATTCGCAAATGACGCATCATCCTCAGACAACGATGCATCGATAAACTCGGCAACCGTATACTGCGGATCTGAAAAAAACTCAGAATCCTCCGGAAACGCAAGCGGCTCCCTTCCGTATTCGAGAATGAAACCGAGCAGTTCCCTCTCGCAAGGAGCCAGCAGCGCATCCTCAATCCCCGGAGTTCCTGCATCGGGGCTTTCCCGGTGAAGCACCTCATTTTCAGAAACGGTATTTCCTCCTGTTCTGTCCGACTGGGACTGCCTGTCCGACTGCTTTCTGTCGGCAAGAAGCATATCCTTTCTGGTAGCCGTAATCCTGGAAAAAAGTATATCCTGTTCCAGCGCAAACTTCTTTCCCACATTTCCGACATATACCGAGCGCTTTATTGCATCAGGTATCATGGCCACAGTATCTGCAATATCATTTATCACCTCTGCCTTTCTGATGGGATCGTTCCCGGCCTCTGCCATAAGCATATCGGACTTGAAACTAATGAAATCGCGCTCATTTGCGGAAATGAAAGACTCTACCTCTTCCAGAGTATGTTTTCTGCAAAACGAATCAGGGTCGTCACCGTCGGGAAGCAGGACGATTCTGACGTTCATCCCTTCCTTCAGAACAATGGAAATACCCCTCAAAGCAGCATGTATTCCCGCAGAATCTCCGTCATATATTATCGTTATGTTCGTCGTGAACTTCTTTATGAGCCGCACCTGCTCTACAGTAAGCGACGTCCCGCTCGAAGCGACTACATTCGTGATACCCAGCTGATGCATGGATATCACATCCAGATAGCCCTCGACGAGAATGCATTTATCCTTTCTCGTTATTCCGTTTTTGGCGAAATATATACCGTAGAGAGACCGGCTCTTCACATATATTTCCGTCTCGGGGGAATTCACATATTTGGCCACCGTCTTGTCGGATTTCAATGTTCTGCCTCCGAACGCTATAACGCGACCGCTCGGCGAGTGTACAGGAAACATCACCCTCTCATAAAACCTGTCATTGAGTCTCCCGTCATTCTTCCTGTAGCACAGTCCGGAATCAATCAGATATTCTTCCTTGTAACCGGCTGCCCTTGCCGCTTCGGAAAGCGCCGTTCTGGAAGAAGACGCCCATCCCAGTTGGAAATGTCTGATAGTCTCATCCTCCAGCCCCCTGGATTTGAGATATGCCCATCCCAATGAACGTCCTTCCCCGTCGGACAAAGCCGAAGAAAAAAACTTCACTGCATACTCCGACACAAGGAACAGGCTTTCATTTTTCTGTCTCCTAGCAATTTCCTCGGCCGTTTCCTCTTTCTCTACTACTTCTATATGATATTTTTTTGCGAGATACTTTATCGCATCCGTATATGAAAGCGACTCGTATTCCATCAGAAACCCCACCGCAGTACCTGATTTGCCGCATCCGAAACATTTGTATATCCCCTTTGAGGGAGATACCGAAAAAGAGGGGGTTTTCTCATTATGAAAAGGACAGCAAGCCATATAATTGGCCCCCCTTCTCTTCAACGAGACAAAATCCCCTATCACATCTTCAATCTGTGTAGCATCCAGAACCCTGTCAACCGTTTCCTTCGGAATCATCGGCATCAGTCGTTATCATCCACCTTGTGGAACTCCACATCCTTTGCATTTTCAAAATCGGAATGTTTCTTCTCGAATTTCACCTCGTACTCCTGCATCGCCTTTCTCATCTTCCATGATGCGAACAGTTCGGAGATTCCGTATACGACAAGAGCTATTCCAGCAATGACAGTAATTGCGGAAGCTATTCCGAATGGCTTCAGAAGGATAACCAGTCCTCCGACTGCCGTAAGTACCGGAAGGATATACCCAAAAGGTCCGACAACGACGAAATTTCTGGCACTGAACAGAGCGGCAAGCTGGAAAATGCCGAGAAGCAGAAGCCCGGCTCCGATTATCACCATCAGGAAATCGACGGCAAAGCCCGGATACATGAAGAGCAATATACCCAACACCATATCTACGACTGCATTGAAAGCCATCAGCGGAAGATTGCCATTAATCCTGTTCCTAATGCCGACAATCAGCGAAACTATTCCGGAAGCGATAAGGAATGCCGCAATGAATTTCACGACTATGAAAAGGGATGTCTGCGGCAAAATAACCATGAGCAGACCTATACCGATTGAAAAGACCGCCCTCAGCAGCCCGCCATATTTTGTCTTGAAACCGAAAGTTATCATAACTGTTGTACGATTAGTTCCACAATAGAATTACATAATCCGCAAAAATAGCAAAAAAATTGCTAATTTCGCGGTCACTTTCCTTATTAATGAATCAAGATATGATATCCGACATTGAAATTGCCCGCAGCATCAGAATGAGAGAAATCAAGGATGTCGCAAAAGACATCGATATCGACGGAGATGAAATAGAACTCTACGGTAAATACATGGCCAAGGTTCCGGCCGGCTGCATCGACGAAGAAAAGGTAAAGAACTGCAAACTCATCCTCGTCACAGCGATAACGGCCACAAAAGCAGGAATAGGCAAGACGACAGTATCGATAGGACTCGCTCTGGGCATGAACAGAATCGGAAAGAAAGCCATTGTAGCATTGCGCGAACCTTCGCTCGGCCCGTGTTTCGGACTGAAAGGAGGAGCTGCGGGAGGCGGATATGCCCAGATAATGCCGATGGACAAGATCAATCTTCACTTCACAGGAGACTTCCATGCAATCACTAGTGCCCACAACATGATATCCGCCCTGCTTGACAACTATCTGTACCAGCATCAGAAAGACGGATTCACGCTCAAGGAGGTTCTCTGGAAAAGAGTGCTCGACGTCAACGACAGATCACTCAGGAGTATCGTCACAGGACTCGGTCCAAGGAGCAACGGCCTGACTTCCGAATCGGGATTCGATATTACCCCTGCATCGGAAATCATGGCGATACTATGCCTCGCAACTGACTTGGAAGATCTGAGACGACGCATCGAGAACATCGTTCTCGGCATTACTCAGGACGACAAACCGTTCACAGTCAAGGACCTTGGAGTTGCAGGAGCAATAACCGTCCTTCTCAAGGATGCAATAAACCCGAATCTGGTACAGACAACCGAAGGTACCCCGGCATTCGTACATGGAGGACCTTTTGCAAACATAGCCCATGGCTGCAACTCGATAATAGCAACCAAGGCGGCAATGACCTTCGGAGACTATGTCATCACTGAAGCCGGATTCGGAGCCGACCTCGGAGCCGAGAAATTCATGAATATCAAATGCAGGAAAAGCGGTCTGAAACCGGATTTGACAATTCTGGTTGCGACTCTGCAGGGTCTGAAGATGCACGGACTGGTTCCTCTCGACAAAATCAAATATCCGGATGCTGAAGGAATCAAAAGAGGATTTTCAAATCTGGACAGACATATCGGCAATCTGAAATCATTCGGCCAGACTGTCGTGGTCTGCTTCAACAAATTCTCCACAGATACGGAAGAAGAAATCTCACTCGTCAGGGAACACTGCAGGGAACTGGGTGTTGCTTTTGCCCTCAACAACGCATATACGGAAGGAGGCAAAGGAGCGGAAGAACTTGCGGAACTTGTAGTAAAAACGATAGAAGGCACTCCGTCGGGAGACCTCAGGTTCACATATTCCGACGACCAGAGCATTGAATCGAAAATAGAATGCGTCGCCAGAAAGATATACGGAGCGAAAAACGTCACATTCAGCAAGACGGCAAGGAAAAAGATTGAAATGATAAACTCCTGGGGCATGTCGGATTTTCCGGTATGCATTGCCAAGACACAATATTCATTTTCCCAGGATCCGACCAAATATGGGGCTCCGGAAGGATTCAATTTCGACATCAAGGATATCAGCCTCAATGCAGGCGCCGAAATGATAGTTGCAATTGCCGGGGAGATAATACGGATGCCAGGACTGCCGTCATCTCCGCAGGCTCTCAGAATCGATCTTGTCAACGGAGAAATAGAAGGTTTGAGCTGATATGGAAGGAATTTTCGACAACCACAACCACAGTCAGTTCTCATTTGACGGGAAAAGAACGACAATACGTCTCTCTGCGGAAGCAGCCGCAGGGAAAGGTCTGACAGGAATATGCTTTACCGACCACTATGACGCATATGTTCCGCCTATGAAAGCAGACTTCGAACACCTTGTGCCAGAAACATTCGACATTGAAAAACAGCAGAAGGAAATAACGGAAACCATTCTCGACACCGGTTATCCGATACTCAAAGGCATAGAAATAGGACTTCATTCCAAATGTCGTCAGGAAATACGCAGGATACTGTCAATAAATCATTTCGACCAGATTATAGCTTCCGTGCATTACATCGATGACACGGATCCGTATTACGGCAGCTATTACAGGGACAAAGACTGGAAAGAGGCTTACGGACATTATCTCGAAACATTATATACCGAAATGAAATGGCTCGGAGATTTCGACATAATGGGCCATTTCGACTACATCGTAAGATATGCAGGCTATCCGGAGAACAGCATGCAATACAGGTACTTTTCTGACATCTTCGATGAAATATTCAAGTTTCTCATAGAAGAAGGCAAGGCCCTGGAAATAAACACGAAGACATATCAGGAACATAACGGAAGACTGACTGTCCTTGATACGGGAATCCTGAAGAGATACAGGGAAATGGGAGGAGAAATATTGAGCCTCGGTTCAGACTCCCATGACCCCGGCAGGGTCGGAGAAAACTTCGGACAACATATGGAAATGCTTAAAAACCTTGGTTTCAAATATCTGGCGCACTATGAAGGCCGCAAGCTCATACAAAGTCCGATGAGATAAGATTGAAGCAGGCCCCGGTTTTCCTAGTTCGCCACCTCACACAGGAACTTCAGCCTTACAAGCCTGACCTCGTACTCGTCATAATCAGGCCCGAGTTCCTCCGTGGCCGCTTCCAGAGAATCCGATTCCGCATCATTCAGAAAATAATCGTAGATATCCTCCACCACATCGTCATCGACTGTCTGCCTGATATAATAGTCGATATCAAGTTTGAGCCCCGAATAGACGATACCCTCTATTTCCTCCATAAGCTCATCCATTTCAAGTCCCTTGGCTGCTGCAATATCGTCAAGAGGTTGTTTCCTGTCTATACTCTGGATAATGAACACCTTGTTGGCAGACTTGTTCACCACCGACTTCACGACGAAATCATCCGGTCTGACTATGTCATTCTCCTCAACATACCTGGAAATCAGTTCGATGAAATCTTTCCCGAACTTCTTTGCCTTTCCGTCTCCCACGCCCTGACAATTCTTGAGTTCCTCATACGTCTCCGGATACATTATGGACATATCCTCAAGAGATGAGTCGCTGAACACCACCCACGGCTGCAACCTGTTCTTTCTGGCTATATCCTTGCGCAAGTCCTTCAGCATGGAAAGCAGGACAGTATCTCCTCCTCCGCCTCCCCTTACGGCGGCAGCTGCGGCCTGAACCTCATCATCATCGTCATCCGTTCCTTCAGAGAACTCCCTGTCACCAGTCAGCATGATTGTATATGGAGATTTGTAAAAGTCCTCTCCCGCCCCGGTCACGGATATCAGTCCGTATGCCTCGATATCCTTTTCAAGCAAATGCAGAATCAGACCCTGATGGATAACGCTGCACCAGAATTTGAAAGAATGCGCCGAGCCGCTGCCGAAAAGTTCCAGTTTGTCATGCTTGTATGATTTTATCAGGGCATTGGTCTCGCCGGCCAGAATATTTGCCAGATGCTCGGTCTTGAACCTTTCAGGCATTGACTTGACAAGTTCTATCACCAGACACATGTCCTCCTTGCCGTCAAACTGAGGTTTCGGATTCAGACAATTGTCACAACATCCGCAATTCTCCTTACCATAATCCTCGCCGAAATATCCCAGCAGCAGTTTCCTGCGGCACTGGTTGGATTCCGCATAAGCCACTGTCTCGAGCAGAAGCTGTTTGCCGATTTCCTGCTCGGCCACAGGCTTGCCCTGCATGAACTTCTCCAGTTTCTGGATATCCTTGTAACTGTAAAAAGCAATGCACTGCCCCTCCTTCCCGTCTCTTCCGGCTCTTCCCGTCTCCTGATAATATCCTTCTATACTTTTAGGTATATCATAATGAATCACGAATCTGACATCAGGCTTGTCAATACCCATGCCGAAGGCGATTGTGGCAACAATGACATCGACCTCTTCCATGAGAAACCTGTCCTGATTCTCCGCCCTTGTCCGCGCATCCATGCCCGCATGGTACGGCAACGCCTTTATACCGTTGACATTCAGGAGTTTCGACAACTCCTCTACCTTTTTGCGGCTCAGGCAATATATGATTCCGGACTTTCCGGGATTCTGTTTTATGAACTTTATGATGTCACGTTTCGGATCGGTCTTGTCCCTTACCTCATAATAAAGGTTAGGCCTGTTGAATGAGGATTTGAAGACCTTCGCATCCATCATGCCGAGATTCTTCTGGATATCGCTCTGTACCTTTGGCGTGGCCGTAGCCGTAAGCGCTATAATCGGCGCCTTCCCTATTTCCTCCACTATCTCCTTTATACGTCTGTATTCCGGTCTGAAATCATGTCCCCACTCGGAAATGCAATGAGCTTCGTCGATGGCGTAGAAAGAAATTTTTACCCCCTTCAGCAAAGCTATGTTCTCCGGTTTCGTCAATGATTCCGGAGCCACATATAGCAACTTAGTCACCCCGTCCAGCAAATCCTTCTTCACTTCGTTCAGCTGCGTCTTGGACAAGGAAGAATTAAGGAAATGAGCTATCCCTTCATTTTTTGAAACGAACCCCCTTATCGCATCCACCTGATTCTTCATGAGTGCAATCAAAGGCGATATCACTATTGCAGTGCCTTCCATTACGAGGGCAGGAAGCTGGTAGCACAATGATTTGCCTCCGCCGGTAGGCATCAGTCCAAAAGCATTGCGGCCGGAAATAAGATGTTTTATCACTGTTTCCTGATCTCCCTTGAACGTATCAAAACCAAAAAACTCCTTGAGTTTTGCATGAAGCACTGACGATTCGATATCCATAACTACGCTTTTTAATTTTACTAAGATATGGAATTATTTTGTCCGGAGCAAAATTTTATGATGATCGGAAGACACTGTTTTTTCAGGAGAATCGTCCCGTCTGACGGAAGTGGCAAAACTTGAAGAAAATTTATAAAATTAATTGTATATTTGTAGTTTGATTTGACATGTCACCAGATGAGTTCTAACAGTACAGATCCGAAACGGACAGCTACGGCCAGAGTCCAGAGACAAAGGAACAGCGAAATTCTGCATGCCTTCAATGCATTTCTGCACAAGGAGGCATCCGGTGGAATCTTGCTGCTGATCTGTGCCATCGTAGCAGTAAGTTTTGCGACCATTCCGGGACTGGGCTGGTTCGATGACTTCTGGGACAAGGAAGCGAGCATCACAATAGGCGGTTTTTCTTTGGGAATGAGCCTCAGACTATGGATAAACGATGCCCTGATGGCCGTTTTCTTTTTCGTAGTAGGACTCGAGATAAAAAGGGAAATGCTCGTAGGGCAGTTGTCCTCGATCAGGCGTTCCGTCCTGCCCATAATGGCGGCTATTGGAGGAATGGTAGTTCCTGCGCTGATTTACAGCTTTTTCAATGCGGGCAATCCAGAGACTGCCAAGGGATGGGGAATTCCCATGGCTACGGACATAGCTTTTGCAATAGGAATAATATCCATTCTCGGTGACAGGGTTCCCGGAGGACTGAAGATATTCCTCACCGCCCTTGCAATAGTGGATGACCTCGGAGCGATAATAGTTCTCGCCATTTTCTATCCGAATCATGCGCTGCATCTGGATTATCTGCTCTATGCCGGCCTCATAGTAGCTCTTCTTTTCATTTTCAACAGGGCGAGACTGAAAAGCAAGATATTTTACATACTGCCGGGTTTGTTCCTGTGGTACTTCACATACAAGTCGGGAATACATGCTACGATTTCCGGAGTAATTCTCGCTATGATGATTCCTTCAAAAGGAAAAATCAACGAGGTGAGGTTCCAGTCAAAACTTTCCTATCTGATGGAACGTTTCAAGGAATCCAGCAAAGGCGACCTAAAGGTATTGACGAATCCGGAACAGCAGCATATCATTCACAGCATGCATACTGAAATCAAAAATCTGGACCCTCTCATGCACAGATTGGAGAGCAGGCTGCATCCGCTGGTGACGTTTCTCATCATGCCGCTCTTCGCTCTGGCTAATGCAGGAGTAGCCCTTGACCTGAGTTCGTTCACCGGAGGGGAAATTCCGACAATCAGTCTCGGCATATTCTTCGGCCTGCTTGTCGGCAAGCCTGTAGGCATCTTCCTTGCCAGTTTCATCGGCATAAAACTTGGAGTTGCGGCAAGACCGGCCGGTATTACCTGGTTGCAGCTTGCTTCAGTTGGCATTCTGGGAGGTATCGGGTTTACGATGTCCGTATTCATTAACGGACTTGCCTTCTCGGATCCGGCATTGACAGACATCGGAAAAATAAGCATTTTGCTAACATCTGCATTGTCTGCCGTTATAGGACTCCTGACTTTGAGCATTACATGCAAGGAAAAAGCACCGGGACTCACGGCAGAACAGATATTACCGGAAAAGAAACAACATCAAACTAAAATAAATTATTAAAGTTATGAAACTAAACATCATTTTTGCATCTGCAGCTGCATTGATTATGGCAGTTGCGTGCTCTCAGCCGGAAGTCAAGACTACGGCTTCACTTCCTACAAAAGCGGAGACTGATTCGGTAAGTTACCTTATCGGTGTCAACTTCGGTTATTTCATCAAGGCCAACAACTTCGGAGAGGACCTTAACTTTGCGGAAATAAAGAAAGGCATGATGGATTTCATCAAGGCTGAAGGCGACATGAACAGCCCTGAATTCAACGAGCAGTTCAAGGTCAGCCCTGAAAAGATGAACGAACTGTTCAATAACTTCATTACAAAACGCAACAACTACACTGCCGAAGTCAACAAGGCAAAAGGTGACGAATTCCTCGCTGCCAACAAGATGAAAGACGGTATAGTAGTCACTGAAAGCGGTCTTCAGTACAAGATAATCAATCCCGGCAACGATGTAAAGGCAGGTCCTACGGACACCGTCTATGTACATTATAAGGGGACCCTTATCGACGGCACTGAATTCGACGCAAGCGATCCTGAGAAAGATCCTGTAAAACTTGTCCTCACACATGTCATTAAAGGTTGGACCGAAGGACTCCAGCTTGTCGGAGAAGGCGGAAAGATTGAACTCTACATTCCTTCTGAACTCGGATATGGCGAGCGTCCTACAGGAAGCATAGGACCTAACTCCACCCTTATTTTCGATGTTGACGTCGTTAAGGTAGGAAAGGCACCTGCAAAAGAAGAAAAATCTGAAAAATAACGGTTATGGCATTGGAACTAGAAGGGAAGATAATCCGCAAGCTGATGGTTCAGAAAGGGACTTCAGCAAGAGGAGAGTGGGCAAAACAGGAATTCGTAATCGAATTTCAGGAAGGTAATTTTCCTTCACAGGCCTGTTTCAGCGTCTGGGGTGAAGACAAGTTGAAAGAGCTGGACAAATACCAGCTTGGAGACAAGGTCAAGGTTTCATTCAACATAAGCAGCCGGGAATACAACAACAAATGGTATACGGATCTCAGGGCATGGAGAATCGAGACTGAAACCCCACAGCAGCAGGACATGCCTCCGCAGGCACCGCCTCCAGCTGTTGCCGACGAACCGCTGTCAGAAGATGACCTTCCGTTTTAAAAATCGGATATTTTAAATAAAGATGAAAGCCGACTCAAAAGCAATTTTGGGCCGGCTTCTTTTCTTTATTCTGCGAACAAAGCCCTCAGTATCTTCAGTGAATGGATATTGAAGGTTGAATCGCTATGATATGAAATATACTTCAAAACGGCCTCGGACATGGAATTGCGAATCTCTCCGGAAAGAGGCTTCATCATGACTTCCTCAAACGGTAATGTAAGGAAATCACACATGGCAGACTCGTTTCCGGCAATGAAAGGAGAAAGACTGGCACGCGACGGGGCAAATCCCAGAATTGCCGCCAACTCAAGAAGAAAATAAATATGAAAATTACTGAAATTGCCTTCCATCCTGTCCAACAAGATAATTCTGCTTCTGCACCACGAATAAAGGCCGTCCTCGTTCGCCCCCTCCTTTATGACTTTGAAAAGAACCTCACTCAGGAACATTGTAATCGCATTCTTATACATGTCGTTCCGCAATCCGTTCAAAGCTTCTGCGGAAACAGGATTGCAGACCTGAAAAAGAAAAGATGACGTATTCTCCCTTACCTCCGCTTCAAGAATGCTCAAAGGAAGGAAAAGCGACATCGGATTCTTTCGTCCGATTCCCTTGAGAAAAAAAGCTCTGCGGCCGTAATCCCGGCTCAAAGTATGCAAAACAAGGGATTTATCTCCGGTTTTGGTAAGATGAAGGACAATCAGTTCGGTATTATTTACCATATGCGAGAGCTTTCTTCAATTGCTCGTCATAGCGGAGTCTTACCTTTATTCCAGCCTCCTGATACCAGTAACGGACAACTATCTCCTCTTCAATGAAAGGAATGATTTCATCTTTCTTCAGGCGTATGAATTTTTCCTTGTCCATTTCGATAGCCTTTGACAAAGCATCCAGCTCCGCTTTCATATTGTCCGCAAGACCGTCCTTTTCCAGTTCTTTCTTCATCTGGTCAAAGTAAGTCTTTGCACTGCTCCTGTAATCGAATTCCTGTGTCTTTGCAAACTCTACGAAATCCTCAAAATCCTCATCGGTGAAATGATATTCATCAACGGAAGCGATCGAATCATGTTCCCTTACATACTTTAGGACATAATTGTCTATTACTCCTGACAGGACGAGCGAATAAACCAGGCGGCTGTATCTCGGATATTCAATTTCCACATCCGGAGTAATTCCGCCACCGTCACGTACTATCCTGCCCTTCGCAGTCCTGAATTCCGAAGTCAGCGAATCCGGGATATGCCCGACACTACCGTCCTCGTTCCTGTGACTGTAGTCTATCGCCTGTACACACCTTCCGCTTGGCGTGTAATATTTTGCAGTCGTTATCTTGAGCTGTCCGTTATATATGATCGGACGCATCGACTGCACCAGACCTTTCCCGTATGTCCTTTGCCCCATTATAGTTCCCCTGTCAAGGTCCTGAATGGCGCCGGAAACAATTTCAGACGAAGACGCCGAACCGGAATCAACCATGATAACAAGAGGAATTTCCGTATCTACAGGCTCTGATGTCGTCCTGTATTCACGATATGATTCCTGCGTGCTTCCCTTTGAAGAAACAACCAGAGACCCTTTGGGAACAAACAACGAAACTATATCTATCGCTTCCGGCATGAGCCCGCCGCCATTTCCCCTCAGATCCAGAACCAGACGCTTCATTCCGGCCTCTTTCAGTTTAAAATACGCATTTCTTACCGCATCCGATACATTCTCGGTAAACCCAGTCTGCAATATATATCCGGTAGTATCATCGACCATACCGAAATATTCCACATCGGGAATATGTATTCTTTCACGTATTATTTCCACATTCACGGTATCTCCGGTACGGAGCTTCCTGACTGTGAATTTGACAGGTGTACCTGGCTTTCCCTTCATCCTGTCGCTGCTTTCCTTGGATTCCAGACCTTTCGTAGGCACTCCGTCGATTGCAATTATCTCATCACCGCATACAAGGCCGTTCTTATATGCAGGAGAACCCGCATAAGGTTCATTGATTATGACATTCCCTTCCTTTTTCTTATAGATTATCGCGCCTATCCCACCATAGGTTTTTGACAGCATCATCTGCAGGTCCTCATTCTCCTCTTCCGGTACATATATGGTATAGGGATCCAATTCTTCAAGCATGGCATCTATTCCAGCCTTCATCATCCTGTCCAAAGGCAGGGAATCCACATAAGACATGTTCAGTTCCTTCAGCACAGAGTCATAAATTTCCACCCATTGCCCAAGTCTGAAACTTTTCGACTGACCAAATGCAACGGATGAAGACAAAGCCACAACAACAATCGCGGCTGTAAAAAAACAGATTCTCCTCATAAGAACAATATTTGATTAACCTACAAATTTAAGAAAATTTGCATATATCGGACCATTATTGATAACTTTGCGCCCGATTTGGATAAAAACAATCATACAGGCAACTATGAAACTGGTATTTGCTACGGGCAACCCCGGAAAACTACGCGAGGCTTCGGAGATCTTGGGAGAAGATTTTGAACTTACAGGTTCTGCCGAAGCCGGAATAACCGAAGACATACCCGAAACGGGAGAAACACTGAAGGACAATTCGAAAATAAAGGCTGAATATGTTTTCGAAAGAAGTTCCATGAATTGCTTTGCCGATGACACGGGACTTGAAGTGGATGCGCTTGGAGGAGCTCCAGGAGTACATACTGCCAGATTTGCAGGAGAAGAAAAGGACTTCAACAGGAACATGGACAAACTGCTTGCGGAACTTGAAAGACTCGGGAAACAGGACCCTGCCTCACGTTCGGCCAGATTCAAAAGCGTCATCACACTGATACTTGACGGAAAGGAATACTATTTCGAAGGCACGCTTGAGGGCACTATAGCGAAATGCAAAAGCGGACATGGAGGCTTCGGATATGATCCGGTATTCATTCCGGCCGAATACCCGGGAAAAACTCTGGCAGACATTACGGAAGAAGAAAAAAATGCCATATCGCATAGAGGAAAGGCATTGAGGGCAATGGCGGAATTTCTAAAAGAAAACATATCGAAGAAATAAGAAACATACTGAAGATAGGCATACCTGTAATGCTGGGGCAGGCCTGCGTAATCATTCTGGGGTTTGCCGACAACATTATGATTGGCTGGTATGGAGTAAACGAGCTTGCCTCTGCTTCCTTTGTCAACGGGATAATGAATCTTTTCATTTTCACGGAACTCGGGTTCTGCAACGGAATGACGCCTGTAATAGGAGCCGGATTCGGAAGAAAGGATTACGAAAGCATTGCACGCACCGTCAGAAGCGGCATAACGATTAATTCCATAATCGCCGCCATATCCATTCTGCTGCTTGCGGCAATATATTTCTTCATAGACGATTTCGGACAGGAAGAAGCGCTCTTACCGATAATAAAGCCATATTTCGTGATTGTGGGGATTTCCACGATATTCGCGCTCGGATTCAACACGCTCAAGCAGTTTACCGACGGCATCTGCCAGCCGGTGATATCAATGGTGATTCTCATGTGCGGAAATCTGCTCAACATAATCGGGAACTGGTTCCTTATTTACGGAAAATACGGATTTCCAGAACTCGGGCTGACAGGTGCAGGAATAAGCACGCTATTTTCACGCATAGTAATGTTTGCGGCCTTTGCAGCATACCTCATGAAGTCCAAAAGATTCAGTTCCTACTCGGAGTATTTCAGAAAAGCGCGGACAGAAAGCAAGGATATGAAGCATCTTTTCAATATGGGATATCCGCTGGCTTTGCAGACCGGAATGGAAACATCCACATTCACAATTAGCACGGTAATGATAGGATGGCTCGGAGCGACGGCCCTCGCAGCCCATCAGGTCGCCCTGACGATATCCCAGATATTTTTCATGATGCTTCTCGGTCTCAGTTCGGCAACATCCGTCCTCATAAGTTCATCATACGGCAGACATGATCTGCGTTCCGTAAACCGTTATGCAACGAAAGGATACATGCTGTCCGTAATGTTCTCCGCAACTTTCTGCATAATTATATACATATTCAGACATCAGGTAATAGGACTTTTCACCGAATCGCAGGAAGTGATCTCGATGTCCCTGTCACTGATATTCGTATTATTCTCATACCAGTTCGGAGACAGTCTCCAGCTGCTTTACTGCAATGCCCTGAGAGGGATACAGGATGTTAAACCCATCATGGCGATGGCTTTTGTCAGCTATTTCCTGATTGCAATTCCTGCAGCATATCTGCTCGGATTCACATTCCGCCTCGGAGTGGTCGGAGTTTGGATCGGTTTTCCTGTGGGGTTGACCATAGCCGGAATATTCTATTTCACCAGATTCAAAAAACAGCTGGCCAGACTTGCACGGCCAGCTGCAATGTAGATTATCTTTTCTTTTTCCGTTGAAGCGGCTTCCTCGCGGATTTACCCTTGCGCGCTGATTTGCCGGACATTGGACTGACATTGTCAAAAGGTCCGTCCGCTCCGTGTACATAAACACTGTCCCTGTGTCTTTCATATTCTTCACGCACGGCATCACGCTCCTCGTATCCGGTTTCCACCAGTTCGTAATCCAGCAGTTTCTGTTCAAGATTCGTTTTCTTCACGCGGATTTTCACCGGATCCCCAAGATTATAGACTGTTTTGGAAGATTTCCCGACAATCCTGTATCGTTCCTGATCGAACTCATAGTAATCAGAATGGATATCCCTCAAGGCAACCATTCCCTCTATCTTGGTGGGTTCGATCTCCACATACATTCCCCACTCCGTCAGTCCTGATATATGTCCTTCAAACTCATATCCTACCTTGTCCTGCATGAATTCCACCAATTTGTACTTGATGCTGGCGCGTTCCGCATCCGCAGCGACCATTTCCCGTTCGGATGCATACTTGCAAAGCCCCTCATAGAAATCTTTCTTAACGGAATCGCCTCCTGAAAGATAACGGGCAAGGAGTCTGTGTACCATCATGTCAGGATACCGTCTGATTGGAGAAGTGAAATGGGTATAATACCTGAAAGCCAGGCCGTAGTGACCTATGTTGTCCGTACTGTATCTGGCTTTGGCCATGGTCCTGAGAGACAACAGTTCAATAGCATTGAATTCAGGTGTATCCTTTGCACGGGAGAAGAGACTGTTCAATTCACGGGAAATTTCCTTTCCGTCATTGGCAGGTCCCATCGTATATCCGAAATTCTTTATGAACGACCTCAGATTTTCCAGCTTTTCCTGATTGGGCTCATCATGGATACGGTATACAAAGGTCTTCGCGACACGCTTCCGCTGTCCGTTTTCAGATGTCTTGCAGCCTGTTGCCACGAATTCAGCCACACATCTGTTTGCAAGCAGCATGAACTCTTCTATCAGCCAGTTCGCTTCCTTCGAAACCTTCTGATATACATTTATCGGACGCCCTTTGTCATCTACCTCCACTTTCATTTCAGGGCGCTCGAAACTGATTGCTCCAGAAGCAAACCTCTTTTTGCGTAATTTTCCAGCAAGATTGTTGAGAGTCAGGACAGCCTCTTTGAGTTTATCCGGAATAAGGCAGTCTGTCGTGACACCGTTGTCCACCGAAGAATGCAGTCCGTCTGTACCTCCGTACATATCAGTTTCCATAGCCTTCTCCCCGGCCTCGATTATCTGCTGTGCCGTTTCATAGGCAAAACGGTAATCGGAATTAATTACAGTTCTTCCGAACCATCGTGAAACTATGCGTGTCTGGGGCGTAAGTTCGAATACCGCCGAAAAAGTCAGTTTCGGTTCATTAGGGCGGAGCGAGCACAACTTGTTGGAGAGTTTTTCCGGCAGCATAGGGACCGTCCTGTCAACAAGATATACGGAAGTACCCCTTTGCCTCGCTTCCTCATCCACCGGAGAACCCGGAGTCACATAATGAGTCACATCGGCTATATGCACACCGACTTCATAATTGCCGTTATCCAGTTGCCTGAAAGAAATGGCATCGTCAAAATCCTTTGCATCGGCCGGGTCTATGGTAAACGTCAGGATATCCCTGAAATCCCGTCTTTCCTTTATATCCTCGGAAGTAATTTCATCGGAAATCGAATCTGCTGCATTAGAAACTTCCGGCTCAAAACGGTAAGGCAGGGCATATTCTGCAAGAATGGCATGCATCTCGGTATCATTTTCTCCCGGTTCACCCAACACGTCCACAATATGTCCGACAGGATTCGGGCTGTTCTTTTCCCAACCGTCGACAACAGCGGCTACCTTCATTCCGGTACGCGCAATCATTTCCCTTTTCACATCTCCATCGGATTCATAAAGTCCCCTGACGATATAAGAGGAACCGTCATTCATCCTTTCAAGGGTATCGAAAGGTATAGAAATGTCGTATGGCATGACACGGCTCTGCATCAGGACCCAAACCTGATTTCCGACCGCATGGAAAATCCCTACAAAAGGTTTAACAGACCTTTCCAGAATTTCCTTTATCTCACCTTCCCGTTTCCTGTTTTCAGTCTTCTCCTTTGTCACTGCAACTCTGACAATATCCCCGTTAAGCGCACCGCGTGTCTTGGACGCCTTGACGAAAACATCATTTTCATCTCCTTCCAGAATTACGAAAACATAACCTTCACGTGTCATCTGGACACGTCCCGTATATTCGGCACAAACTTTCCTTTTCTTTCCTCCGACTACCTGTTTTCCCTTTCTTCCGGAGCGGCGATTTCTATTTGACATAATAATTTGTTTTTCTTATACTTTTCTATCCTGCAATTGACTATCTTTGCAGGCCGGATACATTACCCGGTTACAATCAGGCAAAATTAATGATAATTTGCATTTTTCAAAGATATTGCACAATTATTGCTTGCCTCATCGGGTTGATTTAATGAAATTTTAATTTAAACATTTATATTATGAACAGAAAAGTTCTTTTGATGATCCTCGACGGCTGGGGCGAGGGCAAACATGACAAATCAAATGCAATCTACACACAGGGAGCCCCATATATCGACTCACTCAGGGCAAAATATCCGTTCAGCCATCTTCAGGCATGCGGAGAATATGTAGGTCTTCCTGAAGGACAGATGGGAAATTCCGAAGTCGGACATTTGAATCTCGGCGCCGGAAGAGTCGTTTACCAGGACCACGTGAAAATCAACATAGCATGCAGGAATCACAAATTGCTTGAAAACAAGGAAATCAAGGCCGCATACGACTACGTTGCCAGGACAGGAAAACAGCTGCATTTCATGGGACTGGCATCAATGGGAGGCGTACACAGTTCTCTCGCACATGTTTACGAGTTCCTTGCCGTTGCCAAGGAATACGGCCTCAAGGACGTTTTCGTACATTGCTTCATGGACGGAAGAGACACAGACCCGAAAAGCGGAAAAGGCTTCGTTGCAGACCTTGAAGCCGAAATGGCCAAAACTACTGGAAAAGTGGCATCAGTATGCGGAAGATACTATGCTATGGACAGGGACAAGAGATGGGAAAGAGTTAAACTTGCGTATGATCTTCTTGTAAAGGGAGAAGGTGTCAAGGCTACATCTGCGACCGAAGCTATCCAGGCTTCATATGATGATGGTGTCACGGATGAATTCATCAAACCTGTATCAATCGTCGGGAATGGCGGAGAGCCAATCGGAAAAATCCAGGAAGGAGATGCCGTTATTTTCTTCAATTTCAGAAATGACAGGGCCCGTGAAATAACTTCCGTTCTCACCCAGGAAGACATGCCGGATTACGGTATGCAGACAATGCCTCTTTATTTCTGCTGCCTTACACCGTACGATGCTAATTTCAAAGGCCTTCATATACTGTTCGACAAAGAGAATGTACATGACACTCTCGGCGAGATAGTATCAAAGGCAGGAAAAAACCAGTTGAGGATTGCGGAAACCGAAAAATACGCACATGTAACATTTTTCTTCAACGGAGGCCGCGAAGCCCAGTTCGAAAATGAGGACAGAATTCTCGTAAACTCACCGAAGGTTGCAACTTACGATCTCCAGCCGGAAATGAGCGCACCTGAAGTTACGGAAAAACTTGTCAAGGTCCTCAAGACAGGAAAAGAAGATATGATTATCCTGAACTATGCCAACGGTGACATGGTCGGACATACTGGAGTATATCCTGCGATATGCAAGGCTGTCGAGACAGTTGACAACTGCGTCAAGGAAGTGGTGGAAACGGCAATAGCGCACGATTATGTTGTTCTTCTGACTGCCGATCACGGGAATGCCGACAACGCCGTGAACGAAGACGGAACACCTAATACGGCCCATTCCCTTAATCCTGTGCAGTTCATCGTGATAAATGCAGGAGTGGACAAGGTTAAGGACGGGAAACTTGCCGATGTAGCTCCTACCATCCTCAAGCTCATGGGAATTGTGAAACCTGAAGCCATGACTGGAGAGGCCTTGATCTAGCCGGTACCAGGGATATATTGCACATTATAAAAGAGGGTGCCCCAAAAGGTCACTCTCTTTTTTTACGTAATACGGTCGGATGACATCGGAAAACTAAATCCCTCCCACTGCGTGGGCTCCTCCCGTTCACGAAGCCACGGGCGGCTACGGTTTTCCTCATGTCATCCCGACACGATTTCCAATGATAATATTTCGTTCGGCCTGGTCGTTCTCGCGCATAATCTAAGGAAATACCTAGTAGCCAATGACGGACATCAGGAGAGCCTGCCATTAAATGCAAATCTGGCTATCTGTTCCGCTTAAGAGGGAGAAGAGGCTGCATTGAGTCTGGAAAGGCTGGCCGGCCGCGGCCTGTGAGCGGCTCCCGACTGGGCGAGTGAGACGAAGTCGAACTCGTCTGGAGGGTGGATGGAGGCGAAGCCGGAACCTTGACAGAACAATGCTGACTCTTCTTAAAAAGAAGAACCGACCCAAAATTGCTTTTGAGTCGGCCTCTTGTTTTTATAACGGGATACCGCTGAACGGCATCTGTCTATTTTGCTGTAGAGAAGGAGTAAGGATAGTCCTTAGGATTTGTTCCTCTCTTGGTATTTGGCTTTGATGACATGTCGAACACGATCTTCGCACCGTCTGCAAGTTCCTCATGAGTAAGATAGTTCTTCGTATACTTCTTTCCGTCCACAGTCATCGCATTTACGTAAAAGTTTTCCTCGCTGTTGTTCTCGGCAGAAATCTCCACGCGTTTGCCTGAAGGAAGGTTGATATACGCTTTCTTGAACAACGGAGTTCCGAGAGCATATTCTCCGGAGCCGGGACATACAGGATAGAATCCCAATGCAGAGAATACATACCATGCGGAAGTCTGTCCGTTATCCTCGTCACCGCAATATCCGTCCGGAGCTGCACTGTAAAGTTTGTTCATCACCTCACGGATACGCTGCTGCGCCTTCCATGGCTGGCCGACCCAGTTGTAAAGATATATCATATGCTGGATAGGCTGGTTTCCGTGTGCATAGTTACCCATGTTCATAATCTGCATTTCCCTGATTTCATGAATGACGGCACCGTAATAGCTCTCGTCAAAGATCGGAGGTATGTTGAACACTTCATCAAGATTGTTGCAGAAAGCCTCTTCGCCGCCCATAAGTTCGATAAGTCCTGCAGGGTCATGGAAGACTGACCATGTATAGTGGAGACTGTTTCCTTCTGTGAAGTCACCACCCCATTTCAACGGGCTGAAAGGAGACTGGAATGAACCGTCCTCGTTCTTTCCTCTCATGAGATTGTTTTCCGGATCGAAAAGATTCCTGTAATTCATCGCATGCTTTGCATAAATACCGATTTCGCTTTCTGGCTTACCGAGAGCCTTGCCCAAAGTATAGATACACCAGTCATCATATGCATATTCCAATGTCCTTGCTGCACTTTCGTTTATTCCTATATTGCATGGGACATATCCGAGTTCGTTATATTCTTCCCATCCGAGACGTCCTGTCGAAGATACCTGCGGATGCACGCTGTTTGCGCCTTTCTTGACTGCCTCCCACAAAATCTCGATATCCTTTATCTTGACTCCATTCATCCATGCATCAGCAACGACTGAAGCCGAGTTGTTGCCTACCATACATCCTCTGTGGCCCGGGCTGGCCCATTCCGGAAGGAAACCGCTCTCGAGATATGTATTGACCAGACCTTCCTGCATCTTTTCATTCATGTCAGGATAAATCAGGTTCAGCAACGGGAACAATGACCTGAAAGTATCCCAGAATCCTGTATCCGTAAACAAATAACCCGGCAATACCTTTCCATTGAACGGGCTGTAATGCACCCTGTTGCCGTCAGCATCTATTTCAGACAGGTCGCGAGGGAACAGGACAGAACGGTAAAGACATGAATAGAAAGTCCTTAGATTATCAATATTGGAGTCTTCGACCTCCACCCTTCCGAGAATTTCGTTCCATCTGTCACGTCCTTCTGCTGCAAGCGCATCGAAATCCTTGTTCCCCAACTCCTTCATATTGATTTCAGCCTGCTCGATGCTGATAAATGAAGATGCGACTTTCAGTGAAACCTGCTGACCGCGCGAAGTCTTGAAACCCACGATTGCACCGGCATGGTTCGCTTTCATTTCCTGGGTATTTTCTATAACACGGTTATCCTTTGCAACGGAAACGAAATCGAACGGAGTGTCGGAAACGATGACGAACCAGTTTTTGAAATTCGAAGGAACACCGCCTGAATTCTTGGTAGTATAACCGATTATCTTGTTTTCGGAAGGAATTACCTTAACATATGAACCGTTGTCAAAGGCATCGACAACCAGATAGGACATTTCCTTCTCCGGATATGTAAGCCTGAACATTGCAGCCCTTTCTGTCGGGGTCAGTTCAGCAACGACATCATGATCTGCCAGATATACGCTGTAATAGTACGGCTTTGCAACCTCAGCCTTATGAGAGAACCAGCTCGCCCTCTCGTTCTGGTCGAAAACCGGTCCGGTTGTCACAGGCATAATCGAGAACTGGCCATAGTCATTGATCCACGGACTCGGCTGATGAGTCTGCTTCAGTCCCCTTATCTTGTCGGCGGTATAGACATACGCCCATCCGTTGCCCATCTCTCCCGTCTGAGGTGTCCAGAAGTTCATTCCCCAAGGTCTGGCAATGGCCGGATAAGTATTACCCGTGGACAATTCAAATTTAGACAATGTACCTACCAGAGGACTGACATAGTCCACCGGTTCCTTCTGTCCTGCAGATGCAAGGACACCTGCCAGAAGCAGGCCTCCAAGTGTCATTAAAATTCTTTTCTTCATCAGTTTAAATTATATTAAATATGTTATCAGTTGTCAAGCATCTTTATAAAATATCCTCCTACTACGGAACGGGCCTTGAAACCGCGATAGTTCGGCTTGTCTGTCCATATCCAGTCGGACATCGGAACCCTGTCCACAGTCTCGTCATAAAATTTATGCAGAGGGGTTACAAATTTAGCAAAAGTTTCATTATCGCCAGCCATGGTTGCCGTCCAAATAATCCAGTCGCTCTTTGTATATTCCATCCTGTTGTCAAGAGGAAGCCCGTATTCGTTCTGCATTTTCAGATAATATGCAAGTTCCGTCTCCACTATTGTATCAGGGAACACATCCAGATCCAGAAGTTTGTCCCATACCATGTTGTATTTCTGGCTCCATGTGCCCGGTTTGTCGAATGTAAGCCTGTAATGATCTCCGTCAAAAGCCATCTTTTCCCATTCGGATGCCATTTTCTCCGCTATTCCCGAATATTTTTCTGCCACATCGGAATAGCCCTGCATCTCAGCCATCATAGCATATGAAGCAATACCCATGATGGCTTTTACGGAAAGATTGACATTATGTGCAAAATGTCCGGCGAAATCATCAGTACACAACTGGTTTTCCGGATCGAGGCCTTTTTCAACAAGATAGTCCGTCCAAAGAGTAAGCATATCCCAGTGTTTTGCCGCATAATCAGCCTTACCCTCTTTCCGGCATACGGCAGCAGTCAATATTATCATATTTCCGGATTCCTCGACAGGCATGTCACCTCCATAGGTCTGTCCGTTGGCCAGAGGATAAGTTCCGACATCATGTGCCGGGAACGGCTTGGTCCATCTTCCGCTTTCACTGTAATCGTAGATATGATTCATAAGACCCTTTGCCAGTTCCGTATTGTAATACAGGAACAGCGGAGCAGAAGGGTAGGTAACGTCAACCGTACCAATGGAACCGTTGCTGTTGTTTTCCTTGGAAAGCCACAGAAGGTCTCCGTCCGGAGCTTCCACCAGTTTATGCGCCGCAATCGCCTGACGGTATG
This sequence comes from uncultured Bacteroidales bacterium, assembly GCA_949300335.1. Classification (GTDB taxonomy): domain Bacteria; phylum Bacteroidota; class Bacteroidia; order Bacteroidales; family UBA932; genus Cryptobacteroides. Next base: position 83,806 of record CASGDV010000023.1, on the reverse strand, counting down.
CAAGTGCACACAATTCGGCATATTCTCTGCCGCCGGCTTCTGCAGCCGTATTCATGAGATTCAGATCGAATTCATAACACTTCGCAATAAGGGAAGCGTATTCATTGTCGGCAGCCTTGAATTCGTCCACTATATTGTTGCTGCCGTCGGCATTCCAGTACGGACGGAGATTTTCGCCGAAATACTGAATTGAATAAATGTCATCATACCCGATCATGAATTTTCCATACGAACGTGAAGTCTGTCCGAGATTACGGATAAAAGCCATTTTACCTGATTCATTTTCACCCGTTTCGGAAGATGTCGGAGCCAGACCGTCCGCGAAACAGCTTCTCATATCTTCCCCTGAGCCGATAACAGCCTGGGTGCCTTTGCTTTCCGCAACAAGATAGAAATATCCCCAGTCTATACGCAGATCATCACCTTTCTTGGCCAGAATATTCTGTTCCTTGCTTCCCGATTTGAGGAAAAGCAGATTGCCGTCAGAAAACTTCTCTGTCACGGATTCCTGATAAGGCTGGTCCAGAGCCCATCTCGGAGAAGCTTCAAGATACAGCTGGACATCATGTTTCTTGCCATCATTGGAAATCACTTCGTATGATATATAGTTTACCGGGCGGCTCATGAGTTTGAGGTCATCCATGAACAGAGGTGCGGAGAATGTAAGTTTCAGATCAACTCCTCCGCATTTGAAAGAATAATGCGTCTGCGTAGCCTGAACATCTGCAGAAGTCTGTACCGCAGTATTTTCCAAAGCCGTATGAAGCTCCTTCTGGACCAGAATTCCGAAATCCAGCAAACCGTTCGCAACCGGATTGCGGCATTCCGCTGCAATTATGTTTTCTCCCTTTACCATGGTAGCCACTACTTCATCCGGAACTTTCACTATCGCATTCTTGCTGCATACAGCACCGGTATTGTGAACTTCGATGCCGTTGATATAAAATACCGCATCATCATCATTGCAGAATTCAAGGAAAACCTTCCTGCCTTCAAGAGATTCATCCAATGTGAAAGTCCTTCTCACCCATATGTTTTCTGTAGTCCAGTCAGTCTTTGCTATAGGCTCGTTTATTTTTGTACCGAACGCGCCTTCGGCTCTTTTCCATGAGCTGTCGTCATATCCATATGCAGTCCATTTCCCTGACGGCTTCGATGTAGTATAATTACCATACCACTGTCCTTGCTGGGATGTCGGGACAACAGGTTTCAATTCCACATCCTCGGTTCCCAAAAACCGGAATGTCTCTCCGTCTACACGCAAGGCGCCTATAAGCGGGAACTCCTTCCCGGTCCAATGTCTTACAGGACCGTCATAAAGATTGTCGGTCATGGACCATGCACTTGTATACGGGTCTATCGTGACCAACGGATAGGCAGGTGCCCTGAGTTCATTGGACACCACTTCAAAATCCGACTTTTCCACTGAACATGACAACACAACAGCAAACGCCGGCAAAAGCGCAGTCAGTAATCTTAGGTTCGGTTTCATACAGTAAATTATTTGAAATTTAATAAAAAATGAAATCTTCCGACAATACATTGGTTACCGGTGTCCTGTCAAAAGATTTCATTGGATTAAAGATTTTCTATAGGACAATTTTCTTGCTACCAGACAAACTTGACAGAAACCCCGTCAGGATTATTTTCAAATTTGACAAGGTAAGTCTTGCTTGCCTCATGCCATGCAGCCTCGTCAAAGACCTCCGTTCCGTTTACCAATACGCTGGAAGGTTTTGCCGGAAGCAATACACGTGATACATTCGTAGTATTGATAGGACTCTTGGCAACGAAAGAATATGAATTACCGTCAATCTTCTCATCATATTCTCTGCTGGCTGCTGCCAGAACCTGAGGTTTTGCCTTGTCTGCAATCCTGTTGACATCAAGGAAATAGCCCTCTTCTCCTGAAACAACATCTTTCGATGTATATATCGGAAGTTCAGGATCGAACAGGTCGATAAGCATACCTTTCACAGTATAAGGCTTGTCGCTGATGCTCTCATCAACAACGGCAACTATATCATATGGTCCTCTTTCAAGATAGAAACTGTTCTTGTACTCGAGTTTTCCAGCCTTGGCATACTCCGAATACATTTTTTCTACAGTCTCGATAAAGTCCTTGTCACCGCCTTCAGCCAATACATATTCCTTAGGATCATGTCTCAGGATACATACGGTACCCTTTCCGTATTCATATATACCCTCAGGGGCTCCTGCTGCAATATTCATGAGTTCAAACAGATGGTCGGAAGCAGCAGCATATGAGTTTCCGTTCGTGTTCCACCACTCCTGGACTGTCTGGAAAGGATCGTTGTCACGGCCGCTGTATACAAGTACGCCGCCGTTCTTCACCCATGCTGCAAGATGCTTGTGAGCTTCTGGCTCCATAGGCTTCATATTCGAATATGACATAAGCAGCACTTTGGTAGATGCAAGAGCCTCCTTGAAACCAAGATTCTCCAGATGTGCCGTCCTTACGGGAACACCTCTCTTTATAAGAGGCAGTGCCTGACCGTAGAAGTTTGACAATTGAGGATCTTCATATCCTTCGTGTGTCGGGAATCTCTGGAACATCAATGAATTGCCCATAAGGACGCTGATTCCGTTCGAACCTGAAACTTTATTCTCGGAAACAGGCATCTTGTTCAGTGAGTTGATCATCACCTGCATCTGGGTAGAATAGTGCCTTGGTATATTTGCTTTCTCATCACTGTCCATGCTCACCTTGTAAAGGCCTTCATATATTCTTTCAGGCCAAGGCATGATTTCATAGTTTGCGATATTCGGATAAAGAAGCTGAGCGGTAAATGTAGCCTGATAATTCATCTTATAGTCGACCCAGTCTCTCGGCCAGTCCTCTATAGGGTCGGTAAGGAAGAACATCTTCCTTCCGGTAGGGGCTGTCATTGATTCCATCGAACCGTACTCGAGATAAGCCGTCTCAAAGACTCTCTCACGAGGTTTTCCATTATAGTAATTCGGTTCCCTTGAAGTTCCGGTCCACACCTGCGCTATATAACCGTCCACACAAGGAAGAGATGCGAGACTTGCCTCAGGGCTGACGATCTTCCACTGTGAATAATTTACAAGAGAATGTGTCGGGACATAACATTTCACATCCATTCCCTTTGTTTTTCCATATTCCTTGGCATAAGTGAACACCTCGTTCAAAGCTCTGTAGTACAGATGATATTTCAATTTGTTGGAAAGATATGTATTTTCAGGAGATTCATGCTGAGGTCTCCAGTCAAAACCGTAATACTCCTTCCATTCCCTTTTGAATGACTCGCTGTATCCGGCTCTTGCCCAGAACTCCGGTTCCTCCATGAAAATTGCATCGATTCCCGCATCAATAACCCTCTTTACATGCATTTCCTTCATGTATTTCAGGTAATTTTCAGAAGGAACAATATATGGTACCATGCGACCGTGCCATATGGTATCTCCTGCAGCGGTAACCTGACCTTCGTCAAGATGCATCTTGCCGTCCCACTTTCCGGTAAAATAATCCTGATAACCGCCCCATGCGATACCGGTCATGAAATGTACGATATACCCTCTGTCTCTCCAGGACTTTACCCTGTTTTCAAACACATGGATATCCCCTTTGTCGGACGGATTGCCGCTGACTCCATAAACCATTACTGCATCCCCGCGGTTATCTATCGTAGGGCGCCATTCCCTCGAAGACTGGAAAGTCGTCTTCACATTGTCTTCGACCTTCACTTCGGTCCCGGTCCCGCTGTTGCACGCAACAAGGGAAGCCATTGCCAAAGCTGACATCAACAACTTCTTCATAGTAATTAGCAATTAAAAATTAAGTAGTGATAAAACAGATTGCAAAGATAATCATTATTCCGGGGCCCGTTCATTTGCCCCTAAATAAAAGGGGATGTTCAAAAAGATCAAACATCCCCTCACATTTAATCGACCGGTTCAGGTTTTAGAAATTACGGAATCTGAACTTCCATTACAGGACTGTAATTCCACCTTCTTGTACCGGTACCCCTCGGAGTATCGTAATTTATACGTGCAGCAGCACGGATGAATACTTTCCTTCCGGAAGGGATGGATCCCAAAGAATTGATCGTTATCGGCTGGCCGAGGAATTTCTCGAAAGAATTTCCTGCATATTCAATAGCATTTGACCATCTCGTATCCCTTGCGCGGTAACCCATTGTAGAAGAATAACCTACGAACAACTGGATATCGGTAATATTGACAAATTCATCATTGTAGTCACCCATAGGCTCCACGAGCTCCTTGAATTTCTCAGGAGAAACGGCCCTTGTAACCCTGACGTCAGCATAAATCTGCCCGTTCTTTACATAAGGCACACCGACAATCTCTACATTGAGGAACGGATAAACCTGAAACTGTACCTCGGTCTCTCCTTTAATATGAGTATTGACAGACTCGTCGGAAATGACATTTCCGTCTGCATCTTCCCTTACGATAGGAATGAACGCACCGTCCACGCGGATATTGTAGTCAGCCTCGAAAAGTTTCGTATTCTGGAATGTACCGTCAGGCATGCAGTAGAAATCCTGCGGATTGACGTTGCCTTCCCAGCTGGTTTCAGTAAGACGGACCCTGATACCCTCGGATCCCTGGTCGGTAAGGACAGGAGCACCTGTCTGAATGTCTACTACTGAACCTCTCAGAGTCTCTTCAGGCGCCTCATAGTTGTCCAGTTTGAAGAATGAACAGGAACTGGCCAAAAGCAATCCCGAAGCAATTAAAGTATAAGATAATATTTTTTTCATATTTGGTCCTCTCTTTTTATCTGTTTGGTTGCTGATCTATCACTTTACTCTTTGAAACTTCTCCCGAAGGTATTTCAAAATAGTAATCAACGACATTGTAGCTGAAAGTTTTTCTTGCCACCCACTGGAAATGAGCATCGAAGAAATATTTGTCGGCTTCGGTAGAATAGAACGGATAAAGTCCGCGGAACATGAACCGGATACCGGAACTGTATGTGGATGCATCCTTTTCCATTCCCCAGAATCCGTCTCTGCCTTCTTCATGAATGACTCTCCAACGCCTGATATCCCATTTTGACTTGTGCTCGAAAGCAAGCTCTTTACGGCGTTCCTTGCGGACGATGTTGCGGCTTTCGATATCTCCCTTCAGAGTCGAAGTGAGAAGTTCTGCACCAGCTCTTTCCCTGATGTCATTGATGGCATCTGTAGCAATCTGAAGCATGTTGTCACCGTCAACCGGACAAGGAGCACCGGCAAGTTCAAGTTCAACGGCAGCTTCTGCAGCAGCGAGAAGAACGTCAGCATATCTCATCAGAATGAACGGCTGGTCTGACTTGCCTTCTCCGATATCCTCAAGCTTCATATTCGGATCAAGATATTTTCTAAGATAGAATCCGGTTATAGTAGCCTCACCATTAGAATAGAAAGGTCCTTCATATCCTGCAGCTGTCATTTGTTCACCTTTTACCTCTACAGTCTCCTGAGAAGTCAATGCATTCGGACTCAGATAAAGTGTTTTCGGAGATCCTGTATAAGCTTCAAGATGCTGATATTCAACATTTGCAGTCTGATATGAATAATCGCTGTGAAGCGGTTTGATAGGAAGTGCACCGGTATAAATTCCTCCCCTAACCTCAATTTCCTTGTTTCTGAATGTATCCATAGGCAAGATCACATATGCACGGAGACGAGGTTCCACATCCTTGAAAAGATCCATAGGATCGTCATAGAGGATGTAATTTCCTTCTGTATTCGTGTTACCATCCGTAACCTTGAGCGTTCCGTCCGGATAACGAGGCAGACCGTCAAAAAGCTCGACAAAATCAAGAGTTGGACAAGTTCCGGCACTCAAAGGAGCACGCCATGAATAAGGTGAGCTATATGCATCAATACCGTGAGTCAGAGAAGGATAGCTATATTCCCTTACGAAGATATTCTCTGGACTCGACAGGTCGCTAAACATATCAACCATATTCTGATATATGGCTTCCTTGTCACCTGCAACCCATTTTGCCTTATAAAGGCTGTATTTACCGTCTTTCATGATTTCCCTTGCAGCCTTGTAGGCTTCCGTGAAATATTTGATTGACGCTTCCTGCCATCTGTCGCTGGCAAAACCGATAACACGAACTCCTGTTTTCTCTCCCAAACCGGTCAAACGTCCTGCAACAGTCTCGTTGTACTTGGCCACACAACCGGCATAAAGCATTGCTTCTGCTTTGTATGCAAGAGCTACATATTTATTTGCATAACCGCTCTTGGCTGCCGTTTGAGGCAGAAGTTCGGCAGCAGTAGTAAAGTCTGCAAGAATCTGATTCCAAGTATCTTCCTCGGAAGAACGCGGAACTTCCATTTTTTCCGGTTCATCCGGAGTATACTCTATTTCAGTCAATGGGAGAGGAATACCTCCGAACCTGCGGGCCATCTGATAGAAAGCCATAGCACGTACGAAATAACCTTCTCCAAGGTATTCATTGAAAGAAACCTCGGCATAATTGTCCTTATATTCAGGAAGAGTTGCAATCAAGTGGTTGGCCTCTCTGATCAGTTTCAAAGGCTCACTCCAGTATGAATCTTCTTCCCCAGTGAAAGATGTACATATTCCGTCTCGGGTAAGAGCTTCACCAGTTCCTTCGATACCGAGACATCCGAGCCATGAACTCCTTCTCGGAATACCCCACTGCGCCATATATTTGAAGTCTTCTACCGGCAGAAGACTATACAATCTTGCCATATAAATAGCCATACCTGACTGAGTCGACATGAGGTCATCATCGGATATCTTGTTCTTAGACGGGAGATCCATGTTGACACAAGACGTGATCATCAAAAGGCAGACAAGTGAAAATAATATAGATTTTTTCATCATTGTTTCAATTTAAATTACACTGATTTAATTAGAATGAGAGATTCAAACCAAGAGTATAAGTCTTGTTCAACGGATACAGACGACCGTAGTCGGAATCAGGATGCTCCGGATCGAGGAACTTCACGCCTGTAATCGTAAACGGATTATAAGCATTGAAGAATACTCTCAAAGCAAAGTTCTGCGCATTCTTGAAACGCGGAAGTGTATAACCGATCTCGATGCTCTTCAACCTCAGATATGCAGTGCTGACACGATTGAAGTCAGAGTTTGCATCCGGAGTATGTCCCATCATGGCATAATGGCCGGATACCCATTCTGTATTCGGATCATACGGATCTGCCATTGGATCTACCGGATGCCACCTGTCAAGGAACATCTCAAGAGCTCCATTACCCCAAATTGAATAATATGGTTCTGCATATGACATTGAACCGAGAGCTGAACCCTGAAGCAATATGCTGAAATCCAGGCTTTTCCATGCTCCATTGAAAGACAAACTGTAGTTCATCCACGGAGTCTGGTCGAATGCATATGGATGCTTATCTTTGTCGTTGATTTCACCATCGCCGTTCCAGTCGAGATATTTATAGTCACCAGGGATTATACCATTTTCCTTGTAAATAGGATAAGACCATATGTCTTCCCAGCTCTCATAACGGCCAGCGCTTTCATAACCGAACTGGACGCCCTGGTAACGGTCATTCAGGTTGTCGTTACGCCATTTGTCGTATGAGTTACCATAGTTACCCTTTGTTACGGACACAAGGTATTTCTGTCTTGTGATTGTCAATATACCCTTGAGTTCATATGAGAAATCACCAACCCTGTTTCTGTGTGAAAGTTCAAGTTCGAAACCCATATGGCTGTCGCTGTCTGCATTTTCCATTGAAGGTGAAGCTCCTACTACCGTAGGCAGTTCATTTGAATTTTGCTTGAAAATACCGTATCTTGCACGGTGGAAATAATCGAATGCTGCGCCCAACTTGCCGTTCCAAGCCTCGAAATCAACACCCACGTTGAAAGTATGCGATGTCAGCCATGTAATATTCTCATTCGGAATAGGCATAGGATTGGCTCCGTAAACGAATGACCCATCAAATATATATCCAGGAGCATATCCATTGTAATATCCGTTATCACTTGATGAACCTCCCTGATACTCATAACCTGTCTGCCACTCATAGTTCAGGCCGCTGTCATCTCCAAGGATACCGTAGCTGGCACGAAGTTTCAATTGATTGATGAATGACAATGCAGAGCTGTTCTTGAAGAACGGTTCCTCGGAAATACGCCAAGCACCTGATACTGAAGGGAAGAATCCCCACTGATGACCTGGAGCAAACTTAGACGAACCGTCATAACGGAACTGTCCCTCGATGATATAACGGTCATCGTATACGTAATTCAAACGTCCTATCAAAGCTTCATAACCTATTTCATAGAAAGAACGCAGACCGGAATCAATACCGACTGTCTGATTATCCTTTGCCAATGCAGTGAAATAAGGTGTACCGAACATCAGTTCGCCCTGCGCAAAATAGTTGTTACCTTCCTGTTTCTGAACTTCCCAACCAAGCAGGGCACCGACTTTATGTTTTTCTGCAAAAGTCCTGTCATAGTTTATGAGAGCCTGTGCAAGCACCTGCTGTTTGTTATATGAAGCTTTTTTCAATCTGTTAGGTGTACTTTCATTGAAGACCTTCTGATCGTAGGTTCCGTCATCTTTCCTTGCATATACATAATATTCCTTGCGGAACTCCTCATTGTCATCATAACGGAAGTCATAGCTGAATACACCCTTTACAGAAAGTCCTTTCAAAGCATTTGAAATGGTACCGAAGTCATACTCGAGCGAAGCCGATGACTGGAAAGTCTTTTTCTTGTAAAGTCTGTAACCAGATATATCGGAAGTCATCATACCAACAGTATTCTGATCAAGATCCAATCCTTCATAGTTCAACATCGTATTCTCATCGTCTGCATATGCCGGATACAACATACCCTGTTTCCAGTAGTTTCTGATAAGCATTACGGAATTAGTATAAGGATTATGCTGCTGGTCAGCCAAAGCTGCGATATTGATATTGAAATCAAGTCCCCTTGCAAGCTCTGCCTTCACATTAGAACGGAGGTTGTATTTACCATAATTAAGGTCACCTGACTTGAAGAAACCTTCCTGATAGAGATAGCCCATACTTACATAATACTGAACTCTCTCTGTTCCACCGGAAATACTAAGATCATGCTGCGTCTGAGGAGCCCAGTCAGCAAAAACGAGTTCATTCCAATCCGTAGACCTTCTTGTTCCATTCCTATACTCTTCATACCACGATTCATCATAAAGTATATTTCCTCCGTTGATATTGTTCATGGATTTTTCGTTGAACAAATCCATAGCGTCATATACGGAAGCAAGTTTAGGCATTCTTGAAGGCGTCTGGAAAGTGAAGGAACCGTTGTAATTTACAGAAACCTTGCCTTCTCCACCTGATTTTGTCGTAACGAGAACGACACCGTTTGCTGCACGGACACCATAGATGGAAGCCGATGCATCCTTCAGGACAGATACATTTTCTATATCCTGAGCATTGAGTCTCTGGAAGTCCTCTACAGTACGCGGAATACCGTCGATAATTACAAGTGGTGAACCGAGACCTCGGATATCGAATGCATTGTTGTAAGAACCAGGCTCTGCGGTTTTCTGCCATACACGGAGACCAGGAACCTTACCGGTAAGCATGTTCTGAGGGTTCTCGGATTTTGTCGTGATGATGTCATCAGAACCTACACCTGAAACCGCACCGGAAATGGAACCTTTCTTCTGTGTACCGTAACCGACTACGACTGTAGCCTCAAGGAAAGTCTGGTCAGCCTGCATCACAACATTGATCGTCGAACGGCCGTTGACATTTTCTGTGACGGTTGCTAACCCCACAAAGGAGAATTCCAATACTGCGTTAGATGGCACAGATATTGTGTATTTACCATCCAGATCCGTAGGGACACCTGTATTGGAGCCCTTGACCATAACACTCGCACCGATGACGGGCTGGTTTGTGTCATCGATTACCGTACCAGAAACCTCAATGGTATTCTGGGCATGCATCAAAACCGGTGCGCAGAAAATCAACAACGCAACCAAGATGCGTGAAAAGCACGATTTATTATCGTATTTCTTCATAATTAATGGGTTATATTAGAATTAGTTAGTTTAGCATGAGATATTTCGCCAATACTGCATATTCGGCAGCAAATGCAAAAGTGAACATACCTTCAACTGAATTTTTTGATGTATCCCTGTTCCAACCGCCTAGAAGACTTTCCGGCAACATATTTTGATAAAGGAATTTATCATATGCATAATCCAGATTATCCTGAAAGCTCTTAACCGGCAAGGCAGCCTTCTCCGTATGCTCTGAAGCATCAACATAACCGCGGCACAACACGCCATTGAACCAATTGTTGAAGCCAGTTATCGTATAAGTATAATAATCCTTTACGGAGACATCTTTTTTGGCAAAATACTTGAAACTGTCATCAGTCAGCTTTTCAAGATCCTCCAGATAATTGGACTGAGATGTCACCCTATACAAATCCGCAGCTCCTGAAAGCATGGTACCGCTGTTATACGAAATCGGAGGTCCGACCCTGTCATTCAATTTCGTATTAGCACGATATTTTACTCCGTCCACCATTTCATATGCGATACCGTTTTCTATGATATATTTGTCATCATTCTGGATACCTCCCATCATATCATCATAGACTCCGCTTTCCTGAATATAGAGATGTGACTTCATATAGTCATACACCTTACGGGCATACATGAGATAATATTCAGACTTCAGCATGCTTTTGGAAACCCTGCTTCCGGAAGCTTCGATATACTTGTAGTCGACGACATCGGATTTATCCTTATACATTTCCGAAAGCCATACCAGCGGACTTATGAATGGTCCGTTGCTGCATGAGTGTTTAGTTGTATAGCCCGGTCCCCAAGGAATACCTCCGTTTTCATTGCCGTTCTCATCAAGAGTACAATCCCAACCGTCAAGGACATAGGAAGCAAGATACTCAGCCTTTTCCAGATATCGGTTTTCGCCTGTGAGTTTATATGACTCTATAAGTTCACGTACCAGCCATTGCTGGTCATCATAAACATTCAAGACTCCCGTGACATTCGCACTTCCCGGAGAAGATGCACGGTTCACAGCATAAACGGACCAGTCGTTCGTACCTGTAAATGAAGTCAGTCTGAAACTTCCTTCATAATATGCCAAGCCATCAAAAAGTTTTGACAACAATGATGAGTACTTTGTAAAGTACTTGTCATACAAGGTATTGTCACCCTCATTCTTTTGGGCATCAAGGCCTGCAAGCACCGCATTGACAGCTTCGATGGCGGAAGTATACATCCATACACTGCCTATCTCGTCCGATTTCACTCCCGTATAAGGATTGTAGTACCGAGACATCGCAGTCCCATCAAAATAATTGGACATGGCATTGTCGATAAGCTGCATGGAACGAAGGAGATTCTGCTCCACCTTATTCTCTGAAGTTATATGTCCATCGTTACCGTCTGTACCTGAATCTCCATTATTCTTGGAGCATGAAGCACATGCAGTAAGAGAACATAAAAGAGCCAGTAATATTATCTTCAGTCTATTCATAATTTATATAGATGGATTTGTACCCATACCCACTGTTATCCGTATGAGTACAAACCCGATATATATTCTAAAACTAGTTCAAATCGATTCCGTAAATGCAAAGTTTCTGTTCGCCGTCTGAAACGTCACCCTTGAATACGCCCAAAGTTATCATGACATTTTCACCGGTATAGCTTGAGAGGTCATATACGAACTGTGCATATTCATCAGGAGTTCCGGTACTTCCCTGGTTGTTGATGAAACTCCAGCAACCGTTGCCTCCGGAAACTGCAGCAGCCTGCTGAGCAGTATTGGATACAGGAGCAAGATGCGATACCTTACCGTCCTCTGTAATTGCAGTAACCTTGAATATCGTAGGTACGGATGCATCGAAATTCCTTACAGTTATAACCATCTCATTGTTTGCGGCATTTATTGCAAACTTGTTATAGAAATAAGACTCAGGAACATTGTAGTCAGCAGAGACACCTGACCTTGTCTTGATTACAAAGCCCTCACTTGCAAGCGGTTCCGTATCCTTATTCACATACATAAAAGCCCACTCCGACATGATGTTGTCAGTTCCGTGCAATGGCTGATATGCAGGATTTGACTTATTGTTGATTGAAATTCCATTAGGAATATACCCAATAAAAGATGTTCCCGGATGAGTCATCGTAGAACGTACCATCTCCTGAGTCATATGCCAGTCTGAATCCCGTCCGTCAGCTGTCAGGCCGGAAACCGGAGTTCCAGGAAGATAATTGTCACCCATATTCTTTTCCTTTGCAAAAGAGAAGTGAGCAAGACACAACTGAACCCACCATGTAGTATAATATATACCCGGAGCTATAACAACCTCTTTTCCGACATAGTCGCTGAGGTCGAATTCAAATTCTGTATAGTCTGTTGATGGATGCTCACGTACACCACCGACCACATCAACCTTTGGAGAAGCGGCAGACATATCGATTACGGCAACTCCCCATTTTGCAGGAGTAGAAAGTGAACCCTGATGTGTTCTTGCATAGATAGTGAAGATCTTGTTGTCCTCAGTAATCAACTTCTTTCCATAGCAGAAACTTGCAAAGTCATTGAGATTCTCAGCAGCTGAACCATTGTTTTCTCCTCTAAGAGTACATCCTTCATTCTGCATTTCCCAGTTGATTCCAGCAAACTTGATCTGAGCTGACATGAAAGAGGTTGACCAGTCAACTACTCCGCCACCACGGCTATATCCGCCACGATAGTCATTGAATGTCCACTCATCAGCGTCAATCAAATTCTGTATTGCAAGACCTGGAAGAAGTTCAGCACCACCCAAAATGACAGAACCGATTTCAACTGTACCGTCCGAAGCGATCAATGTTCCTTTGGTTACCTTCTTTGTATATTCGGGATAACCGGCTTTCGTAAATTTCACTTCATAATCCTGAAGTGTCAGACCTTCGAAAGTATAGGCACCGGCCTCATCAGTAACTGTTGTCTGAATTCCAATGCTTACAGTAACGTCTTTCAACGGAGCATTTGAATTTCCTCCATCCAGAACGGTACCTTTGATGACAGCATTACCGAATTCCATAACCGGATTGAGAACAATCTGGCCATCTACGAAATGATCGGCTGGAACAGTCATTCCGATAGTCGAATACCCTTCCTTTGTAAAGGTTACGAATGCTACACCCTTGAATGAGACATTAGGCAAAGAGTAAGTACCATCCTCAGCTGTCTGGGCAGTCTGGTCAAAATCCTTGACAGCTACGACAACCGCAGAAATAGGCTGACCGTCAGTGTCAGTAACAACACCGGAAATACTACCTACGGTAGTTTCGACATCTCCGCCGGCAGGACCGTCCTCTTGACAGGAGCTGACAAATGCCAACCCGAAACAAAGGACAGATGCCCAGAGAATTCCTCTAAAAACTGATTTCATTCTCATTTTTTAGTTAGTTTTAGTTAAATGATTGTTAATTAAGTATTAATTTTAATGTGTTTTTAAACCCCAAGACAGGCTTTTAAAAACAAGATTAACGCAAAGTAAACCAGAGGGGGTTATCGTTTGGGTTAATTTGTGGTTATCAAAGAATAAAACTGCATTTAATTATTTTAACCACACAAAAAAGATTGAGCAAACTTTTTAAATAATCGGGTTATATATCTAAAATTAATCTTTGTTTATAGAAACAAAGGTTAATTTTTATTACATTTGCAGGACTTGACTTTCCAAGGATAACACACGATTATTTTACATGACGTATATGCCGCATGACACTATTAAAAAGCTACCCCCCCCCCTTTCAGTTCCTGCTGATTGCAATTCTGTCCTTTCTGCTTGCCTGTCCGGCATTCTCTCAAGGTCTGAAATTCTCCGGGATGGAAAAGCAGATCGATGAAAGGACTTCATTCAGAGTTTTCGGACGTGCAAAACCTGAAATGCGCGACAGCCTCGTCATCTCATTCGACTTTGCCTTGTACAACATATCTGAAATCGGCTATATACTGCGGATAAAAGACAATAAGGAAAAGCGGGTGTTCAATCTCTTCTATGACGGTCAGGGCGACACCTTCCAGTTCAGACTTAACGAAGAAGGAAAATTCAGTCTGATCAAGGCTGAAATAAAGAAGACTTCCATGAATTACAGAATGTGGTACAAGACTTCTCTGAAATTCGATTTCCAGAAGGATTCGATAATCCTGAATATAAACGGCCAGAGATTCTCATCGGGATATACCGTATTCTCGCAGAAAAGCTACAGACCAGAAATTTTCTTCGGTAAAAGCGACTATATAATAGATGTACCGTCTTTTGCAATCAAGAATCTCGAAATCGGAGACAGGAAGAAATGGTTTTTCCCTTTAGATGAACAGGAAGGGAACATAGCCACGGATGCCAGCATGCGTATCGATGGAATCGTCAATAATCCGGAATGGCTGATAAATGAAGCAATGGCATGGAAACTTATAGGCAGTTTTTCATCTGACAGGGTTGCGGCAGCAGGATATGACGTGTCCACGAAAGACATATATTATTATAACAGGGATACACTCTACACATACAATGTTGTAAACAACTCCACTAAAGTCGAAATATTCGGGAACAGATGTCCGGTGCAGATGAAGCTCGGACTTTCGTTTACGGATACCCTGAACAAGCGGCTGTACGCATATGAGGTATACAATGATACAGATCCGGAACATTACGCCAGCATGGCATTTTACGACAAGTCATCCGGCAGCTGGCACAGTATTTCAAATGATTATATTTCAATGCAGCTGCATCACCATGCAAGCTTTCTCGATTTGAATAATTCGAAATACTATATATTCGGAGGATTCGGGAACATGCGTTACAACGGCAAGTTCTACAACTTCGACCTTGTCACAAACAAATGGAATGAAGGTCCGATGCTGCATGGAGATATCATTTATCCGCGTTACTTCACTTCCATAGGAGCCGACAAGGGAAATCTGTATGTTTTCGGAGGCATGGGCAACGAATCTGGAGAACAGGTTGTAGGAAGACGCTATTTCTATGATTTACACAGAGTAAATCTGGAAACGGGACGTTCGGAACTTCTTTGGAAGGCCGAGTGGAATGAAGCTGATGCCGTTCCTCTGAGAAATCTCGTTGTCAAGGGAGACAGTTTCTATACGCTGTGCTACCCTGAAAGTATTTCCAATTCCTCTCTGCAGCTATACAAGTTTTCGATAAAGGACGGATCATACACGAAAGTAGGAAACAGCATACCGATACATTCAGACAAAATAACCACCAATGCAAATCTGTACTATGACGAACAGCTTGAAAAAATGTTTGTTACCGTACAGGAGTTTGAAGATGACGATATAAGATCGCATCTGAAGATATATTCAATAATTTTCCCGCCATTGACGGAATCCGAGATGCGGTACGGCAATTCGGGGATTTTTGAAAGGGTTATCATAGTATCTTTCGGCTTCTTCATACTGATAATCTCGATTCTCATTCTTCTCAATGTCCTGAACAGGAGAAAAGTAGGAAAAGAGATTGCCGTTGCGGCAGAAGATTCCCGAAATGACATTCAGGAAAACATACAGATACAGGAAAAAAAGAAACCTATCATCATAAAACAGACCAGGCCGAATTCACTATATCTGTTCGGTGATCTTGCCATCAAGGACAAGGAGAACAACAATTTGGCCATCAGTTTTTCCACCCAATTAAGGGAGGCCCTGATTCTCATTTTCATAAACAGCGGCAACGGAGGAATTTCATCGATGAAATTCACGAGTCTGTTATGGCCTGACAAGTCCAAGGAAAAAGCGAAGAACTCCAGAGGAGTAACAATTAATCATATACGCAAGCTCCTGAAAAACATAGATATGGAACTGGTATATGAAGACGGGCATTTCAAATTTGTCACCGGCAACGATTTCTATTGCGACTACTCTGATTTTCTGAACATCACCAAAGGAGATATTGACAAGAATATTGGAAATATCCTTGACATAATATCCAGAGGCCGCTTCATCAAGTTCCTTGAAGACCCGATGTTCGACAGCTACAAGGAAACCGTAGACAACAATGTAGAGAACATACTCGGAATTGCGGTCGAGAAGGAATATGAGAACAAGGAATACCAGACAGTCATTTCAATCTGCGAGTCGCTTTTCGAAATAGACCCACTCGACGAGAAAGCCCTGACTTTCATGATACGCGCACAGAAAAAGCTGAAAATGAATGAAGAGGCAATGTTGTCCTACTCGCTGTTCGTAAACGAATACAAGAAAGTCTACGAGAGCGATTACAAGATTCCTTTTGCAGAAATATAGCCGCAGCTATTTCAACGACTCGATTACGGCTGTATTTGTCTCATGCAATATATCCTGATCGAGCTTTATGACCTTTCTGTCATAGGTCATGAGACCGTTTACCTCCATTTCAACATCCGTCGTCTGCGTATAGACAGCACCTGAAAAGCCCTTTTCGACCAAAGTCTGGAGAATTCTGGCATATTTCACATACTCGGCGGTCGCAGCCTCTGAAGAATCAAACTGAACATAACCCCAGTTTCTGTCGGGTTCCCAGAGATGACCTTTGACGACAAGACCGATGCCGCCATATTCACCCAGAACATTAACCCTTTGTGCATCATAAAGATACATATCAGGAGCCGGATAATTATGCAAATCGAGGATATCGCCGCATGTATAGAAATTACCTCCGCTCGCAGGATTTACGAGTCTGGTAGGATCATATGATTTCGTCCACCCCGCTATATCGGCAGTCTTGAATTGCCCCCACGACTCATTGAACGGGACCCAAACACCGATGCAAGGATTATTATAGAGATAATCGATTATCTCCTTCCATTCTTTTCTGTAACAAGACTCGGATTCTTCGGAACGCTTCACTTCGATTCCGTCAAAATATTTTCTGTTCTGCCATTCCGGTCCCCGGTCACCGCTTGGCATATCCTGCCATACGATTATTCCGAGCCTGTCGCACCATGAATACCATCGTGCCGGCTCTACCTTGATATGTTTCCGTATCATGTTGAACCCGAAATCCTTGGTCTTGCGTATATCATAAGCCAGCGCTTCATCGGAAGGCGCTGTATAAAGTCCGTCAGGCCACCATCCCTGGTCCAATGGACCATAATGGAATATGTTCCTGTTGTTTAGCTGGAAGCGCATGATACCGTTTTCATCTCTTTTCATGGAAAATTTTCTCATCGCCGCATAGCTTTCAACCTCATCCGTCATTTTCCCGTCGGAATAGATGCGAACCTTAAGGTCATAAAGAAAAGGACTGTCGGGAGACCATAGCTTCATGTCCGCAGGCATATTGACAGAAACGGCTTCTCCGTTAATGCTTTTACCTTTTGACACCAGTTCCTTGCCGTCATAGACAAGAACTTCCGCCAGGACAGATTCCGCTCCTCCGGTTCCTACAGAAACTTCCAGACATCCGGCATCGATGTCCGGAGTAATTTTAAGATCGGTGATATGATTCTCGGGCACCGGTTCGATCCAGACAGTCTGCCATATGCCGGAAACAGGTGTATACCAGATTCCGCCGGGGTTTGACACCTGTTTTCCTCTCGGCTGATAGCCTTTGTCGGTGGGATCCCATACATTCACTACAAGTTCGTTGCTTCCTTTCGGATCCAGTGCGTCAGTAATATCAAAGGTGAAAGGAGTGAAACCTCCCGTATGGCTTCCTACCTTTATATCATTGACATGTACCTCGGATTTCCAGTCGACAGCGCCGAAATGAAGAAGAATCCTTTTACCGGACCATTTTTTCGGAATCTCGAATGTTCTTCTGTAGCACATTCTGTCGTTTTCAGTCACTCTCTCCGCTATTCCAGACAAAGCCGATTCAACGGGGAAAGGTACAAGAATCCTTGTAGGACAATCAACCTTTTCTTCGGAATCACCCTTTATAATGGCAAAATCCCAGTACCCGTTGAGATTGATCCAGTCATGACGCACCATGAGAGGACGCGGATATTCAGGGAGTACATTATCGGTATCCAATGACTCTCCCCACGGAGTCATTATTTTCTTATCTTGCTGCTCTGTCTGGGCTGAAGCAGGCAGGGACTGAAGTCCGCAAATAACTGCAAGGAACAGAATAAATCGTTGCATAATAGTATCAAACTTTTTATTTTCTATATTATCAAGTCAAAATTTATGAATTGCCAGACCGCTTCTGAGTTTCGGTTCAAACCATGTTGTCTTCGGAGGCATGATGTTCCCGGTATCCGCTATTTCAATCAACTGTTTCATGGAAACCGGATACAATGCGAAGGCGACAGCCATTTCACCGCTGTCAACCCTTCTTGACAATTCACCCAAACCCCGGATACCTCCGACAAAGTCTATTCTTTTATCCGTTCTCAAATCCTTTATTCCCAACAATTTGTCAAGGACAAGATTGGAAAGTACGGTAACATCCAGAATCCCGATTGGGTCGGTATCATCATAGCGGCCTTCCTTAGCATCCAGGGAATACCATTTCCCGGCAAGATACATGGAAAAATTATGCAGGTGCTCCGGGACGTAAACGTCATCTCCGACTTCCCTTATGATGAAATCTTCAGACAGTTTCTCAAGAAAACCATCCGGGGTCATTCCGTTCAGGTCTTTCACTACGCGGTTATAGTCTATAATCTTGAGCTGGCTTTCAGGAAAGGCGACAGCCATGAAATAGTTGTATTCCTCCTCTCCCGTGTGGCCAGAATTGCCGGATCTGAGTTCTGCTCCGACCCTTGCTGCAGCTGCAGTCCGGTGATGTCCGTCAGCGACATAGAATGCCGGAATATCCTTGAAAATGTCCGTAATCCTGCTGATGTCATCATCATTGTCTATTACCCAAAAATGATGTCCGAAGCCGTCATCTGCGATAAAATCATATTCAGGTTCTCCTCCAATATACCTGGATATGATTTCATCCAGTTCTTTATTGTCAGGATATGCGAAAAATACAGGTTCTATATTGGCTCTCTGGATCATAACATGCACCATCCTGTCATCTTCCTTGTCCTTCCTCGTCAATTCATGTTTTTTGATTGCTCCGGAAGAATAATCATCCGTATGGGCACATAGCACCAGTCCGAACTGTGTCCTTCCGTCCATTGTCTGCGCATACACATAATAGCATGGTTTCCCGTCCTGGACGAGCCACCCGTTTTCCTGCCATTTTCTGAAATTATCCACAGCCTTGTCATAAACAGGACTGCTGTGCTCATCGGCTATTGGTTCGAAATCTATTTCGGGCTTCGTTATATGAAGCAGGGATTTTTCTCCCGCCTCACGTTTCGCTTCCTCGGAATTCAATACATCATAAGGCCTTGCAGCCACTTCCGTAACAAACTCACGCGGCGGCCGCAAGGCAGCAAAAGGCTTTACTCTCACCATCCTGTTTCAGTGTTATATAATTTTAATATCAGTTGACCTTGAATTTGAGGCAGCCTGTCTCAAAGAAGTCTGCAATCTGCCTTGCGGCCGCCAGACCGGCATTTATGTTAGCCTCAGCAGTCTCTGCTCCCATCTTTTTAGGCGTAGCGAAAACCCTGGTGCAGAATTTCTGATTAAGTTCTTCCTGACATGCGGCAGCAACATCGGTCACATATTTGAGGTCAGGACGGTCAGTCAGGACTTTTACAAGCTCCGCCTCGTTTATGACTTCTTTCCTGGCAGTATTCATCAGGCAGCCGCCCTTCGGCATAAGCGAAATGAGATTATAACCGATGGATCCCACAGTCTGTGGTGTCGCAGGTATATGGAGCGAGATGAAATTGCATTCGGAATACATCTGTTCAAGGGTATCGGCAGGTATCACGCCGTCAGCCTTCATGGCATCCGGTGACACATACGGGTCGTAGGCCATTACATCCATCCCAAGCGCCTTTGCCTTTATCGCCACAAGCCGTCCGACATTACCGTAAGCCTGGATGCCTATTTTCTTCCCGCTTATTTCAGAGCCGGTTCCGGGATTGAACTTGTTTCTGGACATGAATATCATCATTGCCACAGCCAGTTCCGCCACAGCATTCGAATTCTGTCCCGGAGTATTCATAACGACAATTCCTTTCGCAGTACAGGCATCAAGATCTATATTGTCATAACCTGCTCCTGCACGGACAACAATCTTCAGAGCCGATGCGGCATCGATTACTTCGGAAGTGACCTTGTCGGACCTTACAATCAGCGCATCCGCATCGGACACAGCCGCAATAAGCTGGTCTCTGGAAGAATATTTTTCAAGAAGGGCAACCTCATGTCCGGTCTGCCCGAAAATATCTTTAATTCCGTTCACCGCAGCTGCAGCAAACGGTTTTTCAGTCGCTATCAGAACTTTCATGGCAAGAACTATTTTATTTTCATGTTTTCAAACTCTTTCATACAATCCACAAGGGCAGATACGCTCTCTAATGGACATGCATTGTAAATCGATGCCCTGAATCCTCCTACGGACCGGTGCCCCTTTATGCCGACCATTCCTTTGGACTTTGCGAATTCCATGAATTCATCCTGAAGGTATTCATATCCCTCGGCCATTACAAAACATACGTTCATGATGGAACGGTCCTCTTTCGCCGCAGTTCCGGTAAACAGTCTGTTCCTGTCTATCTCAGCATACAGCAATGCAGCCTTCTCTTTATTAACCTTGCTGATGGCTTCCACACCTCCCTGTTCCTTCAACCACTTCAAGGTTTCCTTCATGACAAAAATAGGGAATACCGGAGGGGTATTGAACATGGAGCCGCCATCTATATGAACCCTGTAATCCAGCATGGACGGTATATATCTCGTAACTTTTCCCAGGGCATCCTTGCGTACGATTGCGAAAGCCACTCCCGCAGGCCCCACATTTTTCTGGGCGCCTCCGTATATGAGGGCATACTTGCTCACGTCTACAGGTCTGCTCATTATATCCGATGACATGTCGGCAATCAAAGGTACGGGACAATCCATATCATAGCTTATTTCCGTACCATAGATGGTATTGTTCGTGGTAATATGAAAATAGTCCAGATCGAAAGGGATCTCATAGTTCTTGGGGATATAACTATAAGTCCTGTCCGCAGACGAAGCCACTGCATAGGCATTACCGATTCCTTTTGCTTCCTTCAGAGCCTTTTTTGCCCAAACACCGGTCTCAAGGTATCCCGCCTTGTTCTCAAGGAAATTCATCGCAACAAGAAGGAACTCGAGACTGGCACCTCCTCCGAGAAACAGGATCTCGTGGGTATCGGGAATATCAAGAAGCTCCCGCCACAGGGAACGACATTCATCCATGACTTTTCCCCACTCCTTGCTTCTGTGGGAGACCTCGATTACAGACATACCTGTCCCTTCAAAATCTTTTAATGCCTCGATAGCTTTGTCTATCGCCTGGTCCGGCAGTACGCACGGGCCGGCATTGAAATTATGGACCTTTTTCATAACTGTTTTGATAAAATTCGTTTAAATATAACAAAAAAAGTTCTTAACCTTTCAAATCCGTGATTTTTTCGCAATAATGGCAAAGCAGGGAAATTTCACCATTATGGTCGAGCACCTTGAAACGCGTCTTAATAGGCTGATGGTTCGTTATGCATTTCGGATTCTTGCATTTTGCGAACCCTTCTATTTCATCCGGCATGACAATCTTCTTTTTTTCCACGACCTTGAAATTCCTGATTATGTTCACCGTAGCATTGGGAGCTACAAGTGCCAGCCTGTTCAATTCATCATCGAGAAAATACCTGTCTGCAATTTTGATGATGCCTTTACGTCCATAAAGTTTGCTTTCCAGATTCACACCGATGGTTATTCTGGAAATTTCACCTTTCAGATTGAGCATGTCTATTGCCTTGAATACGTTTTCCGACGGAATATGATCAAGTACGGTTCCGTTTTCAAGTGCGCTTACAACCAATTCTTTATCCGTATGTGTCATGACGCTTGTATTTATCTGTAACCAAGTAGATATGAGATTATTGCCATCCTAACGTAAAGGCCGTTCTCTGCCTGTTTGAAATAGTAGGCATAAGGTGTTTCATCGACATCCTGCTCGATTTCCCCGACCCGCGGAAGCGGATGAAGTATCTTCATGTTCGGCCTTACCGATGACAGCATCGGTGCGGTCAGTTTGTACACATCCTTTACCCTTTCATACTCCATCGGATCAGTGAATCTCTCCTGCTGCACCCTTGTCATATAGAGGATGTCGCAGTCATTCATATACTCTTCGAGAGAGGTTGTTTCCTTATAGGCTATACCCTTTTCATCAAGAAAAGTCTTGTATTCTTCAGGCATTCTGAGTTCTTCCGGAGCCGTGAAGATGAACGTGGGATTGAAATGCGACAGAGCCTGCAAGAGCGAATGTGTCGTCCGTCCATATTTCAGGTCACCTACCATGTTGACAGTCAGGTTTTCGAGCCTTCCCTGGGTCTGCATTATAGTATACAGGTCGAGAAGGGTCTGGGAAGGATGTTGGTTCGCACCGTCTCCGGCATTGGCTACAGGCACAGAAGCAACTTCGGATGCATATCTGGAACTGCCTTCCAGCGGATGCCTCATTATTATCATATCAACATAATTCGACACCATCTTGATGGTATCCTTGAGAGTCTCCCCTTTGCTGACACTCGTATTCATTGCATCGGAAAAGTCGATTACCCTCGCTCCCAGACGGTTTACAGCCGTTTCAAAACTGAGTCTGGTTCTCGTCGAAGGTTCGAAGAAGAGGCTGCCGATGACCTTCCCTTCCAAAAGTTTCTGTGAACGGTCACGTTCGAAATCCCTGGCCACTTCCAGAACATGAATGATTTCATCCTTTGAAAAATCCTGTATGGAAATCAGACTTTTCCTTGATAAATTTTCTCTCTTCGGTTCCATATGACATTTATATACATTCCTCAACAAAACAGCCCTCCACCTTGGACAGGGCATCGGTAAAATCATCGACTTGTGACAACCTGACCACAGTCTCGATCATGCAGTTCATATCAAACGACTGCTTAAGCATATCCAGCCCCATATCCTTCATGACTTTCATGACCGGATTCATTCCAAGATATGAAAAATTTATTCTGAATCTCTTTCCTGCAATCTTTTCCGTTATGGAAGCATTGTCAAGCGCATCGGCTGCAGAAGTCCGGTATGCTCTTATCAGACCGGGGACTCCGAGTTTGATGCCTCCGAAGTATCTTACAACCACAACGAGCACATCTTTCAACTGTCTTGAGTCTATCTGCCCCAAAATAGGCCGCCCGGCTGTCGAAGAAGGTTCGCCGTCATCATTTGCCCTGAATCTGTCACCATTGTATCCCAACCGGTACGCATAGCAATGATGTCTTGCATCATGGTATTCCTTTTTCAAAGAGGCGACTATATCCTTCACTTCCTCCTCAGTCTCGACGGGATAGGCAAACGCGATAAACCGGCTTCCATTATCCTTGAACAGTCCCCGGGAATTAGAAGATATGCTTCTGTATATATCTTCCGTCTGCGTTTTATCCTTATCCATACAGAATCCAAAATTAAGGCTTTTAAAATTATTTTGCAACGGGACGGAAATATTTTATACCTTTGGCTCCGATTTGACAAACAGATAAAACTTTAACAAAAAAACAAGTTATGATTCTCAGATACAGAGTTTCACTCCCTAATATCAAGGGCTTTGCGCGGATTTATGAGGTCAAGGGCAGTTCGACCCTATACAGTTTTCATAAGCAGATGAGGGCGGACATGGATTTTCCACAGGACCAGCTTGTCCTTTTCAAAGCTCTCGACAAGGCAGGAAACGTATCGTCCAAATACGGTATTTTCGATCTTGGAGCCGGGACCATAGACTCCGTGAAAATCGAAGATACTTACAGGAAAGGTGAAATATCGTTCATATATTTTTACGACACCACCAATGCCAAAAGCGTCATCATCACCTGCGAAGGTGAAACCGATTTTCTGCCGGGAACCGTATATCCCATACTTGTAGAAAGCAAGGGACCCAATCCCATCGAATTTGAAAACGGCTATGTAGCATTTGAAGACCTGCCGGACGACAAGAAGAAGTCTGAACTGGATGACAGCGATGATGAGGAGGATCAGGATGATGAACCGGATGATGAAATAGAGGAGATTTTCAGCGAGGACGAAGATGATGAATAAACTCATCATCATACTGGGACCTACAGCCGTAGGCAAAACGGACTACAGCATTAAGAAAGCCCTTGAATACGGATCTCCTGTGATATCATGCGATTCCAGGCAAATATACAGGGAAATGACCATTGGGACTGCCGTCCCGAGTGCTTCACAGTTATCAGCCGTGAAGCATTATTTTATTCACAGCCACAGTGTCCGGGATGTATATACTGCAGGGAAATATGAGATTGAGGCTCTTTCGCTCATAAGCAGACTGTTCGACGAGGGGCACGACAGACTTGTGATGGCAGGAGGATCCGGTTTCTATATAGATGCATTGTGCAACGGTCTCGATGATTTTCCTGAAGCCGACGGGGAACTGAGGGCGTCATTGGACAGGCGGCTCAAGGACGAAGGGGTGGAGTCACTCAGGATGGATCTTAAAAGACTGGATCCTGAAACTTACCATTCTATAGACATTGCAAACGGGCAGAGAGTCATACGGGCGTTGGAAGTATGCCTAATGACAGGGAGGCCGTTTTCATCATACAAAACATCAAAGGCCAAGAAACGCAATTTTGAAATCGAAAAAATAGGTCTGATACGTTCCAGGGAGACATTGTATGACAGGATAAACAGAAGAGTGTCTGCAATGATCGATGACGGGCTCGTGGAAGAAGCCAGGAATTTGACTGAATTCAGGGATTATCCTGCCTTGCAGACCGTCGGTTACAAGGAACTTTTCGCATGGTTCGACTACATGGATGGCAAGGTCGATACTGAAGGATGGGGTCCGACATCTGCTGGAGACGGCCCGGTCACCAGTCTCGAGAGAGCTGCCGAACTGATCCGCAGAAATACAAGAAGATATGCCAAAAGGCAGCTGTCATACTGGAACAGGGACAAAAGCATCCGATGGACAGAACTCAGTCAGCAATAGCTTCGTCCTGCTTCCTGCCATTCTCTACCCACATCGGACTTCCATTGACGATATTAATACATTTTTCATCCGAGGCATGACATTTTTTTGAGGCACGGTAATTTTTTTGCCGACTCATACTATTTTTCCGAAGCGTGGCATTATTTACCATCTTCTTTGCTCACTGGCATCCACCGGGAGTAAGAATGTGTTTACCGGTGATGACTTGCCCGGCACCCGGTCTTTTTCGCAAAGCCAACGAGTGTTCATCAGCGACACTATACCTCATCGCGCATTTTCAACCCACAGCGGACATCCACTGACTCTAAAAATGTATTTTCTCAGTGGCAATCTGTCAATACCCGGTCATCCCGGAGACGCTTACCGTGGGTTGCTGCCAGAGAGCCGTTGCCTGAGGCTGGCCGGCAGGTGACAGATGGAAGGAGAATAGGTCTCTCTCTTAATCATGTCACCTGCAACAGGTTAAAGTTCCCATGCCAGGGCAGAAGCACCAAGTATGGCGGCATCTGATTCCTTCAACTGGGAGAACACCAATTTGACTTTGCCACGCCAAAGAGGAAGCACATTGGCATTCATGGCTTCTTCCATCGGAGCAAGCAGGAATTCTTTGGCCCGTGCAAGACCGCCGAACAGGACAATCGCTTCAGGTGCGCTGAAAGCTATAAAGTCGGCGAATGAGCGTCCCAAAATTTTTCCCGTATAGTCGAAAATCTTGAGTGCCAGGGTATCACCGTCTTTGGCAGCCTCATATACATCCTTGGAAGTTATATTTTCAAGGTTTCTCAACAATGAAGGCTCGTCACTCATTTCCAGCCACTCCCTTGCTGTTCTGGCCACTCCCGTAGCGGAAGCATATGTTTCAAGACATCCCGTCTTTCCGCAATTGCAGGCCCTGCCGTTATTGCGCACGGCACATACATGCCCGAGTTCACCGGCGAAACCGTCATGACCGTAAACAACCTCTCCATTGATTACAATTCCGCTGCCCACTCCGGTTCCAAGCGTAATCATGATAAAATTCTTCATTCCACGGGCAGCTCCGTATGTCATTTCGCCAACCGCAGCGGCATTCGCGTCATTAGTCAAAGCGACAGGCATGCCGTTCATGCTTTCTTTCAGCAATGAAGCAAACGGTATCGTCCGGCTTCCTCCCCAAACGAGATTCACCGCATTTTCTATGTTGCCGGTATAATAATTTCCGTTAGGAGCTCCGACACCTATACCTCTGATATTTCCCTCGACACCGGCTTCGGCAATTATCTTTTTAAGTGCGGCTGCCAGTTCCTTCACATATTCCTCAACTTCAGAATGAGTATCCGTACGGATGACTGTCTGAGCCAGAACCGTACCGCGGGCATCCACTACTCCCATTTTAGTAGTCTGTCCGCCGACATCAATACCTATGACATATTGTGAGTCCATATTTACAACAATTTAGATTTTCAACACCTATTTGCTCCTGACTCTTGAACCTGCAACAGAGAACCAAAGGATATATGCTACGGCGGCAACGATTACCCAGTAACTCTCGACATAACCGAACGAGTCGGCAACCGCGCCCTGTACAAGAGGAAGCACTCCGCCGCCGCATACCATTACCATGAACAAACCGGAAGCAATGGATGTATATTTGCCAAGGCCCTCTACGGCAAGGTTGAAGATTGCTCCCCACATTACGGAGGTACAAAGTCCGCAAAGAACAAAGAACATCACTCCGACAGGTATTTCCACCAATTCAAATGACAGGTTCGAAGATATGGCAGGGAAATTCACTTTCACATCTGCAGGAAGGAACATTCCGAGAACGACGAAAATTATGGCGATGGTGCTTACAGCCGTCATCATGGCACGGCTTGAAATCCGGCCTCCGAGAAGACCGCCGGCAAGACGGCCTATCAGCATGAGGAACCAGTAAGTTCCGACTACTGTTCCGGCAACGGCAGTACTGATGCCTACCGCAGAAGAGGTCATATACAGATTTGCTATATTTGGAATTCCGACTTCAACACCGACATAAAGGAATATTGCGATTACACCGAATACAAGATTCCTGTGTGCAAGGGCTCCCCTGATGCTGTCCGAAGTCTTTTCCTGTTTTCCCGGAGCTGCCTTTGCAGCCTCAAGTTCAGGTTCAGGAATATAAGAGAAAGCGATGATTATGAATGCCAGTGCAAAAATTCCCATTGCTATGAAAAGAGCCGGATTCGCATCGGTTATCGTTGCACTTGCAGCATCTCCGATAAGATATCCTACAAAAATCGGAACGATGGTAGCGGCCAGCGAATTAAGCGAGCCGCCCAACTGGATAAGCTGGTTTCCTTTGTTTCCGCCGCCACCGAGTGTGTTGAGCATCGGATTTACGACCGTATTAAGCATACACATCGAAAAACCTGAAACGAATGCACCCAAAAGATAGATAGTGAAACTTGCGGCAACTCCGGAAAGATAGGATATTCCCACTCCGACAAAACCTACTGCCACAGCTATAAGCGATGTAACCTTGTACCCGTACCTTTTAAGAATGAAACCGGCCGGAAGCCCCATAAACGCATATGCGATGAAGTTCGCAAGGTTGCCTAACTGAGACATTGCATTTGAAGCACCGAATTGTGCCTTTACGATAATACCCATAGGGTTCTGCAGTCCTGTCACAAAAGAAATCATTGCAAAAAGAAAAAACATGATTGCAATTGCAAGGACATTTCCTTTTTTGTTCATCGTTATAAATTTTATTTGTTAATAATTGTTATGGTCAGCTAAATCTGTGCGAAGATACAAAAAAAACATTTTTGCAGCAATAACAAAATAGAAAGCAGGTCCCCTCCCCAAGGAACCTGCTTGTATATAAAACGAACTTAACAAATAGACACGAAAAAATTCTGATGTCCGTTGCAAAGGTAATAATTTTAAATAACTCTCCAAATAATTCTTTAAAAATTTTCAAAAAAGTTTTCGTTTGAATTAAAAATTTATTCTTTTAAGAGTTAATCAAATAAAAAATCAAACATCGGTTTTATCTGTAAATCTGCGACTTATAATATAAAAGCAGTTTACGGGCATGCAATATCGGTATTTTCAAATTCCGGAGCCGGTTCCAACATATGATGTAGGATATTCGCCGAAATTCAGGGAAAATGAAAGAACAGACGGGGAAGCGTTCACGATTTTCCCTTCAAGTCCGGTAACAGTGAATTTTTCGAATTTGCCTCCCATGGCTATGGGTACAATACCTTCGCCGCTGAAAAATATCGTATCACCCTCCTTCGAATCTATTTTTACCGAAGGAATGAGGACATCCAGCTTCACCGGCATCTGGGGAACGAATTTGACTTTAAGCATCTTGATATCCAGCATGCCGGCATCCTCATTTACCTCGACCTGTACCGAAACGCCTGAAGTACTTACCAGGCTTCCTTCATATTCAACGGTCATATCCCCCTGATATTTAGGAGATTCACGGGTTATTTCAGTCTCTACCTTCGAACAGGACACCGGCATCAGCGCTGTGACAAGCATTAAAAAGAACATAGATATCTGTTTCATAGTATCCTTATTATGTTTCATATTTCAAACGACAGTCCCACAGACCATGTAAACGGTCTGCCTGACTGATAGAAATCATTCCCTACCGACCGGAACCAGAACAGGTCATATCTCGTTCCTGTCAGATTCTCTCCTCTGAATATTATCTTTACAGGATTCACATCAAAGACGACATTTGCCGAAAGAATACCGTATGCAGGCTGGCTCAGAGTATTTGCGTCATCCCACCATATTCTACCGCACAGCCTGTAGTTCATATTCAGTACGATATCACGCAGGAAACAATCCGGGACCGGTATCTCATAACTCAGGTCAGCCATTGCCGTATACTCCGGAGAATATGGGATTCTGTTACCGGAATAGTCGTTGTTTCCATCGTCATAATCCAGGAATACGGCATCGGCATAACCGAAAGAAAGTCCGGTCTTCAGATGCTTCCACCTGTATGATGTCTCCATTTCGATTCCGCAGCTTCTGGATTTCCCGACATTTGCCATCATCCTGCCCGTCGACTTTCCGGGCGGGAACAACGTCACCTGCTGATTCACGCAATTGATCCGGAAAACTGACAAATCCGAATCCAGGATATGGCTGCCGTCTGAAGATTTATGATGGAAGGACATCCCAAGCTCGAAATTCCAGCTGTTTTCCGGTTTGTAAGTCGTATGTTCGGCAGACATGAAATCCGTTCCGCCATCCAGATATACCCCGAGATCGTTCATCAGCGATACCATCATCTTGTTCTGAAGTATATCCGAAAATATCTGCGTATTGAATCCTCCCGACTTGTAACCTTTCGAAATCGCGCCATAAGCCTTGATTCCGGTCCGCGGATTTTTATCCGGAATCAAATCATACATAAGGGAAAGTTTCGGCAGAATCTCAAAATAGGAATTTGCCGTACTACCTGCATAGACGGTCGTGTTTTCCCGATAGCCGGACATTGTAGGCACGAACATGTAGTGTACTGTCCCGTCGCTGGCATAATCCATTCCGGTCCATTCGAAATCAAAACGGACACCGGCCGTAAGCAGCCATCTTTTCCACGTAAAATAAGATTCTCCGTAAACTGCCGTACCCAGCGTGGCTATACCGAAGTCGCTGCCGATGGTGAAGTTATCCTCCATGAAATGAAGCTCTCCGATATCATCCGGAATATTGCCGTTGATATTATCCAATATAAGTTCCCTGATTCCGTCCTTCTTGAAATTCACAGGGGCCGACATGCTGTTGTATTTGAAAAAGCCGAAAAACCCGCCCTGCCAGTCAAGCCACTCGTTTTTCCATGGCTCTGCAGGTCTCAGAACAAATTCCTGAGTAATTGCGTTTTCAATCTGGCTCTGTTTCAGAGTAAACATTGATGCCGGAGTGAAATCCTGGTCCAATTTCATTTCATCCGCCAGAAACTGCCATGACGTAATGGAATTCAGAACGAACCGTTCATCCGAATATTTCAATTTGAAAGCTTCCGTAAAATTCATGCGGCGGTAGGAGCAGGTATCGTTATATGAAATTATCCGGCCGTCATTGTAGGGCCATCCACCCTGGATGATTCCGGAAGAATAAACACTGTTCTCGATATACACCTTGTCCGACAGCGTTTTGTCCAGTCTGAACCTGAATGTCAGCGAATTGGACGGATCGCATTTACTGCCGTCATAGGCATTTTCATAAAGTCCGTCGGAATGCCTGTATCCGGCAAGAACGGAAAAGCCGAAAGTTTCCGACGGTCTGTAATATGCTGAAAACCTGGCCTTGACTTCATTGGCTGCACCATATGAAAGTTCCGCCCGGTATCCCTGGAAAGAAGCCGGTGAGAGCGTATTCAAAGAGAGGACTCCGCACATGGAATTTCTCCCGTACAATGTGCCCTGGGGGCCTCTGAAAAAATCGGCACGCCGTATATCCATCATGTCCAGGTCGTACGAATTCTTGTTCATCACTGGAACGTCATCGATATAGAATCCGACTACGGGATTGTCGATTCTGGAACCGAAACCTCTCATGTATATCGATGATGTCATTGAAGACCCATAGTCGGGCATGAAAAGATTGGGCACGAATACGGAGAGGTCATTAGGATTATTCAATCCCTTATATTCCATTTCCGTCAGGTAGACTGTCGTTACCGGAGATGCCAGTTTTTCCAAAGGCAGCAACTGTTTGACCGAAGAAACGGCAATGGATTCCGAAAGCGTATCCCGCATTTCCATATCCGGACCGGTATCCGCATTTCCGGCAAAGGCCGATAACATCAATGTTAATGACAGCAATATATCCATCTGCTGGTTTATGATAGTAAGGCCTGCAAAAATACATGAAGTAGTCCTATTATTTTAGGATAAATCCTGAAAAATTTAGGATTATTCATGCATTTTGGATTTAACTGCACATGAATTTCTGAACCGGGACGGAGTCATGCCGCAGTGTTTTTTGAAAAAACGTGAGAAATACGACTGGTCATCAAATCCTACACGTTCCGCCACGTCTATAATCGGCAATCCGATCTGTCTCAGCAAAGTCTTTGAGTATGTCACCCGGGATATGTCTATCCACGAGCCGGCAGTCCTGCCGGTACTCGCTTTCAGGACCCTGTTCAGGTGGTTCGGGGATATTCCGATTTCATCGGCATAGTAGGACATATGGAATATTTTCCTTTCCCTGTTGAAAAGCGATTCGAAAAAACGTGAACATATTTTATTAATTCTCCAGTTCCTGCCTATATGGCCTATGGAATCAGAATATGCGAGAAAGGCATCGGTTATGGCCTGGCAAACGTTTTTGGAAGAGTCATCCGTGAACTGCATATCCGCCAATTTTCCAAGAAGCATTTCCATGAAGACGACATCCGCATCCGGAACATCTATAAGGACGGGCGAGTTTGCATGTATGACGGAATATCTGGAATCTTTGAGAAAAGAGTCGGCAAATGTCCCCATATACCCTATTCCTCCGCTATGATATTTGATTGAAAAGGATTTTCCGGCAGGTATGAACAGGATGGTATTCGGGCTTATGAGCAGGGATTCCCCGTCCATATCAGCTATGACTTCACCCGATGTCAGGAAAAGGAAGCAATGCCCGTCTGATACAGAAGCAGGTATCTGCATGAAGCCTGCATACTTGTCCGTCGAGAGACGTCTTACTACGAACGGTTTCTGAAGATGGCCGTGAGGTCTGCCTGATTCACTATGCATTGCGGTATCCTTTAGGGGTAAAGCCTGTATGTGCCTTGAAATACTTGCAAAACATGGCCTGGGTAGGGAAATTCAACCGGTAAACGATTTCCTTTACAGGAAGATCCGAGTATTTGAGCATATGCTTGGCTTCAAGCACGACATAGGAATCAATCCATTCTGAAGCAGTCCTTCCGGTAGCCTTTTTGATAACTCTCGAAAGATATTTCGGATCCATGGAAATCTTTCCTGCATAGAACGAAACACTTCTTTCACTCATATGATATTCCCTTACAAGTGCGATAAAACGGTCAAACAGTATGGAAGCTCTCACTGAACCTCCGGAAACCGTCATCACCGAAGATTTGGACTGCTCTGCCAATAGACTTCCGGCAAAGAAGAATGAAGATGTTATCAGGCTTCCGACACAGTCTTTCCTGTATTGGAGCTGCCGGCTCATGATTTCCGATGCCGTCCAGATATATGAAAGCATTATTTTTCTTGCGGAATCATCGAGTTTCAGAACAGGATTATTCAGAAAGGATGTTCCGCGGGAATGGAGACGACCGATATCAAACCTCAGCCCGGACATATAGTTTCTTGAAACCGCCAGCATGAAGAATTTCAACGGCCCGTTTCCTTCTCTATCGAGACCGGAAATCCTGACTATGTCTTCGGGAACCAGCACGCACAGGCAATTGGCTTCCATTTCCTTCTCATTCATATTTACTGTGAGGTTGAAACTTCCGGAAATACAGAATATCACGATATATCCATCCAGCCGGCAAGGGTATTTGAGAAAATTTTTCCCGCCTTGAAGGCATTCGAACTCAACCATGAAGAAATCATCGCCGCTGCCGAGAATCCTTTCAGATTCACACATCCGTTTCAGCGAGCCAAGACTCATATAATGAACATCCATATCCGACATTTAAGATTCAACCTGTTCTTTTGCAATCCAAAGATAGAAAACTTTGAATATTCACGAAAAACTTGTAGGAAATATCCGGTTATTAAATTACATTTGTGTATTAATATGATAATATCATGAAATATTCACTCCCGGAATTGCGGTATCCCGCAGAATCTCTGGCTCCGGTAATGAGCCGGGAAACCATTGACTACCATTACGGCAAACACCTCCAGACCTATATCGACAACCTTAACCGGATGATAGAAGGTACGGAATATGAGGACATGAGCCTTGAAGAAACCGTATGCAAGGCTGATGGAGGCATATTCAACAATGCCGCACAAACATGGAACCATATTTTCTTTTTCGACTCCCTGACGGCCGACAGAAAAGTAATGCCGGCTGAACTGGAGGTGATACTGAAAGACAATTTCGGTTCAGCAGAAAACTTCAAGAAGGAGTTTTCATCGGCATGCACGGGCCTGTTCGGGTCCGGATGGGTATGGCTTGCCATGAATAGCGAAGGCAAACTGGGGATATACAAGGAATCAAATGCCGGAAATCCGATGAAATCAGGACTGAAGCCCATATTCACAGTGGACGTATGGGAGCATGCCTACTATATTGACTACCGGAACAGAAGGGCGGCCTACGTGGATGCCATATGGGAAATAGTCGACTGGGATGTGATTCTTAGACGTATCAGACAGGCAAAGTAACAAACACCTTTATAAGACTCTTCAATAAAAATTTGTGATAATATGAAAAAGTATGTATGTATAATCTGCGGATATGTTTATGATCCTGCAGCAGGAGATCCCGACAGCGGGATAGAACCGGGAACGGCATTCGAAGACATTCCTGACAACTGGGTATGTCCTCTTTGCGGAGTCGGCAAGGAAGACTTCAAGGTCGAGGAATAATATTAGCTGCCAAAGAATGAAAGGAGGCGACCTAAAAGTCATAGACTTTACGGTCGCTCTTTTTTTATATTATACGGCCATGATGACATTGCAAAGCTGAATTCCTCCCGTATGACGGCGGGTTCCGACAGGGCGAGTGAGATGAAGACGGACTCGTCCGAAGGGTGGATGTCAAGCGGTCATTCCGACTCACGCCATATATAGACCTTGTCGGAACGGCGCAGTTTTTCACAATCAGCCACCGGAACGGAACAATATGTCCCTTTGGATGCTTGTGACACCGGTTTCAAATCAACCCTTATTTCAGTCACATCACACTCCACCACCCCTGTTGATGGGCCGATTATGAGAATTCTGTCTCCGGCAGAAAGGCTTTCAGACTCTACGAGTATTTCAGCGACCCCGAGGTTCCCGAACCAGTTCGTGACCTTGCCGCAATATACTTTTTTCCTGGTAGC
Organism: uncultured Bacteroidales bacterium; assembly: GCA_949300335.1. Lineage (GTDB taxonomy): Bacteria > Bacteroidota > Bacteroidia > Bacteroidales > UBA932 > Cryptobacteroides. The sequence goes on along the minus strand of CASGDV010000023.1, from coordinate 49,722 downwards.
CTTGCTTCCGTACACTTCGCTCCACTGGCCGAGTCTCGCGCCCTGATAATAACCGTCCCAGAATCCCCTGTTGAAAACTTCGGAAAGTTCTTTCTTGAGATCAGCCGCGAGCTCAGGTGTATAACGGCCCTCGCATACTGCATCAGCAGCCCTTCTGTAACAGGATGATACCTTTTTGACATATTCCGCCGAGCGTGCCCGTCCCTCAATCTTGAATACGGTCACTCCTGCATCTATGATTTTATCCATGAATTCTATGGTACACAAATCTTTCGGAGACATAATATACTTATTGTCGACAAGCAGACTGTTTCCTGTCTCCAGATCTGTCACTTCATATCCCCGCCTGCATATCTGATAGCAGGCTCCCCTGTTTGCAGATGCCCCGTACTCGTGCAGACTGAGATAGCACTTGCCGGAAACTGCCATGCACAATGCTCCGTGGGCGAACATTTCTATCTCCACTTTCCTTCCGGACGGTCCTTTTATTTCATCTCTGTCAATTACCTCCTTAATAGCCTTAACCTGATGAAGATTCAGTTCTCTGGCGAGGACTATCACATCGGCAAATCCGGAATAGAATCTCAGGGCTTCCACATTCGAGATGCTCAATTGCGTGGAGATATGAACCTCAAGCCCTATTTCCCTAGCATAGGCTATGGCAGCCATGTCTGAAGCTATAACCGCAGATATTCCAGCTTTTTTTGCCTCATCCAAAGTCCGTCTCATATCGGCAAGGTCCTTGTCATAAAGGACGATATTCAATGTCAGGTAGGTTTTCACCCCGTGCTTCCTGCATATTCCGCATATTTCCGGGAGATCCGCCATCCTGAAATTATTGGCGGAATGAGATCTCATGTTCAGTTTTTCCACGCCGAAATAGACCGAGTCGGCGCCGCCCTGGATTGCAGCATGAAGACACTCAAAATTTCCGGCCGGAGCCATTATTTCTATCATTCCCTTTTCCGCCATCACCGATTATTTTGTTCTACCTACAAGTTTGTCAGCATATCTGTGGAGCATTTCATACCTTACTTTCGACAAGCCTATCATTCCGGCATAGTCCATCGCCTGAGCATGAAGTTTTATTATTTCATACTTTGCGTCTTCATCTATTCCGAGAGTTTCATAAATGCCCTTTACACGTTCGATTTTTGCATTTCTTTCCTCTGCATCACCGATATTCATATCCATGGCATCCAGAAGACCTTTCTTGCCGTTCGACGGGTCAATGACTCCTGATTTTTCCATTTCGCCGCCTTTTTCCAGCGCCCTCGTCATGAGCCATGACTTCTTGTTGTTCACGATGTCCCCGCCGATGGATTTGCCGAAAACGCTGCTGTCTCCGAACGTATCGAGATAATCGTCGGCAATCTGGAATGCAAGTCCGAGGTTGTAACCGAATTTATACAGATAATTGCACGTCCTTTCCGTCTCTCCGGCAATCATTGCGCCCATCTTGGCCGAACACGCTATGAGAACAGCTGTCTTGAGCCCTATCATCTTCATGTATTCAGCCATGGAGACTTCACGGACCTTTTCGAAATCCATATCATACTGCTGTCCCTGACAGACCTGTGCCGCAGTTTCCGAAAAGAGCGACAGTACTTCCGGAAGCACTCTGGCCGGAGCGTTCGCAATGAGCCTGTAGCTTTCTATGGACATGACGTCACCTGAAAGTATGGCCGTGTTGCTGTCCCATTTTCTACAGACGGTAGGCACTCCGCGACGCACGTCCGCATTGTCCATGATGTCATCATGGATAAGTGTGAAACTGTGGAATACTTCCAATGCCGCAGCCGGTTTCAGTATCTCATCCGGGAAACTGTCCTTGAAAAGAGAATATGCCAGAAGACACAGACGCGGACGCACGCGTTTCCCGCCTATGCCTATCATATACCTGAGAGGGTCATACAATCCTTCCGGTTCTTTTTCAAACTCCAGATTATCGAACAGGTTCCGGAGCACTTCTTCTATTTGCGTTTCTGTTATCATGACATTTGTTTTCAGCACAGGCAAAGATAGTACTTTTGGACACAACGCGGACAAATATTTACAAACAATCGGGATTTTTGCGTATGTTTGCGTACGGAAAATTTAACGGATGAAACATCAAGCTACTGTCGTCAAACATACGGGCAGCCATTATCTTCTGACCGAACTGCCCGGGTGGGACCTGTTCCCCGCCGTTCTGAGAGGCCGCATACGGTTGAAAGGGAGTTCTTCCACCAATCCCGTAGCCGTGGGCGACACCGTTACATATGAGACCGAAGACGGGCACAAGCCGACATTCGAAGAACCGGCAGTAATAACCGGGGTGCTTCCGCGGAACAACTATGTCATACGGAAATCCACCAATCTGTCCAGACAGGAGCATATCATCGCAGCCAATATCGATATGGCCTATATCGTAGCGACACTGGACTTTCCTGAAGTCAAACTGCCTTTTCTCGACAGGATACTCGTCACCTGCGAGGTCTACAATGTACCGGTCACAATAGTCCTCAACAAGATGGATTTGTACGGTCCGGAATACAAGGCCATGGAAAATACGTTCAGATCCATATACGAAAGTGCCGGCTATCATATCATCGGGACATCCGCAGCCGACGGTACCGGAATCGACGAACTCAGGAAAGCTTGCGACGGGAAAATAAATCTGTTCTCAGGAGTGTCCGGAGTCGGGAAATCATCATTGATAAAGGCTCTGGATCCGTCTCTGGAGCTGCGCATAGGAGAAATTTCCGATGCACATCTTCAAGGCAAGCACACCACTACATTCTATCAGATGTACCGGCTCGCGACCGGCGGTTTCATCATAGATACACCTGGAATAAGGGGGTTCGGACTTGTGGATCTGAAAGATGAAGAAATAGCGCTTTATTTTCCCGAAATGCTGAAAGCTTCTGAAAACTGCAGATTCACGCCATGCACTCATACTCACGAACCGGGATGCGCGGTAAAAGCTGCCGTGGAAAACGGTGAGATAAGCTGCGAACGTTATTCATCGTATCTCGGGATGCTTGAAGAAACAGGCAAATACAGATGAACAGGATAAACAGGGAGATACTCGGCCTGGCGCTGCCAAGCATACTTGCGAACATTACCGTTCCTATTGTCGGAATGGTAGACATTGCAGTCGCCGGACATCTGGATACCTCCGCGGCCACCATGATCGGAGGAATAGCGATAGGTTCCATGCTGTTCGACCTGCTTTACTGGAATTTCGGTTTTCTCCGCGTCGGCACAGGAGGTCTGACGGCACAGGCATTCGGGAAGAAAGACGGGAAGGAATGTGTTTCCATTTTCACACGTGCCATAGGCATTGCGCTTGCATGCGCGCTGTTTCTGACAGCTATTCAATGGGGATTCGTCAAAGCCGCATTTCTTGTTGTGGACTGTACGCCGCAAGTCCGGGAACTGGCTTCGGAATATTTTTTCATCAGAATCTGGGCCGCCCCCGCGACTCTAAGTCTGATGGCTTTCAAGGGATGGTTCATAGGCATGCAGGATGGGATAAGTCCGATGATAACGGACCTCGTGGTCAACATAATGAACGTGGTCATGAGTTTCGCCCTGTCCCTCGGCTTCGATTTAGGGTTCATGTCCTTCAAAGGAATAGGATTTTCCGGAATAGCTGCAGGTACGGTGGCGGCCCAGTATTCCGGTCTGCTCTGTGCGTCACTGATAACTGTCCTGAAATACGGGAAGAAATATTTCAGTGACTTCGGAATAAAGGACCTGAAGTCCGCCTTCAAAGGTTCGGAGACCAGAAGATTCTTCACGACAAACAGGGATTTGTTTGTACGTTCTCTCTGTTTCATAGGAATCTACATAGGCTTCACGACAATTTCCGCACATTTCGGAGACCTTCTTCTGGCATCGAGTTCGATACTGATGAAAATACTGATGATATTCTCCTATTTCACTGACGGCTTTGCATACTCGGGAGAAGCCCTTACAGGAAAATTCATTGGTGCCGGAGACAGTCAAGGGCTGAAAAATACTGTAAAACACACGTTCATATGGAGTATGGGACTCGGACTGGCATTCATGGTCATATACCGGTTCGGAGGCATACCTGTTCTTAGGATGATGACATCCGACCCTGCTGTAATTGATATATCCGTACAATATCTTCCGTGGCTGCTTCTCATGCCGCTCATAGGATGCGCTGCCTTTGCATGGGACGGCATATACATAGGGGCTACAGCATCACGGACAATACGCAACGCGATGATATGGGCTACTGCGGGATTTTTCATTACATATTTCCTCGGTGCCGCGGCAATAAAGTCCGCGGTTCCCGAAAATAGTTATCCGGAATATGCCATACACTGCCTGATGGCTGCATATTTCGTACATCTTTTGATAAGGACCATACACCTGAGCGTGAAGTACAGAAAGGTCATACTCCTCAGCGTTCAGGCCTGATTCCGTATTTTTTCAAGATTTTCAAGAGAGGCTTTTCTATGGAGCGCATCCACAGCGTATATCCGTAATCTCCCGGATGAATGCCGTCCACTGAAGTTTCATGTTCAGGATTGGAGGCGTCAGGTCTGATAAAATAGACATCCGGGTACCTTTTTACGGCCTCCTTCATCAGTTCTTCAGATGTTTCCCGTTTTTTACGTTCGAATTCATCCGTCTTCCTGTTGAAATTGCGTCCCTCACGATAGATTGTCTGCTGGAAAATGAGCGGAATGCCGGGATGTGCGGCCTGAATTTTCTCGATGAACGGGAAAAGTCTTTCCCTTATCATTTCAGCATCGGGATTGGAGAAAGTATCAAATACGAAGGCATCTGCGCGAACATCGACAAGCACGTCGGCGAAATAGGGCTGCATCTTGCAGTTTCCGCTGCATCCGAGACTCAGGAACTGTATTCCGGTTTTTCTCATAAGCTGCATGGGATAACTCATACCGGCCCTGCTTGTGCTTATGCCGTGAGTATAGCTTGAACCGAATATCGCCACTCTGTATCTGAACGGGGATTCCATAGCCTCTATCTCAGCACCCTCCTCGACTCCGATCTTCACCGAAAGGACTTCACTGTATATTGGAAGATACAGAAGACATTCCTTTTCTTCCCTGTCCATGTTTTTCACAAGCACAAGATTGTCTTCGGATTTTTCCGGCTTTGTAGCACCGGATGCCGCCCAAAGCCATTCGCCGTCTTTTCTTATATACAGGTCATATCCCCTGTATGAAACAGGCATCGTATTGAGGGCCTTGTATTCCCACCCGAAATCGGTCTTGACACTTATAACGCTTGAATTTGTCCTGAAAAGTACGGCAAGTCCGGCAGGACATCTGACCTGGCGGTTTTCTGCTGCCGTGAATCCCTTGTATCTGGATGTATCTACACGATGATACGGATTCGGGGTATCATCCATTATCTTTCCTACGAGAGTGAGACCGGATGCCTCCGTAAAATGAAATGACACCTTCTCGGAATTCTGCGAGTAAGCAGGCAGCGAAAAGAACAGGATCAGGAACAGGATATGAATACGTTTCATTGGATTTATATTTATTTCCGCTAATATATGACCTGTTTTCTTCATATTCAAGATATATTTTCATTATTTTTTTACCTTTGCACGACATTTATTTGATATGAGCCTTTACTCTTTCTTCAGAATAAGCAAGCCTGTACCGGACAGGATTCCGGAAGAACGTATCCGGTCGGAATATCTTTCATTGAGAAGAAAGACATTTTGGGGTGCGACAGCTGCCTACAGTTTCTATTATGTATGCAGGATGAGCCTGAGCGTAGTGAAACAGCCGATCATAGACAGCGAGGTACTTACGGCAGGCCAGCTCGGGCTGATAGGTTCGGCTCTGCTGTTCGTGTATGCCGTCGGAAAGTTCATGAACGGATTCATTGCCGATTACTGCAACATAAAACGGTTCATGGCTACAGGCCTTATCGCTTCTTCCATAATCAATCTTGTCATGGGACTTTCGGGTCTGTTTCACGGAGCACTCGGATTTTCATCGGCAATATTGTTTGTCCTGTTCATGCTGCTCTGGGGGATGAACGGCTGGATGCAGTCCATGGGGTCCCCTCCGGGCATCATCACCCTTTCCAGATGGTTCCCGCTGAGCCAGAGAGGTACTTATTACAGCTTTTTCAGCGCCAGTCCGTACATAGGTGAATTTCTGTCATTCATCATAGTCGGTCTGCTTGTAGGCAGCCTCGGATGGTCGTTCGGCTTCATATTTGCGGCACTGGGCGGACTTGCGGGAGCTCTTATCATCCTGTTTTTCGTAAGCGACACTCCTGAAAGCAAGGGACTGCCTTCCGTTCAGGAACTGTCCGAGGAAAAGCCGAGGAAAGAGGATACAATGCCTACGGTTCAGGTCCAGAAACTTGTAATCAGACATGCGGGAATCTGGATAATAGCTCTTTCCAGCGCTTTCGTATATATTGAAAAATATGCGGTTGCAGGCTGGGGCATACTTTTTCTTCAGAAATCAAAAATGATGTCGCTGGAAGCCGCATCACAGGTAATTGCATTTTCAGCGGCTCTCGGAGTTCTTGGGACGGTGCTCGCCGGATGGCTTTCCGACAGGATTTTCGGAGGAGACAGAATCAGGCCGACCATTCTGTCTGGCATAATAAGTTTCCTTTCACTTGCATTGTTTCTGTTTACCGGAGGAGGATATTGGGTCAACATCTTCTATGTTTCACTGTTCAGTCTGTCCACCGGGGTACTGTACTGTATTGTGGCCGGTCTGATGGCCGTGGACATAGTGCCCAGAAAGGCAACGGGGGCAGCATTGGGAATAGTAGGAATCTCAAGTTACGTTGCAGCGGGAATACAGGATATTGCCAGCGGTTTTCTTATTCAGGGATATTCGAAAACTTCCGGCTCCGTCATCGATGCAGTTTATGATTTTACGCCGGTATCGGTTTTCTGGCTTTGCGCGGCAGCCATAGCTTTCATACTGCCTGTCATATTCTGGAGCAAACTGAAGAAAAGCATCGTCTGACCGCTTTCCGGCTCCGGACCGGTTCATGAATATTTGCGCGGATAACGGAAAAGTATTGCGAGGAATGCGAATATGCCCATTGTGAAAGGATAGAAAAGATTGCCTATGATTGCTGCGGCAGAGACTCCTGCCAGTCCTGAAGCCATGAGCATCTGGGCTCCGTAAGGAATTATTCCCTGGACCAGACAGGAAAAAGTATCAAGGATACTGGCAACCTTTCTCGGATTCAACGCATATTTCTCGGATATGTTTTTGGCAATCGGCCCTGAGGTTATGATTGCAATCGTATTGTTTGCCGTACAGAAATTCACGAGGCTTACCAGCAGCGCCACGCTCAGTTCAGCTCCCCGTTTGCCTTTTATTTTTCGTGTAAGACCAGATATTATGAAATCCAGCCCGCCGTTGCTTCGGATTATCTCAAGAAGGCCTCCGGCCACCATGGTGACTATGATCAGTTCCCCCATTCCGCTGATACCCCCTCCCATTGAAACCAGGAAGTCCACGATTCCAATGGAACCGCACGAAAGTCCGATAATCAGATTGCATGCGATTCCGGCGACAAGGACGGATACCACATTGACTCCCGTCAGCGCCAGGCCTATTACAAGGATATACGGTATGAGTTTCACCCAATCTACGGATATTATTTCAGGAGAATGACCTACTGATAGTCCCTGGAACACATATACGGCTGTTACAATAACGGCAGCCGGAGCGACAATGGCGAAATTCGCCTTGAACTTGTCAGCCATGGAACAGCCCTGGGTCCTGGTTGCAGCTATGGTCGTATCTGAAATGAACGAAAGATTGTCTCCGAAGAATGCGCCTCCGGCAATTATTGCCGTCATATACGGGACACCGGCGCCCATTTCCTGCGCGATTGCCGTTCCTACGGGAACCAGGGCGACAATTGTTCCTACACTTGTGCCAATAGCCATCGATATGAAGCACGAGGCGAGGAAAAGGCCGGCATATATCAGTTTTTCAGGCATGACCGTCAAAGTGAGATTGACCGTAGCCTCTATCGCTCCTATATCCTTTGCCGTATTTGCAAATGCGCCTGCCAGAATGAAAACCCAGATCATGAGAAGGACATTCCTGTTGCCGGCTCCGTCCGAAAAGACGGAAATCTTGACATCCATCTCTCCAGACGTAATAAGAAAGGCATATATCGTAGATATCAGAAAGGCTGACGTTATCGGAACCTTATAGAAATCACCGGCAATTATGGATGCTGCGGCATAGATTACCAGAAAGACCAGAAGAGGGCTTAGAGCCAGCCATCCGTTTACAGGCTTTCCAGATCCGGAAACTTTCAGTTTTCTGGACAAATCGGCAAGATATTTCAACGGCATTATTCCCATGGGCGCAAAGATAGGACAATAAAAGGAAGATTCAAAAAGGGCGGCCCGGAGCCATTTCAGCTCAGGACCGCCCTGATTTCATATCCGGGAAAGCCTATTTGACTTCAATGTTTGTCATATCACTCTTTTCCACCGTTATCGTTCCGGCATCAATAGCCGCTTTCTGGTCAGCTGTTACATAGATAGTCTTAAGCTTGCAGCCGATTCCCGTGTCGCTCCAGTAGTCCTGATACTCTCTCTTTGCCTTGATTTCAGTGAGTTTAGGACAGCCTGTGAAGTCCATTGTCGCACAAGTTTCATAATAGCTCATGTACCAGCTTGAGCAATTGACGTTAATCTTTTCGATATTAGGTCCTGACACGCTCAATGACTCGGAAATAAGATAACCTGAATAATCTCCAGCAGTAAGAACGAACTCAGTCAAAGGAGTATCGGCACAATTCACAACCGACAGCCTGTCCGTATTGTCAAGCTGAAGCTTGGTCAAAGACTTGCATCCTGACAGGTCAAGAGTCTTGACAGCAACATTGTAGAGGTGAACGGTCTTGAGGTTAGGGAATGCGGACAATCCGTCTATCATATTGATAGGATCATCGTACCAGCCTGCTTCGATGTACAACGTTTCGGATTCAAGTCCCGGCATCAGGACTTCACACTTCGTCATACCTTCTTCAGCAATTATCCAGCCCTGTTTCATCAGTTCAGTTCTGAGACCGGCATCAGATATCTCGGCCCAGATAGGGTTAGGATTCTGTTGTTTCAGCAGCATGCTGAGATATGTCTTGCCTTCGCAGATGAAGTCCAGATTGGCCATTCTGGTTGCCAAAGACTCGTCCATATGTATGGTATATTCGACCGGAGTAAGTCCGTCAGCTCCCATTTCACCTTTCTTTTCGGATTGTATGGTCATCCATTCAGGCAATGTGAGAGCGTCGTACTCTACGTTTGTCTTTACCGTGAAAGTGACATCTCTGGCATCCAGATTATATTCCAGTCTCGGTTGTTCGGTAATAACTGCAAACAGGCGTTCCTGATTTACAACCACATTTACGGACATGTCGTTCACTCCCTTGATAGTAATGGAGGACGTTCTGTCGAGGTAGATGTCGGAAGGATTGACATTGAAAGTCAGCATTTCCTTTCCGAACACCTGTTTTTTATCGGAGAATACAATCCAGTCCGCTCCGCTTTCCGTAAACTCGAATGTATAGTCAGGCATATTGGAATCAAGAGACACTCTCAGTACTCCGCCCGCTGCATCGAAATCTACTTCAGGCTCCGAAGCCAATGTCATGAACAGGTTCGGCTGGGATGTGAGCTTGAACTCCTTGACTGCAGAACCGGCAAACAATTTATAGATAGTTTCCTTAGCCACTCCATCGGTATTCTCGGCAACGGTAAATGTGATTTTGTCTCCGTTCTTTCCGCTTTCGGCAGAAAGGGTTATCCAGTCCGACTTACCTGTAATCCTCCAGTCTTCTGAACTTGTGACCACTACATCTATGCTTCCACCCTTAGGACCGGCAATATAGGAATCCTGGGAAAGGGTAATCGAACTGTTGTCCTGCTCCAGTTCCACTGCTTCCCTGCAACTGCTCAAGAACAATGCGGAAACAGCCATTATCATTATAAATACTTTTTTCATACCTATTCAATTTTTAATTCAACGGACGTGTTACCGTAGTTTCCTGATTGTAAAATTCCGTCACCGGTTTGAGACCTACGCCATAAAGGCCCTTGCAGATATTGTTCATTGAATTTATCTGAGTCCTTTTTGTAGCGTCACCTGCATCATTCTTATAATTTCCAGCATAAGGAGCGAACATCATGTAATATCCGTAGCCACCGTTCTTTACACTTTGGGCTGTGCTTTCTCTTCCTCCAGACGGACTTAGATTCAGTTCCGTAGACATGCCTGAACACTGGAGCTTCGTCATTCCCGTAACAGGTCTTGCCGCACTTCCATAGTTTGCCACCACAATATCCATGAACATTCCCGGCTCCACACCTTCAATTGTATGGTCACCGTACATCCTGCCCCAGTCGAATACCGTGACATACTTGTCCGGCATCACCACTTTGGTCTCATAGCACAATCTCGCAGCGGCTGCAGTTGAAGGGCTTACAAACAGAGGATTGCTCAAATCGGGAGCGTTGGAATATTCGTCATCGAAATTGACTCCGTCCAGATTGTAGGTATCACAGATTATGGCAAGTTCCCTGGCAAAATCCCTGGCGCCCAATTCGGAGAGCTGGGCCAGTCCGGAAACGTCATGATTGCCGAGCAATCCTAAAAGCACCTTGATTCCCCTTTCCCTCAAAGGTTGGATGTATTCATCATTGTGGTCAAGCAGGAACTGTACGTTTTCATTGCAGTTCACATAGCATCTTCGTGAAGCCGCGTCGTAATTGATGTTGGCTGCGAACAATACCACAAAATCCAGGAAAAGTTTGCCGTCCTCCGTTTCAAGAAGAAGCGAGTTGAGCGGGTTGGTATCGTTGACCTCATAGAAAAGGAAGGTCTTCACCTTGCCAGGTCCCTTGTCCGCCATGCTCTGGTTATGATAGTTCTTTATGAGATATACGGCATGCGAAGCGGATTCGGTTATTTCAATGCCTTCAGTCTTTGTTACAGCTTTAATAGGAAGGATATAGGTCTTGTCATTTTCCAAAGCATCGCTGTAACTTACCTTGATGCCAAGTTCATATGATTTCTTGTCATCCGGAGCCATGAGAATATTGCCATTGTTTTCTATTTCAAGCAATTCGGAAGGATAAGCCCCGAATTCTGTCCCGTGAAGGGCATTGTATGTCTTCACATATTCGGCATCATAAGAAAGAATGACATCGACTCCCTTTTCGGGATTCTTGTTCAGTCCGACTACCAGAGATGACTCGTAAGAATCAGACCTCAGTTCTATTACATTTTCAGAACGTCCGGTAAGATAATCGCGTACATAGCCCCGGACACCGTCCACGTTGGAATACAGGTCCTCGTCCACCTTGCCGATTTCTATCGCCTCCGTGCATGAATATGCAAATCCGGACAACAGCAGAACAGCAGGTGCAAGCAGGTTATTCAATATATGCAGTTTCATATTTACTAATTGATTTTATCATTTTTACTTAAGAAAAACTCTATTCGGGAAGAGATACAGAAGTCCATGTAAGAGGATTCTTGGCAGTAATGTCGTTCCCGTTGCCTGTCTGGTCAATGATGGTGGCACCCGCACCTTCATTGAATTTCCAGTATGCTATCAACCCTTCAGTCTTCGGGTCTATCGTATACATGTTGTTTATAAGTTCCTCGGATTTCCTGTTTACACTCCAGATTCTCATTTCGGAAACCTCACCGTCAAACCATCTGCTGGACTCATACGAATAGCCGATATAGCAATTCTGGGAAAGGTCTATAGAACCATTTGCATTACTATCCTTTGCAACAGCCAGTCCGTTATGATATACTATCCTGTCGCCTGTCTTTGCATCCCAGACTACCGCAACATGAATCCACTCGTTCACAGGGAGTCCCAAAGCGGAATCTCCTGAAGGGAAGTTCCCGTTAGGATTAACTACCTGTATCTGATTGTCAGGAAAAGATGCATCTCCGATACGTACAAGGAATTCCCCTTCAATGCCAAAAAGAGTGGATATGAAAGACTTTCCATCATAAGCAGCACCGAACGTCCTGGCACGGATAAGAGCCTCAAAAGTTATGGTCTCCAGATTGGATACATCACTTTTCCATTCGACAGGGAAATAATTTTCCTTTATGTCGGCAACTACGTTTATCAATGACGCGCCCTTGAATACATAATACATTACTGTCTTCGAATCAAGAACATCTATGCCTTTTATATCGGTAAGCGATACAGGGGCGACATACAGCTTTTCCCTGGACAGAACCTGGATTCCTTTGAATTCCACGGTAACGGGAGATGACTGGACACTTCCGGGCTCGATTACTGCAGACGGTTCCGCTATATTGATCATTTCCTTAGGCAGCAATTCGGCGTTCTGCCCGTAAGCCATGTTGTATTTGTTCAGCAGAGAGGCATCGAATACGAATTTCCCGCTCACCTCGGATTCCACCGGTATAGGAGTTCCGATTGTCAATTCACGTGTTTCCGTAACCTCATCCGATGATGCAGTGAACAGGACTTCATCAACCGGATTGCTGGACTGAATGTAGAGTTTGTTGTCAAAATGATGGTCATCTTCATTTGTCCTGCAACCGGCAAAGGCCAGAAGTGACAAAGAAATGAAAGCCAGTTTATATATGTGTTTCATATTTCTACCCTTTTATCTAAATTATTTCAACGGAGACGGATTCATTATTGAAATGGCCTCACGGGAGTATTTGTATGTTTTCAAAATGTTAAAGTAATCATTCCTGATATTGTCAATGCAGATCCCCGCCTTGTTGAAATCATCGACATAGACGGATGTCCATCCGGCAGCACCTATAATGGCACGGATCTGATTTCCATCCTCGTCCAAAGCTGTAAACAATCCTTTTGTATCGGTAGGATTCGTGACAGACAATGCTGTAACCTGAATTACCAATTTGGAATCTTTGACTGCATCCGAGATGGCAAGCCTTACTTTCTGAGAAAGTTCTTCCGCACTCACTGCATTTATCGCATCAATTATTACAAAGTCGCAATTGTCCCATATTTTCACGGTATTAGCAACATTGAAAGGAACACCTTCAAATGTGACAATACTCTGAGGATGAGCCTCTATCCATGCTTCGACTTTGCTGAAAAAGAGCGACTGTGATGCGAAATATTCGGTTTTATCCTCTTCCGGCAAACTTTCGGAGAACACTCCGTTATAAAGGAAGTTGATTCCGTCATAAGGATATTTGTCATACAGGGCCAGCATCCTGTCCATCTCGGCAGTCATGAAATCATCGAATGAAGTAGGTGTTTCACCCGGGGTTTCAGGATTCTCAGGAGTTTCATCCCCTGTTTCTTCCGAAGCGTCATCCGGAGTCTCTGGCTGGGGGTGTTCTTCCTCCCATTTTTCAAGGTAAACGTCATATGACGCTTCGAAATCGGAATAGCTGACGGTATACAATGTCTTTATACCTTTCATTGATCTTATTTCGTTCATTTCCGAAACAATGGATTCGGAAAGGTTGTCAGGATTCTTGAGGATTACGAAATCCACGCTGTCAGGCAATGCATTCAGATGCTCGGACTGTCCGGCAGGAACCGTTGACAGATTGTCGAATTTGACAAATGTCACCATATGGTCGGAACTGCGGTAATCACGCAGTGACTGCATGTATGCCTCATACAGCTCCGGATTCTGCTCTTCGAGAGTCGGATAATGTATTTCAACGCTTTCAGGCCTGGTCCAGTCTGTGCAAGCGCTGACACAGAAAACAGTCATACATAAGCCGGCTGTCAGTTTCAATATATTGTTAATTGTTTTGCGCATAATTATATGATCTTAGTGTTATTTGCAATCAAACCAAAGTTTAGTGGCCATGTTGTCGGCTCCTTTCAGCAGAGTTGATACGGCCGTCTGATAATTTGCAGCGTTGTTGACCGCTTCGGAAGCAGGATAAGGCATTCTGCGAGGTCCGGCCTCAGAATCTACGATTCCGTTGCTCTTGTTTCCTTCAGCTGTAGCAGGAAGGAGGTTAGGATAACCTGTTCTTCTGTAGTCTGCCCATGCTTCATTTCCGAGCAGCCAGTTGGCAATCCATTTCTGAATCATTATCTTCTCCTGCTTCTGTTCAGGTGCCGCAGCTTCGTCCCAAGCCACTGTCATTGTGGACAGGACTCCGTCATATGAATTGGAACCTGACGGATCCACATAACCGGACGGCTTCTTCGTGTTGTCTGCAATATAGTCGGCAGCATCTCCGGCTCCCCACTGTTCGAAAGAAAGCTTGATACCCTGCTCATAGAATTCCTGGGCAGTGCCTCCCATGTTGTAGTTGAAGACGGCAACGGCTTCAGCCTTCAGGAAAGCGACCTCCGCAGCATTCATCCAGCAAACAGGTGCCGTTGTAACGGAAATGTTGACTCCTGAAAACTTGTGTCCGGTTTCCGTGTTCTTGGGTATCACGATTCCTCTTCTGAGGCCGGCGAAATCCAATCCGTCCCATTCGCATTTTGTGAAATAGGCTTCGCGCCTCGGATCTTCATATCCGTTCATGTAGCATATGATGTCGGCTGCTGCCTTGGAGTCACCTGATCTCGTTGTACATGATGTTCCGTCATCATGGGTTGACACATAGTTATATTCGCAAGCTACCTTTATCGGATTTCCGTCTACATTGAATGTCGAGAAGTTTGCGTTGTCTTCATTTGAAGCAAAAACTCCCACTTCATGTGAAACGGCTTCCTCCGCCATCTGCTTTGAAAGTTCAGGAGCAGCATAACTGATTCTCATCGCCAGACGAAGTTTAAGTGAATTCGCGAATTTTATCCATTTCTCGGTAACACCTCCGTAAACAACATCGGCAGTAGCGGAAAAATTGTTTGTCCTGTTAGGTGTGAGGACATTCACGGCATTCGTAAGTTCCTCAAACATCTTCTTGTAAACATCTTCCTGAGAATCATAAGGTACCTGGATGCTTCCGTTCTGTCCTATCTGTGAATAAGGGATAGGTCCATAGGTATCGGTAACCCTGTGCATTGCGGCAACCTTGATTATATCACCCACAGCGAGGACTACAGGATCATCGGTAACCTGTTTCAACATATTGTAATTCGTATAGATGACAGGAATAATCTTGTCGCTCGACATGAATACGTTCGTCCAGTTGTCTGTCGGATTGAAATTTGATATCGTGGTGGCCCAGTCGTTTCCGTCAGCCATGTAGCCTGACATTGCTCCGCCGAGCAGACATTCGGTAAACTGCGTGGTATTGACATCCGGAGAAATGACTCCGTTGGCTATACCGGTAAGAGAAGAACGGATCGCATATCCGTCGCGCTGCATTTCCTCATCAGTGACGGCATAAGGGTCACTGTTGATTTCCAGATAATTTGCAGTACAAGCCAATCCCAAAAAGGCGACCGCGGCTACTGCAACATATTTTTTAATATAATTGATCTTCATAATCTCAAAAATTACTTGTACAGTTACACTTTATACGCCTTATCAGAATTTAAGTCTTATGTTGAAGCCGAAGTTGCGTGTGCTCGGCAACATGAAATAATCCACACCCTGATAATAGTTGCCTGTTGTTGCTATGGATTCAGGATCGAATGGAGCCTTGTTGTATATCATCCAAAGGTTGCGTCCTACCAGCTGGAGTGTAAGCTCACATACATCGTTCAGCATGCTTCTCGGGAAAGTATATCCGATACTTGCTTCCTGCAGACGTACATTCGTTGCTGAATAAGTGTAATACTGTGGAACGGCATCACCCGCACCGATAGCAGTATACCATTTGTTTGCATCGATAAGGTCGGAACCGTTGACCATGATTCCTCCGTTATCCCTTGCCAATGCAGTGGTTTCCGATACTCCGTAGTAATCCAGCATGGCCTGGGTCCTTGAGAATACAACTCCGCCGAGACGGGCCGAGAACATGAAGCCGAGATTGAAATTTCCAAGTCTGAAATCATTTCTCCATGCCATATTTGCTTTAGGAAGGACACTTCCCAACTTCACATATTCGCTGAAATCCTTCTTGACCTCGGCAGCTATGTTTCCTATCTCATCTACATAAATGGCACCATTGCTGTCTCTTACGAAATCGATACGTGAATATATATCACCAAGAGTACCGCCTTCCTTGAGGACAAACCTGGCATTTCCGAGACCGCCCATTTCCATCACGTCAATGTTAAGCTGCTCTCCGGTAACTGGATTTATTGCATTGTCGGCGAGAGATATAATCTCGTTCCTGTTCGTCGAGAAAGAATAATTGCTGCTCCAGTTGAATTTGCCCCATGACTTCTCGAAGCCCAAAGCAAGTTCGAATCCTTCATTGAGAACATCTCCTGACTGGATAGGAATCTTCGAATAACCTGAACCTGAAGAAATGCTAGGGAACAAAGTCTGGTTCAAAGTATGAGTGTTATAGTATGTAGCATCCAGGCTGAACCATGTCAGGAATCTCATGGTGAGACCGACTTCCCATGACTGAGTCCTCTCCGGTTTCAGATTGTTCATAGGATATGAGGTTTCCGTATTCCAGTTATTGCCCTTATCCGGCCATGTATAAAGAGGATTTGCGACAAAGCGTTCGAAAGCGGAACCTACGGACGCATATGAAGCACGTAACTTCACATATTCAAGCTGTTTCGGCATGTCGGGTATGATTTCCGACAATACTACTGAAGCTCCTACTGAAGGATAGAAGAACGAACTTGATACCGAGCGCGGACCGGCAAGCTGTGAAGGCCAGTCATTACGTCCCGTAAGTGTCAGGTAATATGCACTCTTGAATCCTATTTCGGCAGAAGCATATATTGACTGTGTCTGCTCCCTCCATCCGGACTGTTTCTTCACGGATTTGCTCTGGCTGAGCGAGAATACATTGAATACGTTAGGAATATTGGTGTTGCCCGGATCGGTGTTTTCGTCCGCAATAGGTCCCCTCAATGACATAAGGTCATATCTCATGTCAGTAATTGAAGCACCGAGGTTTGCATGCAGACTCCAGTTTTCCCACGTCTTGTTTATATCCAGCAGCGCATCTGCGTAGACCTGCTTGTCCTCGGACAATTCCTGGCCATAGAGACCGTTGCTTGAGTATTCGGTGAGCTGCTGGTTGGTAGTTGCATAGAATTTCTCGGTGTACTTGTTGTTCGAATTGTCCACCCTCACTCTTCCGGAAAGCGTCATCCAATCCAGGATTTCGTATGACAATCCGGCAGACAACATGTAACGTGATTTCTTGTTTTCACGGAGATTGCGGTAATTCACCCAATAAGGGTTCTGCATTGTGATACCTGCATCTCCGACCGGCCAATACTGTGTATATATCTTACGGGTAGGAGAATATCTCTCGAACATGGTGATGTCGTTCCAGTCATTTCCTCTAGGGAAAATATATGCTCCTACTATAGGGTTGTTATACAGACCCTGGTTCGTTACGTTTCTGTCGTCCTGCATTACGTAGCTGGCTGAAACATCAAGGGTCATCTTGTCCTTGAGGAACTTGGTAGTGTTCCTGAAAGTGAAGTTGTAGCGGTTGTACGCGTTGTTAGGAACGTTTCCCTTTGAATTTACGGCAGCTGCGGAAAGATAAGTCTGATTCTTGGAATTACCTGTTGACAAGGCTATGCTCTCGGTACCTGTCACTCCAGTCTCGAAATAGTCTTTCGCAGGATCGTATCCCATGAAGTTGGCATCGTTAAGCTTGCTTCCCCAGCTTCTTACGATTGAACCTTCCTTGGAATTATAGTCGCCTGTCCCGTAACTGTTCTGGAAACGGGGAAGTATGAAAGGATTGGAAATTTCAGTGTTACTTGTTATGGTCAGTGATGTCTTGCCTTCAAGACCCTTCTTGGTATTGACAACGATCGCACCGTTGGCGGCAGCGGATCCGTACAATGCTGCTGCGGCAGCACCCGTAAGAACGGTCATGGATTCAATATCTTCAGGGTTGATATCAGCAATCGGGTCAGTTGCACCGCGTGAATCGAATTCGGTACCGGCTTCCCTTGCAGACGTGTACATAGGCACTCCGTCGATTACGTAAAGAGCATTGGATGATTTGGAAATTGATTTCTGTCCGCGCATCACAACCTTGGAAGCACCTCCGACACCTGATGATGAAGCATTGATAACAAGACCGGCTACTTTTCCGTTCAGTGAATTGATGAAGTTTGCGTCCTTGTTTGCGAGGATATCTTCGGAATTCACTTCCTGAACATTATAGGACAGCGCCTTTTCAGAACGTTTGATACCCAATGCGGTAACCACCGTACCTTCCATCATCAGCGCTTCCTCTTCCAGAGTTACGTTGAAGACCGTGCGTCCGCCTCCCATTGAGACTGTTACCGACTGGTAGCCGAGACAATTGAACTCGAGAGTGGAAGAAGCATATTCCGCAGGCACCTTGAAAGAGTATTTTCCGTCAAGGTCGGTACTTGCTCCGATGGAAGTGCCGCTTATCATCACCGCTGCTCCGATGACAGGCATCCCGGCATTGTCGACTATGGTACCTGAGATTGTGATATCTTCATTGACTGTTACCTGAACCTCTCTGGTCAGGTATACATTGGTTCCCTGGATACGGTAGGCTATTCCTGTTCCCTGAAATACCTGAGTCAATGTTCTCTCGATGGAAGCTTTTTCTACATTGACGCTCACAATCATATCCAGGTCAATCTGATCGTTGAGGAATAGATAATCGGTTTGCTGTTCTATTGCATCTATCACCCGATCAAGTTTCACTTCATTCATATTAAGGGTGATTTCCGTACGGGTCTGGGCCCATGTTGAGAAATTGGATGACGCCACAAGAGTCAAGACGCCAGCAATAAACAGCCTACATTTTTTGAAAAATAGACTTTTATTCATAAATTTGTAAATAGTTTTGATTATTAGTTAATAGCAATTTTACTAGTAGTCCCGAAAGCCTCTGGATCCGCCAATCCTCAGGCTTTTTTTCATGGACATACCGGATTTCACAGTATCACATGTTCATATATTTTTAATAATTAAACTTCATTAATCTTCATCATCTTATGGTGATGGTATTCGACGCGTAGTCTCTGGTATAGGTAAAGTCCGCCACCATAGCCAACATCTTCAGGGCATGGTCTATTCCCTCCGATACACGGAACTTGGCCCTCGAATATTCGACAACCGGCACATTCTTCGAAACGACCTTGATTTCAACATCATATGCTACCTCAAACTTTCTTATTATCTCTTCAAAAGAAAGTCCGGCCACATCGATGATACCTTTGGTCCAGCATCCCACGTTTCCGACATTCCTGATTTTGTCAACATAAAGATGATTGTCCACTAATTTCACTATATCATTTGGTTTCAATATGCATTCCTCTCCTTCATGAAACTTGTTGCTCACCTTGACCGAACCGCGGATAAGCGAAAGCGAGAAATCATTTCTGTCTTCATCCACGACAACATCGAACTTCGTTCCCAGAACTGATATCTCCGAAGCATATGTATCCACGATAAACGGTCTGTCCTCATCTCTCGCCACATCCAGAAGCACTTCTCCCCCATTGACTTTTATTTTCCTCTCCTTGTTGGAAAAAACTGCCGGATATTCTATTTCCGTACCGGCATTCAGCCAAACTTCAGTCCCGTCCTCAAGAACCATCTGCATGCTTTTCCCGGCCGGAACCCTGATTTTTTCCATTCTTGCCGACAATTCGTTTATCGTATGCTGTCTTGTCAGAAAGTATGTCCCGAATATCATAAACACGACTACAGCGGCAGCCGAGCACAGACCAGTCACGAACCTAATTACGTTCGAGGTCTTTCCCGTCCTGCTGGTGTCTCCGTATACCGTCATTCCGTCAAAGAGCATATGTGCCTGATTGTACTGCTTTTTATGCAGTCCGTCAGGGTCGTCCGCAAGCCATCCGGCAATCGCCTCCTCCTCTTCCTGGGTTGTGGAACATTTGAAGTACTTAATCAGCAAGTAATCATCCATGGTTCTAAGTTTTAATAACGCTCAACATATTAAAGACACTTGAGGCGAATGAATGGACCCCCACTTTTTAAAAAAAAATTAATTTTTATTTTAAAATTTTAAAACATGAGCTCAATATAATATATTTTTTATACAAAACATCCCTATACACATAAAAAATATCATTTCTTACATTATTGCAAATATCATCGGATAATCCTATCTTTGCAGAGATAACATCATTTGGTTTCATGGAATGCTGCAGCACTCGGACAGTGCCGTGGGTATTTTTTATGAATTTAATGTAAATGAAGCCGCATAATGTCTGCTAAAACAAAATCTCCTATTTTATGGGTTCCTACATCATATTTTGCAATGGGATTCCCGTTTGTTGTCCTCAACATGGTCTGCGTTCTGATGTTCAAAGGTCTGGGAATAGAAGACGCGAAGATTGCCCTATGGACATCCGTAATAATGTTTCCATGGACACTGAAATTTCTATGGAGTCCGTTTCTGGAAATGTTCAGAACAAAGAAATATTTTGTAGTCGCGACCCAGATAATTTCCGGAGTCGGATTCGGGCTTGTAGCCATGGCCCTGAATCTTCCGCATTTTTTTGCCGTCTGCATAGCGGTGCTTGCAGTCGTCGCATTCAGCGGTGCCACACACGATATTGCTCTGGACGGGCTTTATATGGCGGAACTGTCAACGTCGGACCAGGCGAAATATATCGGATGGCAGGGTGCATTCTATAACGTGGCCAAACTGGTTGCCACAGGCCTGCTGGTATCGCTGGCGGGCATGCTGATTGAATCTTTCCGTTCCGACGGAGCATCCGAGACTGATGCCGGCCGGCAGGCATGGATGATTATAATGCTAATCTGTTGTTCATCAATGATTCTGCTCGGGTTGCTGCACACAAGGACATTGCCTTCCGGAGGCGCCGCAGCAGCCAGGATAACATCGGCAAAAGAAGGCATGAATGAACTCATTGTCGTAATACGGGATTTCTTCAGGAAAAAGTATATCTGGTGGTACATACTTTTTATCATACTTTACAGGCTCGGAGAAGGGTTTGTAATGAAAATAGTGCCTCTTTTCCTGAAGGCAGACAGGGCATCCGGAGGACTCGGCCTGTCCGAGCTGGAAATAGGATGGTTCTACGGATTTTTCGGAGCGGCAGCCTTTGTTCTTGGCTCCCTCCTGGCAGGATACTACATTTCACATTTCGGTCTTAAAAAGACATTGTACTCCCTTGTCTGCATCTTCAACCTGCCTTTCCTCGTATATACGTTTCTGGCTTATGTACAGCCTGAATCCGTCTGGCTGATCGGAGGAGGAATCGTCCTTGAATATTTCGGTTACGGATTCGGCTTTGTCGGACTGACATTGTTCATGATGCAGCAGGTCGCTCCAGGAGAGCATCAGATGGCTCATTATGCATTCGCCTCCGGAATCATGAACCTGTCCGTTATGGTTACCGGAGCGGTATCCGGATTCATAAGCGATGCAGTCGGATACAGGATGTTCTTCACTGTGGTGATGCTTGCAACCATCCCGATATTCGTAATGACCAGATTCATTCCTTTCACCCATCCGGAGAAATAATAACATTATAAGATATTACAAAAAACAATCGACAACATGAAAAATCTTGTGATACAGGGAACAGAACTTCCCGAAATGCCTTGGGAGGAAAGACCTTCCGATTGCCGTGAAACGATGTGGAGATATTCCGGAAACCCTGTGATTCCCCGCAACCTGCTTCCGACCTCGAACAGTATATTCAATTCGGCAGTGGTACCTTTCGGCAGCGGATATGCCGGAGTGTTCCGCTGCGATGACACGAACAGGAGAATGAGGCTGCATGCCGGCTTTTCAAAAAACGGCATTGACTGGGACATAGCCCCGGAACCTATAAGATTCGACTGTGAAGACGAGGAAATCGGGAATTGGGTCTACGGTTATGACCCGCGCGTGTGCAAGATAGAAGACAGATATTATGTGACATGGTGCAACGGCTATCACGGCCCCACCATAGGTGTTGCATGGACATCCGACTTCAAGACTTTCCATCAGCTGGAAAACGCATTTCTTCCATATAACCGCAACGGTGTGATGTTTCCGAGGAAAATCAACGGAAATTTCGCCATGCTGTCCAGACCGAGCGACACCGGCCATACTCCGTTCGGAGATATTTTCTATTCGGAATCTCCGGACCTTGTTTATTGGGGCAGGCATCGCCATGTCATGGCTCCGGCACCATTTGAAGTCAGCGCATGGCAGTGCATGAAAATCGGGGCCGGCCCGATACCTATCGAGACTTCGGAAGGATGGCTTGTATTTTACCATGGAGTGCTTCATTCATGCAACGGCTATGTATATTCGTTCGGATCTGCACTGCTCGATCTTGAGAAGCCATGGAAAGCCATTGCCAGAAGCGGTCCATACCTTATTTCCCCTCAAAAGGATTACGAATGCATGGGAGACGTTCCGAACGTTACATTTCCTTGCGCAGCCCTTCATGACCCTGCGACAGGAAGAGTCGCCGTGTACTACGGTTGCGCCGATACGGTAACCGGACTTGCCTTCGGTTATATTCCGGAAATAATTGAATTCACTAAAAAGACGAATATAATCTGACAGTAAGGATGAACAAGTTCACTTTTGTTTTAAGCCTCATGCTTGCCGTCAATACTTTTTCTCTCGCGGGGAAAAGTATTGATTATGTTAACCCGTTCATCGGAACGACCAATTTCGGGACGACCAATCCCGGAGCCGTTCTTCCAAACGGACTCATGTCCGTATCCCCTTTCAACGTGATGGGATCCGACCTGAACGTATATGACAAGGACAGCAGATGGTGGTCCACTCCATATGAATATCACAACAAGTTTTTCACCGGCTATTCGCATGTGAACCTCAGCGGTGTAGGTTGTCCCGACCTGGGATCATTGCTGCTCATGGCCACTTCCGGAAATCTGGAAACCGATTACAGGCTTTACGGTTCCGAATATACCGGAGAAACGGCCTCGCCCGGGTACTACTCCAATATTCTTTCAAAATACGACATCAGGACGGAAGTGACGGCAACGACCAGAAGCTCTATAGCAAGATTCACATTTCCGGAAGGCAGAGGCAACATCCTGATGAATCTGGGAGAAGGTCTTACGAATGAGAGCGGTGCAATGGTCAGGAAGGTGTCCGAAACCGAGATAGAGGGGGTAAAGCTTCTCGGGACATTCTGCTACAATCCGCAGGCTGTATTTCCGATTTATTTCGTGATGCGTGTAGATAGGAAGCCTTCGGAATCAGGATATTGGAAAAAACAGCGGAAGATGACGGGAGTCGAAGCCCAGTGGTCTCCCGACAACGGCAGATACAAGATATACGGCAACTACCACAAGGAAATGGCGGGAGATGACATCGGATATTTCATGTCCTTCGATCTGGATGAAGGAGAGGCCGTACAGGTACAGATAGGAGTATCTTTCGTCAGTACTGAAAATGCAAGGCTCAATCTTGAAACGGAGCAGGACGGTTTCAATTTTGAAAAGGTCAGGGCAGATGCGGAGGATGTCTGGGAAAAGGAACTTTCAAAAATTACGGTAACAGGAGGGACTGAAAAACAGAAGACAGTTTTCTACACGGCACTGTACCATACTCTGATACATCCCAATATCCTCAACGACGTGAACGGGGAATATCCTATGATGGAATGCGGCAAAATCGGGAAAACCGAATCTGGACACAACAGATACACCGTTTTCTCTCTGTGGGATACATACAGGAATCTTCATCAGCTTATGACGCTTATCTATCCCGAGAAGCAGACGGACATGCTGAGATCAATGGTAGACATATACAGGGAATGGGGATGGATGCCGAAATGGGAACTGTACGGCAGGGAGACATTTACAATGGAGGGGGATCCTTCCATACCGGTAATAACGGACAGCTGGCTCAAGGGACTCAGGGATTTTGATATCGAAACCGCATATGAGGCCATGCTCAAGTCCGCCACGACTCCAGGCCCGGAAAACAAAATGAGACCGGACAACGATCCCTATATGGAAAAAGGATATGTCCCGCTGGGTATGTATTCCAAAGACCTCTCAGGAGACAATTCGGTTTCACACGCACTGGAATATTACATAGCTGACTACGCACTCTCGCTGCTCGCTGCCGACCTCGGGAATGATTCGGATGCGGAATTGTTCAGGAAGCGGTCAATGGGTTACAGGAATTATTATTGCAAGGAATACGGTACATTCAGGCCAATAACTTCCGACGGAAATTTTCTGGAGCCGTTCGATCCCGAACAGGGAGCAAATTTCGAACCGGTGCCCGGTTTCCACGAAGGTTCGGCGTGGAATTATACTTTCTATGTACCGCATGACGTTTACGGACTGGCAGAGCTCATGGGAGGCAGAAAGGCCTTTGTGAAGAAATTGCAGATGGTGTTCGACAAGGGACTGTATGACCCGTCAAACGAGCCGGATATCGCATATCCGTATCTGTTCAGCTATTTCAAGGGAGAGGAATGGCGTACGCAAAAGGAAGTAAGAAGACTTCTTGAAACATATTATACTACCATGCCGGACGGAATTCCGGGAAACGATGATACCGGCACGATGTCCGCATGGGCAATATTCTCTATGATGGGATTCTATCCGGACTGTCCGGGGTCACCTTATTATACGCTTACCGCTCCGGTTTTCGACAGCATAGAGATAGACCTGAATCCCGAGTTCTACGGCTCCGGTCCTCTGAAGATCACTGTCTCCGGGCAGAAAGACGGAGATGGATATATTTCGGAAATAAGGCTGGGAGGCAGGAAGACGGATTACAGAATCAGCCACGACCGGCTCGTAAACGGAAAAACATTGGATTTCAAATTGAAATAATAAAACAGACATGACACGGAATATTGCATTGTTCATTGCCGGAATCGGCATAATCACATCAGTCGGATGCGGGCAGCAGAAACTCACCGGATTCGTCGACACATCAATAGGAACCGGAGGACACGGACATGTTTTCGTAGGGGCCAACGTTCCCTTCGGTTTCGTACAGCTTGGTCCTACCAGTATACCAGAAGAATGGGACTGGACTTCCGGATATCATGAAAGCGATTCCACTATAATTGGATTTTCGCATACGCACCTGAGCGGAACAGGAATCGGTGATCTCTTCGACATAACCGTGATGCCTGCCACGGGAGAAGTGACATACGCACGCGGTACCGAAGAGGACCCAGAATCCGGACTATGGTCATACGGAGACAGAAGCAGGGAAATATCCGTTCCGGGATATTACTCGATTCCTCTGACCAGATACGGAATTACGGCCGAACTCACGGCGACATGCAGGGTCGGAATGCACCGCTACAGTTTTCCTGCTTCGGAAGATGCGGCAATAATATTCGATTTGGAGAACGGAGGATGCTGGGACGAGACCACAGAAGCCGGAATGACAGCCGAGGGCAATGACAGAATAACCGGATACAGATTTTCCAAGGGTTGGGCAGACAACCAGAAAATCTATTTTGCCGCGGAATTTTCAAAGCCTTTCGACAAGTTTGAACTGCATGACAGCCTTTACGGGAGGGCATCGTTCAGGACATCCGAAGGCGAAAAGATCATAATGAAGGTAGGCTTGTCTTCCGTAAGCATAGAGGGGGCAAAGAAGAATCTGGAAGCGGAAGCGGCAGGATGGGATTTCGACGGAGTGCGCAAAAAAGCGGAAAACGCCTGGGAAGAAGAGTTGTCCAAAATAAAGATATCAACTGGAAATGCAGATGACAAAAAAATCTTCTATACGGCTTTATACCATACAATGATTGCACCGTCCGTGTTCTGCGATGTGGACGGGAGCTATTACGGTGCCGACAACAGGAATCATTCCGGTGAAGGATTCGTAAATTACACGACATTCTCCTTATGGGACACATACAGGGCGGCCAAGCCCCTGATGACAATCATCCACCCGGAAAAGATGGGTGACATAATAAATACGATGCTGAATATATACAGACAGCAGGGAAAACTTCCGGTATGGCATCTGATGGGATGCGAAACAGACTGCATGGTAGGAAACCCAGGCATACCCGTTGTTGCCGATGCCATCGTGAAGGGAATCGGAGGTTTTGACAAGGAAGCTGCATTTGAGGCAATGAAGGCTTCAGCCATGCTCGGAGAAAGAGGACAGGATCTGAGAATGAAATACGGTTATATACCGAGCGACATGATGAATGAATCAATAGCATATGACATGGAATATGCATTGGCTGACGGAGCTCTTGCAAAGGCGGCCGAGATTCTCGGGAAAGACGAAGATTTCAGATATTTCAACGAAAGAAGCCATTCATACCGCAATTATTTCGACAGGGAAACGGGTTTTATGAGAGGACTGGATTCCAGGGGGGAATTCCGGACTCCTTTCAATCCGTATGCCTCCACACACAGACAGGATGACTATTGTGAAGGGAATGCATGGCAATATACATGGCTCGTTCCTCATGATTTCGAAGGGTTGAAAAACTGCTTCGGCAGTACGGAGGCATTAATTACAAAACTCGATTCACTGTTCAGCGTTTCGCCGGAAGTTGAGGGTCTCAGCAGCTCTCCTGACATTTCCGGTCTTATAGGACAATACGCTCACGGCAATGAACCGAGTCACCATATAATATATTTCTATACAATGGCTGGCCAGCCTTGGAAGACAGCAGACAAAGTAAGGGAAGTGCTCGGGACCCTGTATCACGCCGAGCCTGACGGTCTTTCCGGAAATGAAGACGTAGGACAGATGTCAGCTTGGTATATACTTTCATCACTTGGATTTTATCAGGTGGAGCCGGCCGGAGCAAGATACTGGTTCGGTTCACCGGCGTTTGACGAGGCTGAAATAAAAGTAGAAGGAGGCATATTCAGGATTTCTGTTTTGAACAACAGTGACAGCAACAGATATATTTCAAGAATTACCCTGAACGGTAAGCCTTACAACAAGCCTTACATTAATCATAAAGACATCGTCAAAGGAGGGGAACTTGTATTCGAGATGTCGGACAAACCTGCGCTGTGGTACGCAAATGAGTAAGTTTTTGTAATTTTACTTCAACTTTTGAATAAGTTTAAGTACCTTAGCATGGATTGAATATAAACTCATAAATTATATAACACATATGGCAAATTATAAGACAGATTCGAGAATTGTGCTCACATTGGACGCAGGAGGCACGAACATGGTATTCGGTGCCATGAAAGGAGGAGAGTTCATTGTAGACCCGATTACGCTTCCCGCAAATTCAAATAATCTGGACCTCTGCTTGGAAACCATGACCATAGGCTTCAAATCGATAATCAACAAGCTCAAGCACAAACCTGCAGCAATCAGTTTTGCGTTTCCCGGACCTGCTGACTATCCGAACGGAATAATCGGAGGATATCTCCCTAATTTCCCGTCTTTCAGAAACGGAGTGGCATTGGGACCGTTCCTTAGCAAGACTTTCGGAATTCCTGTGTTCATTAACAATGACGGAGACCTGTTCGCATACGGTGAGGCTCTCGGAGGATTGCTTCCTGAGACAAACGCACATCTGGAGGCAGCCGGAAGTTCCAAAAGATATAGGAACCTTATAGGCTATACTTTCGGTACAGGTTTCGGAATAGGAACATTCATCGGAGGAGAATTGAATCGTGGCGACAACTCATGCGTGGAGACATTCTGTCTTCCTCATAAAAAAATAAACGGCGTCATCGTGGAAGAAGGTGTTGCTGTCCGTGCAGTGAAACGTGTGTACGGAGAGATTTCCGGTGATACAGACCATAAATTCGAGCCTAAAGATATTTTCGATATTGCAGAAGGAAACAGGGAAGGCAATCAGGAAGCCGCAATCAAGGCATTCGAAGAAATGGGAAGTGTCGCAGGTGATGCTATGGCAACTGCAGTTACCCTCATTGACGGTCTAATAGTCATCGGAGGCGGAATAACGGCTGCAAAAAAATATATCATGCCTAGCCTGCTTGCTTCATTGAGAAGCAAGACACATACAATCTCGGGAGAAGAACTGGACAGAGTGCAGATGAAAGTATATGATCTGGACAACGAAGAGGAGTTTGCGGAATTCGCCAGAGGCGAACAAAGAACACTTAAAGTGTACGGCTTCGACGACGAAGTTATGTACGACCCTCAGAAACGTATCGGGGTAGGAATATCCAAGATGGGTGCGAGCAAGGCCATATCTGTCGGCGCCTATACATTTGCTCTTAACGAATTGGATAAAATGGCATAGACATTAATTATGTCTGAGGTCATCCAGCCGCAGGAGTTCGGAAAATTATTCATGAGCTATAGAGACAAGTTCATCTCTATAGCTCGTTCATATGTGAGGGACGAAGCGGTTGCGGAAGACATTGTAGCCGACAGTTTCACGACGTTCTGGGACAACAGGGAAAAATATACGCCTG
The DNA here is from genome assembly GCA_949300335.1 of uncultured Bacteroidales bacterium. Lineage (GTDB taxonomy): Bacteria > Bacteroidota > Bacteroidia > Bacteroidales > UBA932 > Cryptobacteroides. Next base: position 21,305 of record CASGDV010000023.1, on the reverse strand, counting down.
TAACCTGTCCGGAGGCATATATTCTCCATATAGTCCGCAACAAATGCCTCAACCATCTGAGAGACAAGGCTACGAGGACAAGAATAGAACAGCAGATACACAAAAACATTTCCCAAACTATAGATGCTGACATCAGGGCTTTGGAAAGCAATGACCCGAGTCTGATATTCAGGAATGACATAGGGATAATTTTCAAGAAATTCATAGGGTCGATGCCTGAACTGACAAGAAACATATTTCTTGCAAGCCGTTTTGAGAATCTTACCTATCAGGAGATTTCCGAAAAATACAATGTATCGCAGAGGAAGGTGAAAAGGGAAATACAGGATGTGCTTTCAATCATGAGGCAATCGCTCAAAGACTATCTTCCGGCAATAACCTTACTGATGATTCTTGCTTTCGCATGCTGAATTCGCAACCGCAATAAGTCTGGTTATAGAAGGCACATTCTTTTATTATTTCCGAACGTCTTTCCTGAAGTCCGCCCTTTCTCCAGTTTATATTCCACCACAACACATCCGGATAAAGCTTCACAGCCTCCTGTCCTGCCGTATTTATCTGATCCAGCGATTTCCATCTCGATGAAGCCAGAGTTGTCGTCAGGACACCTATATTGCGGCTATGGGCATATGCGGCAGCACGTTTCAATCTGTATTTAAAACATTCCTGACATCGTGTTCCCCTTTCAGGCTGTGATTCGAGTCCCCGGACACTTTCAAGCCAGGTCCCATGATCATAATCATCATCGACAATTTCAAGTCCCAGCATTTCCGCATATCTCGTGCATTCGTTTTTCCTTAGGAGATATTCCTGCTCCGGCCATATGTTCGGATTGCAATAATATATCACCGGCCTTATCCCGTTTTGCATCATGCATTCCAGTATAGCCGAAGAACATGGTGCACAACAAGCATGAAGCAGGACATCAGTCCTGCTTCCGGGTATATTCAATTCCATTTTTCTTATGGATTTCATGAAAGAGAGGAAATATTCATCCTGTTCACGATATTCTTTCCTTCAGGAGTATATGCGAAAGCCATGCGGTCCTCATATGCTTTCTCTACTTTGCCGCGGACAATCTTCATAGTACTGTTTACCATATGGTTCTGCTCGGTAAAAGGTTCAGGCAAAACACATATGGCGGCAGGAAGCCATCTTTCAGGGAATGCCCCGAAATTCCTTCCGCCTTTCCTGTAAGAATTGAATTCATCCTGAATCTTGTTCAGCATGATTTTCACGGCCTCTTCGGAATCAAGCGGGATTCCCGGAGCTGTTTCCTTTACAAAAGCCTTCAAGGCGTCCTTGTTAGGAACCATAAGCGCAATCGTATACGGGTCCTGGCTGTTATGCAGCACTACCTGATCGATATATTTCGAGTTCTCCACAAGAGATTCCTCTATTCCTTCCGGGCTGTATTTTTCTCCGTCAGCGCTGATAAGGAGGGATTTGAAACGCCCTACCACATAAAGGAATTCCTTATCTCTCATATATCCCATATCTCCGGTATGAAGCCATCCGTCCACAACCGTTTCCGCAGTGGATTTAGGATTTTTCCAATAACCGGCCATAACATTTTCTCCTTTAATGACAATTTCACCCTTCTCCCCTACAGGAAGTTCGTTGCCGTCACCGTCACAAATCTTTATTTCCATAGGAGAAACGACTTTTCCGGAAGAGCCGAGAATATGTTTTGCCGGGGCATTTGCGGATATGATAGGGGTTGCCTCAGAAAGTCCGTATCCCTGATACATCGGTATACCGATTGCATAGTAATATCTCTGCAAGTCTATGTCAAGCAAAGCCCCTCCGCCGACAAAGAACTTCATCTCACCGCCGAGAGCCTGACGTACATTTGAAAATATCAGTTTGTCGAACAAGGCCATGAGAGGTTTTTTCCATAACTGAAGAATTCCGCCCTTGTTATAACCTTCCTTATTGTAGGAAATCGCCAGTCCGAGAGCAAAATTGTACAGTTTCTCCACTTTCGGGCCCTTAGCCTTGATTCCCGCTTCGATATTTTTCTTGAAATTCTTTGCAAGTGCAGGAACGGAAAGCATAACTGTCGGTTTCAGTTCCTGAATACTCATAGGTATATTTCTCAGTGATTCCATAGGAGTTTTTCCCGGAGGTACAGTTCCGATGGATGCTCCGTAGGACATCATCGTGTAGAATCCGGCTACGTGAGCGAAACAATGGTCAAGAGGAAGAATGATCAGCATCCTGTCCTGAGGTGTGACACCAATCACGGACTGCGCCTGTTCCACATTGGCTGTATAATTCCTGTGAGTCAGAAGAATTCCTTTCGGATCGGCAGTAGTACCTGATGTATAGCTTATATTTGCATAATCATCGGGGCCTACTGAACGGTATCTCTGAACAAACATTTCCTCATGTTCCGAAAGGAATGAATCCCCCATACGCATGATTTCGTTTATGCAGATTTCATTATCAGCATATTCTTTCAGTTCATCGAAGACTATGACTTTTTCCACTGCGGGAAGGTCATTCAGAATCTTCCTTATCTTGGGAAGCTGTGATGCCGAAGTCATCACGTATTTGGCATCTGAATGCTTTATTCTGAAAACGAGGTCGTTCGCTTCTTCCAGTTTGATTGAAAGAGGAACATTAACAGCGCCTGCATACAAAATTCCCAATTCTCCCGTTACCCAGAGATTACGTCCTTCGGAAAGGAGGGCAATCTTCTCTCCTTTCTGGACACCGAGGGACATCAGGCCGGCTCCTATTCTGTAAGCTTCTTTTCTGGTTTCCGCATATGTCGTCGGCTCCCATTTCCCGCCTTTCTTCTCCCACAGGAACGTATTGGAAGAATAACGTCCGACATATTTTTCTACAAAATCGATGATAGTTAGTCTGTCTGCCATATTTAACTTATTGAATTGGTTATCATTATTCATCACGGAACAATCCGAAGAGTTCGGCGTCTATGCGGTCGGTTATTTCCCGGAAGTCCTCAGGCCTGTTTTCAAACTTGAGCCTGTCGACGTCAAGCACGAGAAGCCTGTGTCTGTAATCGGCTATCCATTTTTCGTATCTTTCATTCAGTCCCGTGATATAGTCGATACGTATGCTTTTTTCATATTCACGTCCGCGTTTCTGTATCTGGCTCACGAGATTTGGAATCGACGAGCGCAGATAAATGAGCAGGTCAGGTGGATTTACCAGAGACATCATCAGGTCGAAAAGATCCGAATAATTTTCGAAATCCCTCGTCGACATAAGTCCCATGGAATGAAGATTTGGTGCAAATATGCGTGCATCCTCATATATTGTCCTGTCCTGTATTATCACGTCCTTCATCTGCGATATTTCCACAACATCCTTGAAACGTTTGTTGAGGAAATATATCTGAAGATTGAATGACCACCTTTCCATATCCTCATAGAAATCCGCCAGATATGGGTTATAATCCACCGATTCGAATCTCGGCGTCCACTTGTAATAGGACGCCAGCATCTTTGTCAAGGTTGTCTTGCCGCTTCCTATATTGCCTGCAATCGCTATATGCATAAACGTTGAAAATATTGTTAAACATGACAAATGTAAAAACTCTTTTTCGTATTTTTGTATGATTAACGTTTTTTTTGGATGATACATATAAAAAACTTTGTTTTCAATGACTTTCGGGAAAACTGCTACCTGATTTCCGATGAAACCGGAGAATGTGCAGTCATCGACCCGGGCTACAGGACCGATTATGAAAAACGGCTTCTGGATACTTATATCGCGGAAAACAATCTCAAACCTTCAAAAATACTGCTGACGCACGGACACTTCGACCATGTGCACGGACTGAAGGACTGCGTACAGACATACGGTATTCCTGTATTCATGTGCGGAGAAGATTTCGACATACTGCACGGTGGCAATTGGTTTCACGAGAAATACGGTTTTGATGTTCCGGATACGGACGTGGAAACAAATGATATAAAGGACGGTGACACGGTATCTTTCGGGAATACGGAAATGGAAGTGCTTCAGACGCCGGGACACAGTCCGGGCTGCGTATGTTTTCTTGTCAGGAATGAAAAGGTGCTTTTCAGCGGAGATACATTGTTTGCAGGAAGCATAGGCAGGACAGACCATCCCGGAGGAGACTATGACACTCTCATGAAAAGCATATTTGAAAAACTTATGGTGCTTGACGGTGACGTGGAAGTCTTTCCAGGACACGGCCCGTCTACCGGCATAGCGGAAGAAAGAATGAAGAATCCGTTCCTCCTGCCATTTAACGAGCCTTTTGATGATGAGCAGATACATTGAAATATCCAAGGCGGGTTCGCATAATCTGAAAGACGTGTCATTGTCGATTCCCCGCGACAGTTTTGTCGTAATAACCGGGCTCAGCGGCAGCGGCAAGTCATCTTTAGCTTTCGACACGATATATGCCGAAGGCCAGCGCAGATATATGGATACGCTTTCTGCATATGCCAAACAGTTTATGGGGATTCTGGAGAAGCCACAGGTGGAAAGCATCACCGGTCTCAGTCCGATTATAGCCATAGAGCAGAAGACTACCGGAAACAATCCGAGGTCGACAGTAGGCACCATAACGGAAATCTATGATTTCCTGAGGCTTCTGTATGCCAGGACAGCCCGTGCATATTCTCCGGAAACCGGGAAGGAAATGGTAAGATATTCCAATGAGCAGATAGTATCTCTGATAATCAATGAATATGCGGACCGGAAATGTTATCTTCTCGCTCCCCTGGTCAAAGGAAGGAAAGGACACTACAAGGAGCTGCTTGCACAATTGAGAAAAAGAGGGTATACGCAGGTACGCATAGATTCGGAAATATTCAACCTGACCGACGTCTCCGCCCTTGACAGGTACAAGCCGCATTTCATCGAACTCGTAGTGGACAGGCTGAAACCTTCAACCAAAGACCTGAAGAGGATCCAGGAATCCGTTGGTACGGCGCTGAATATCGGGAAAGGGTCCGTTGCCATTCTGGAAGCCGAAGGCAACATTCTCAGGCATTACTCCAGACATCTTGTATGTCCAGATACCGGTGTATCATTTCCCGAACCGGCACCTCATTCGTTCTCATTCAACTCCCCCCAGGGATACTGTCCTCATTGCAAGGGTCTCGGGATGATTGTAGACGTAAACATAGACTCTATAATACCTGACAGGAAAATCTCGATTGCAGACGGAGCCATCGTCCCTTTAGGGAAAATAAGGGGAACAAAAAAATTCGACATCATTCGTTCCATCGCAAGAAAATACAATTTCTCGCTTTATGACCCGGTAGAAGAACTGCCTGAAGAAGTGATATCCCTGCTTGTATTCGGTTCCGACGAACTGTTCCGTGTCGGCGAAGGAGCGATGTCTGAGATGGTGGCATTTCCCGGAATCGTACAGGATATTTCGGAAAAAATCGTATGTCCGGCCTGTCATGGCACCCGTCTGAACAAGAATGCGGACTATTTCAGAATAGACGGCCTCAACATATCGGAAGTGGCGACAATGGAAATATCAGCCCTCAAGGACTGGGTTGACAGTCTTCCTGAGAAACTGAGCGGAAGGGAGCTTACGATAGCCCGCGACATAATAAAGGAACTCCACGACAGAATTTCATTCCTGTCAGATGTGGGCCTTGACTATCTGTCGCTGAACAGGGCGACCTCATCGCTTTCCGGAGGAGAAAGCCAAAGAATAAGACTGGCCACACAAATCGGTTCGAAACTTGTGAATGTGCTGTACATACTGGACGAGCCGAGCATAGGTCTGCATCAGAGAGACAACAGGAAGCTTATTTCCTCACTGAAGAAACTCCGTGATGAAGGCAACAGCATAATGGTCGTGGAACATGATGCGGAAACGATGCTTTCTGCAGACTGGCTTGTCGACGTTGGTCCGGGTGCAGGAGAAAACGGCGGTGAAATATGCCTCAACGGTCCCGTAAGTTTCCTGAAGGACGGAATCATGCCGGGACCGGAAACTGCATCTAGATGCATACTGCGCGAATCGTTGACCCTGGATTACCTGAAAGGGACGAAAAGAATCGAGACACCTGCAACCAGAAGGATAGGGAACGGGCATTTCCTCAGTATCCGGGGAGCATCCGGAAACAATCTGAAAAATGTATGTGCCGACTTCCCTCTCGGAACATTCATAGGTATAAGCGGTGTAAGCGGAAGCGGGAAGTCATCCCTGATAAACGAGACACTGATGCCGTTCCTGAAAAACAAATTCTACAATGCAAGACTTCATCCCCTGCCTTTCGCGAGTATTGAAGGAACGGAATTCATAGACAAACTCATAGAAATAGACCAGAGTCCCATAGGGAGAACGCCGCGGAGCAATCCTGCGACTTTCACCGGTGTATTCAACGATATCAGGCTGCTGTTCGAAGCTACTCCCGATGCAAAAGTGAGAGGATTCAAGGCCGGACGCTTTTCATTCAATGTTCCCGGGGGCCGGTGCGAGGAGTGCAAGGGTGCCGGAATAAAAGTAATAGAAATGAATTTTCTTCCTTCGGTCAATGTGGTATGCAATGAATGCAGGGGACATCGATACAAGGAAGACACCCTCGCCGTCAAATATAAAGGCAGAAATATAAATGATGTACTGGAAATGTCCATTGCGGAAGCCTTCGAGTTTTTCTCGAGCATTCCGTCCATCGCGATGAGACTCAAGGCCCTGACAGATGTGGGGCTGGGATATGTCAGGCTCGGACAGTCGGCTGTGACATTGTCCGGTGGAGAAAGCCAGAGAATGAAACTGGCTGCCGAACTTGCACGCAAGGGTACCGGAAACACCCTGTACATTCTTGACGAGCCAACTACCGGTCTGCACTTCGAGGACATAAAGGTTCTGCTTGGAGTGCTCCAGCAGCTGGTGGAAAACGGGAATACGGTAATAGTAATTGAACACAATCTTGATGTTCTCAAGACTGCGGACTATATTTTCGACATGGGACCGGAAGGTGGTAAAGGCGGAGGCATGATTATCGCAGAAGGTACGCCCGAGGAACTTGCCCGCAATCCATTGTCTGTAACCGGACCGTTCCTCAAGGAGATTCTTTAAGATACTAAATTTTGATTGGATGAACACGGTAAGAATATTTTGTGAAAATGACAAGGCATACCACAAGGTTCCTTTAGGGAAAAAACTGAAAGATTTGTCGGAGGAGTTCTGCAACAGCCTTGACGACAAGGACAGCGGAATGCGGATTCCGGTACTGGCAGCACTGGTAGACCACCAGCTCAAAGAACTTGACTATCCGGTAATGATGTCCCACAGGGTGGAATTCATAGGATATACACATCCTGACGGGAGGAGGACATACATTCGCTCCCTGTGCTTCGTGCTCCAGAAAGCCGTAAGAGAACTATATCCGGAACTGATACTGTCAATCGACTACTCACTGCCCAGCGGACTTTACTGTGAACTCCGGGAAAAGAAGGGACACGATGACGGCAGACCTGTAGTGAGATTTCTTACGGATGACGAGCTCGATCTGATGAAAAGGAAAATGCAGGAAATCATCAGCATGGATTTCCCTTTCAGAAAATCCAAAATGACTCTTGACGAGGCCTGCAAGATATTCTCTGACAACAACCAGCCGGTAAAGGCACAGCTTATCAAATCACTGGGAAAATATCTTTACAGCGTCTACTTTCTGGACGGCCTTGCAGACACTTTCTACGGTCCTCTGGTTCCGTCTACCGGCTACCTGAAAACCTTCGACATAGTACCGTTCAACGACGGTTTCTGCCTGCAGTATCCTGCAGACGGAGATATCAAGAAGGTCATCAATATGAAAAGGCAGTCCAAAATCGCAGCCACATTGAAGGAAAGTTCAGACTGGTGTTACATAATGGGTGTCAAAGGCGTAGGGACACTTAACGAGGCCATAACCGGAGGACATGCGGTCCAGCTTATCCAGATTGCGGAAGCCCTGCATGAACGCAAATATGCCGACATTGCAGACATGATATACATGCAGAGGGACAGGATAAAGATAGTATTCATTGCCGGACCGTCCAGCAGCGGCAAGACATCATCGTCGAAAAGGCTTGCCCTGCAATGCCGTGTTCTCGGACTCAATCCTAAGACAATCGAGCTCGACAACTATTTCGTCGACAGGGACAATACACCGAGGGATGAAAAAGGAGAATATGACTTCGAAGCACTGGAAGCGATGGATCTTAAATTTCTCAACAGCCAGTTGAACGACCTCCTTTCAGGAAAAGAAGTCCAGATTCCAAGATTCGACTTCAAGGAAGGGAAAAGGTTCTTCGACGGGAATTACATGAAACTCAATGAGAAAGATATTCTCATAATGGAAGGCATACATGCTTTGAATCCGGCAATGGTAACCAATGTAGACAATACGAGGATATTCCGTGTGTATGCTTCCGCGCTCACATCCCTTTCACTCGACGAAAACAACAACATATCCACCTCGGACAACAGGATGCTGAGAAGAATGATAAGAGACAACAGGACAAGAGGCATAAATCCTGAGACTACCATCATGAGATGGCAGAGTGTCCGCAGAGGCGAGAACAGGAACATATTTCCGTTCCAGGAAAATGCGGATGCGGTATTCAATTCCGCCATGATATTCGAACTGCCAGTCCTTAAGTACTATGCTGAACCGCTTTTGAGAAGGATAGCTCCAAACTCTCCGGCATATACGGAAGCTGTAAGACTCCTCAAATTTCTGGAATATATAATAGAACTGTCACCCGAAGAAATCTCAACGATTCCTCCGACATCCATAATAAGGGAATTCATTGGAGGACAATCTTTATAACCGAAAGACAATGAAACTTTTCGTAAAAATAGAATATTGGACAAATTGCGGGGAACAGGTGTTCTTCTGTCTCGGGGACAATCTGGTACCTCTTGCTTATTCCGGAGACGGAATATGGTCCGGCTACATATTGTCATACCGTTCCGGTGAAGAATATACATACAGGATAATGAAAAACGGCCACTGCGTAAGAAAAGAATGGCGCGGACACTCCGTTACGGTACCCGCATTCTGTACCAGCAAGACCATCAATGTCTATGACCGGTGGAATGACCTGCCGGCAAACGCACCCCTGTATTCATCCGCATTTACAAAAGCCATCTTCCGCAGGAAGGGAAATACCGGCAGCCGGCTCAGCGAAGGAAACAATATCATATTCCGCACGGCATGTCCGGATATCAGACCCGACGAAATCCTCGCAATTACAGGGAATACACCCGAACTCGGCAACTGGGAACGGCCTGTGCCGATGAGTGACCTGGAGTTTCCTTTCTGGACTGCAGGTATAACTGCGGACAGACAATTCGAATATAAATATGTCATTGTCAGGAAAGATGACGGAACAGTAACAGACACATGGGAAGACGGCGGCAACAGGCTTTGCAATATACTCCCGAAGGATGAACAAATCAACCTGATTTGCACCGATGAACCGAGGTTCGCACACAGGCCATGGAAAGGAGCGGGAACCGCAATACCTGTGTTTTCACTGAGAAGTGAGGAAAGTTTCGGCATCGGGGATTTCAATGACCTGAAGATTCTTGCCGACTGGTGTTCTCAGACCGGGCAGAAAATAATCCAGCTTCTTCCCGTGAATGACACGACAATGACTGGCACATGGATGGATTCCTATCCTTACAATGCGAATTCATCATTTGCCCTGCATCCGCAGTTCTTATACCTTCCGGCAGCCGGAGTGAGTAGGACACAGGAATATAAAAAACTGCAGCAGGAACTCAACAGCCTGTCGGAAATAAATTATGAAAGGGTAAACACGGAAAAGACAAGACTTCTCCGCAAAGCCTATGAAAGCAATTATGCAAAACTGGGCACGAAAAAAGACTTTACGGATTTCGTAAATGAAAATGAATTCTGGCTTCTGCCCTATTCGGTTTTCCGTGTCCTGGCTGAAGATTTCGGAACGTCAGACTTCTCCGCATGGGATAAATATGCAGAATATGACAGGGACGAACTGACGGCATTCATAGACTCGAGAAAAGCAGACATACATTTCCATTATTTCCTGCAATATCATCTCCATCTGCAACTTAAGGAAGCATGCCGTCATGCGCATGAATCAGGCATAGCTATAAAGGGAGACCTCCCCATCGGTGTCAGCCGGACAAGTGCAGATGCATGGCAGAATCCGGAAATTTTCAAAATGGAGTCACAGGCAGGAGCTCCGCCTGACGCGTTCTCTGAAAACGGACAGACCTGGGGGTTCCCGACTTACAACTGGGAAAATATGGCAAAGGACGACTACGCCTGGTGGAAATCTCGTCTCGGACATATGGCAAAATACTTCGATGCCTTCAGGATAGACCACATTCTGGGATTTTTCAGAATTTGGGAGATGGACAGAAATGCCTCCGACGGACTTTCAGGACATTTCTGCCCGGCCCTGCCGTATTCTGTGCAGGAACTTGCAGAACAAGGCTTCGGTACAGATAAGGAACTCTTCATTGAAGACCCGTACCGGAAAGGATATTATCATCCGCACATTGCCTCAAGAAATTCTGTTCCGTATGAAAATCTTTCCGAAGAAAAGAAAAAAAGATTCGACGGGATTTATTATGATTTCTTTTATCACAGGCACAACGACTTTTGGAAGGAATCTGCTCTTGAAAAGCTTCCTGCCCTGCTTTCCGCATCGGACATGCTTGCATGCGGAGAGGATCTGGGAATGATTCCGTCATGCGTACCAGAAGTAATGGGACAGCTCCGTATCCTCTCACTTGAAATACAGAGGATGCCGAAGTCATCCGACATGGAATTTGCCGATACTGAGAAATACCCTTATCTTTCGGTATGCTCCACTTCCACGCATGACATGAATCCAATCAGGGCTTGGTGGAAAGAAGACAAGGAGACGACAAGCCGTTTTTATCATTCCATACTCAGGAGACAGGGAGAGGCTCCTGCAGACTGCGAACCCGGTATCTGCAGACAGATAATAGAAATGAATCTCGAGTCGCCGTCCATGTTCGCTATTTTCCCCATCCAGGACTGGATGGCCATCGACGGAAAGCTGCGTTACGGGAATCCGGAAAAGGAAAGGATAAACGTTCCTGCCGTTTCCAGATACTATTGGAGATACAGAATGCACATATGCCTTGAAGATTTGCTGGTACAGACCGGATACAACAACGAAGTGAAATCCCTTATTGTTCACTCCGGACGCAGATGATCCGATGCAATCCGGACAAATTCATCCGAATACACGCGCCCGACAGGAAGAACGGTTCCTTCGGGCGATAATTTTACTTCTTTCCTCGAATATGACATTATCCGGTCCAGAGGAACGATATAGGATCTGTGTATCCTTGCAAAACGGCCTTCAGGCAACAGTGAAATCATATCCTTCATGCTTGTCTGGGCAAAGACAGGCTCCCTGCCGTCCACAATAATCTTCACATAATTATCCATGGCTTCTATATACCTGACGGACGAAACCGGGATATTCACATGTCTGTACTCCGACCTTAAGGTTATTACATCTTTTCTTTCAATATTTCTCTCTAGTTCTCTCAAGCGTATTCTTTCGGCAACCTTTTCAACCGCCGTGCAGAATCTGCTGTACAGGAAGGGCTTATGAAGAAAGTCTATTGCATTCAATTCGAATCCGTCCAGGGCAAAACGGGCATAGGCCGTAGTAAATACAAGACATGTTCCCTCCGGCAGTTCCCTTGCAAGCGATATTCCCGATATACCGTTCATTTCTATATCAAGGAATACTACGTCGAAGACCTCTTCCTTAAGATGTTTCATGCCTTCAACGGGATCCGTATGAACAGCCAGTTCGATATCCCCGTACCTTCTGCAATACTCGGCAATAATGGACAGTGCCACTGGTTCATCATCTATCGCCAGACATTTTATTTTCATATAACCTCCTTATCCATGAAGTTTGACAGTCAGGTCCACACTATAGCGGTTCTCGGTCTCGGTAATATTCAGCACATACCTGCCATGATAGAGCAGTTCCAGCCTTTTCCTGCAATTTGCAAGACCGATTCCGTCACCGGCAGAGGCATTGCGGCCTGGTATCTTGTCATTGGATACCTTGAATGTCAGTTTGCCTTCACTTATTCCTATTCCGATATATATGGAAGAATCAACGTGTGAGGACACACCGTATTTGAAGGCATTTTCAAGAAAAGTAATCAAAAGCATAGGAGCTATCTCATCGTTATCGGAGCCTTCATCCTTTACATCGAAAGTCAGGGACGTATGACCGTTCAGACGGTTTTTCTGAAGTTCGACATACTGCTGCAGATACTTGATTTCCTCCCTGACAGGTATGAATTCCTTGTCCTCATTGGAATACATGTACCTCAGCATATCCATGAACTGCATATAGGCTGTCTCCGCCTTGTCGGACTTTGTAATCATGAGACCGTATATCGTATTCAGAGTATTGAACATGAAGTGCGGATTGATCTGAGCCTTGTACAAGGCCAGTTCCGCCTTGTTCCTTTCCTGTTCCACTTCCTTTTTCTGGATTGTCCTTATATAAAGTTCATTCATCAGTCCCATGGCCAGGCTCAGCATTGCCACAACCATGAAAAGGAACCAGACACCCTGTTCCTGAGGTCTCATCTTCGGGAAAAACCTGTAGTGCGGGACCGGTCCGGGGTTTCGCATGAAATGCGCTCCGCGCGGGGCGAGAGACTGGGTTATGATATAAGTCACAGCAAAAGTAGCCAGTACCAGAATAATTGCATACAGATATTGTTTCCTGCCGAAAATGAGTGGCATAGTCAGTTTCCTGTTTATAAAATAAACGCCATAAAGCCACAGTAGCAGGAAAACGACAAACAGGGGACGACTCTCCATCCACCTGTCAACAGGCAGCAGCAATGTCATGACAGGTATGAGAATAACACATAGAATCAGGTCAAAATATATGGATAAGCTTTTCATCCTGAGCATCATCTAAATTTAATATACGGTATTTCCAGTTGCAAATATACCTCATATTTTTCTATCACGCAGTGTTGTTCACCACTTCATCGGTGCCGTTCACGGATTAATCCGGAAATCATGCAGGCGGAACAGGCAGGATCTGCTAATTTTGCATCGGAACAATTTTAAAAACCACCAGTCATGAAAAAGTTGATATTTATCGTTACGGCATTGATTATATGCCTTCCGGTACTGAATGCACAGCCAAGGCCTCCAAGAAACGGTGGAGAACGTCCTGAAATGGGAAACGTTCGCCCGGGAATGAGAGGTGAACATCACGGCAGAAAAGCATCCGTTGATATGAAACGGATGAAAGAGACACTTTCCTTAACTGATGAACAGGCGGAAAAATTGAATGAGATCTGCAGTTCGTCCCGAATGAAACAGGAATCCGAAAGACAGAAATTCATGGATAAAAGCAGGAAAATAGCCGAAAAGAGGGATGCGAAAATCCAGAAGCTCCTTACGGAAGAACAGTTAAGGAAATACAATGAAATGAAAACGGAAATGAGCAATGACCAACCAAAGGAAGGCCTGCACAAAAACGGGCCGGCTGGACCCCGTGGAGAAAAAGGACCCGGACACCATGGACAAGGTGAACCGGACCCAGATATCAGGGCTCATCAATTCTGTAATCAATAAGATTATTCAGCAATGCATACAATGTAAGGCCGGCAACAGTTTTGATGCCGGTCTTTTTCGTTATGTTTTTCCTGTGGGTCATGACAGTATGGACGGATATGCAGTATTTGTCGGCAATCTCCTTGTTGATCATACCTTTAGCCACACATACCAGAATCTCCTTTTCACGTACGGACAGTCCGTTTCTGTCGGCAAGTTCTGTCCTTTTTCCAGTTCCAGCCAAAGTTTTCAGTTTATTGAGAATCATCGCCGGATCCTCATACAGCCCTACTGCCGCACCATATTGCTTAAGAACCTCTTCCTCAAGATATGAAGTCTGTATGACAACAATCGAAGCATCCGAGATTTCGGACAAATAAGCCGGTCCGGAAATTCTTGAAGAATAGTCAAACAAAACCGGATCCACGAGAATCACATCAGCATTCATGTTTTTTAGTCTTACTTCGCTGGAACGGGACAGATCGGTCAGGACACCCTCAAGGGCAAAACCGCCATGATCCTTGAAAATTCCTTCAAAGCCGGCTGCCAGAATCTTGGAAGGCGATATCAGCAGTACTTTTCTATTTTCTTTCATCATGTTCCAGTCTGTTTACTAACGGAATCAATACACTGTTTTCCAAAACCGTATGTCTGTCAAGATCCTTTTCCAAAGAATACAGATGATACAGGACTTCGTTCCTCAGTACATTGTCGCAGGTTTCGGGCAAATATTTCATCACTATATTCTTGAGATCATTCAGCTTTTCATCTATATTGCTGTGGTTTTCCTCAAATTTCTCAATCGAATATGAGATTTCTCCTTCAATATTTCCGGAGACAAGTCCGGTAACATAGGGGAAAACAGTATCCTCTTCATAGGCAAAATGCTTGAGCACTTCCTGTTTGTAGCCGGCGAAAAAGCCGGATATCAAAGACTTGTGTTTCCAGCTGCAAGGTTCGACCATCTCATTCAGATTCTTTTCGAGTGACTCCATGTCATCTTTCATATATTTCAGATGAGAATTGTGAAGATATTTCACGATATCTGCCGGATCTGCACGGGAAATCATCTCCGAAGACGGGATGTAATCATCATAACTGTATATATAACAGATGAGCAGAAAAGAATCCACATTTATCCCGTTTCTTGAACAGATTTCCCCAATCCTGTCTTCACCGAAGCCAAGACCGATACCAAGCCGGGACAGGACGGTAAGGAGATTATAGTTGAAGTCAATCAGATCGGCAATTTTCATACCGGCTGAAAATGTCTTTCTTTCCCTGTACTTTGCAAGCATCATAAAACTTTAATTTATGTTATTCACTCAAAAACCGCAAAGAGGCTGACTTCCCAGCCGCCTCTTCACTACAACAATTAAAAGGATAATAACTTTAAAACTTATGGCCTTTAATCTCAATCCAATGCAAAGGTACGGCAACAATCTGCGACATGCAATCACTAAAATCAGGTATTTTACTGAAGTCCGACTGATTCATACCTCCCTCATAGCAGCAATGACGCCAGTCTGAATGTTGCAAATGCGGCTATCCAGGCCAGGAATATCGTATAAACAGCCGAGAATAGGGCCCACTTCCATCCTCCCGCCTCCTGTCTTATGGCCACGAACGTCGCGATACACGGGAAATAGAGCAGGACAAACACCATATACGCCAACGCTCCGGCAGGAGTGACGGCATTCTGAAGAGATTTCTGCAGACGTGTTTCAGCTATTGTCCCGTCACCGGCACCTGCAGCATCGGGTGCTTCTTCTTCCGCACTCGCAAACATGACTCCCATGGTACTTACCACAAGTTCCTTTGCACCTATTCCCGACAAGATTCCGACTCCCATTCTCCAGTCGAAACCCAAGGGTTCCAGGACAGGCTCTATCCCTTTGCCGATATATCCCAGAAACGAGTGTTCCTGCTGCTGCCGCACCGTATCATATTTGGAATGATTCGGAAAATATCCGAGAAACCATATTATGATGGAACATACCAGTATTATTCCGCTCATCTTGTGGAGGTATTGTTTTCCCTTTTCCCACGTATGCCTGAAGATGGATTTTGATGTAGGAATCCTGTAAGGAGGGAGTTCCATCACAAAAGGAAGATCGTCATCCTTTATGAACCGGCTTATGAGTTTTGCGGAAAGGATAGCCATCACGATACCGAGCAGATACATCCCCAACAATACGATGCCGGCACTTTCCGGAAAGAAGGCTCCTGCAATCAGTATATACACGGGCAGCCTTCCGGCACAGGACATGAGAGGAATGATGAGAATCGTTATGAGCCTGCTTTTCCTGTTTTCTATTGTCCTGGTAGCCATAATGGCCGGAACATTGCACCCGAATCCCATTATCATAGGAATGAAGGATTTGCCGTGAAGCCCCATCTTATGCATCATCTTGTCCATAATGAAAGCCGCCCTTGCCATATATCCTGAATCCTCCATAAGGGAAATCATAAGATAAAGCAGCAGGATGTTCGGCAAAAACACAAGAACACTCCCCACCCCTCCTATGATGCCGTCGACCACAAGATCCTTGACCCATCCGTCAGACATCGATACGGAAACGAAGTCACTGAATTTTTCGACAACCCATTCTATCCACTGCATGGGATATTCGCCGACAGTGAAAGTCACTTCAAATACAAGGTAAAGCACAAACAGGAAAATAGGGAAAGCCAGCCACCTGTTGGTCACAACGGCATCTATTCTGTCTGTAAGAGTCTTTCTCTTCTTCTTTCCCTTATACTGTACATAAGTCTCTGCAAGAGCGCCTTGTACAAAAGCATATTTTGCATCGATAATTGCCGCTTCGGTATTAGTATTGAGCATCGTTTCTATTCTTTTCTGCTCCTCATACCTTGCGGCTATGATTTCATCACGGTTCGGCAGGTCCTCAACAACCTTTTCTATATCCTTGTCATTTTCAAGATACTTTATGGCCAGATACCTTGTCGAATATTTGTATCTCAGATCCGTGTTCTTCCTTATCACACCCTGAACTTTCGCTATACTCTGTTCCAGTTCCGTACCGTGATTGATATGTATGTGTCTGGCCAGCTGTGAGTCATTGTTTTCATAAATGTTTATGACGGTATCGAACAGTTCATGGATACCGCTGCCGTTCCTGCTCACCGTAGGGACTACCGGCATTCCCAGAAGAAAACCCAATTGCCTGATATCAAGCTGATCCTTCTTTTCCTTAAGTTCATCGTACATATTCAGGGCCATGACAACCCTGAGATTCATGTCTATCAGCTGGGTCGTAAGATACAGGTTCCTCTGCAGATTCGAGGAATCCACCACGTTTATGACAACGTCGGGCATCTCCTCCACAAGATTTTTCCTGACATAAAGTTCCTCAGGACTGTAAGCCGAAAGCGAATAGGTTCCCGGAAGATCTACAAGTACAAAATGATATCCTCCATAATCGAAATTACCTTCTTTTGCGTCTACCGTAACTCCGCTGTAGTTTCCGACATGTTCATGACTGCCGGATGCGATATTGAACAGGGATGTTTTCCCGCAGTTAGGATTACCCACAAGCGCCACCCTTATGACATGCCTTCTCTGTTCGGCAAGTGACCTCATCTGCTTCTCGAGGCACATGTCATCATCACAGGGTTCCAGCAAAGGCTGTCCGTCGGCCCTCCCGGTCATCAGTTCCTTTGCCTCGTTTTCTCCGATGACTTCTATCTTTTCCGCTTCCTCCCTGCGAAGCGATATACGGTATCCGATGATTTCATATTCTATAGGATCCTTCAGCGGAGCATTCAGGACGACCTTGACGGTGTTGCCTTTCACGAACCCCATCTCTATTATCCTTTTCCGGAATCCCCCATGTCCGTATACCTTCACGACAACGGCTTTTTCGCCGGTTTTCAAATCTGAAAGTTTCATTAGTCTGCCCCTTCGATAATTTCGGCACAAAGATACCTAAAAAATACAAAGCCGCATATCCCCAATATCAGGTATTAGGCAATGGGACATTTATCATTATTATAGACTACCAGCAAAATCCTGTGTCCGATTTTTACTAACGTCCGGAATCAGGCTTGGATATGACCAAGTCTGAACAGAAAATACTTGACCTCAGACACAGAAACACCCTCAGTTGCCACAGCCCGACACCAGGTCATTTTTCTTTTAAAGCGCCGCCTGTTTTATGTACCGGCTTCTCTATTCCCTCCTTTCGCATCCATTCCAATAGACCCCTGTAATAGACATGTCGCATCTTGCAATATGCATTCAGCGTCAGGGCCGGATTTTGCCCTATTGCCTTACGGTACTGTGCCATAGTAGACATGTAGCGTCTTACTGCATTGTCATTCTGTTTCTTCTTAAGCATAGCCTTTTTTTTGCAAAGCTAGAGACTGTGCTGCCGCGACGCAATACGTCATCCCGGAGACGCTTACATTATACCCCGAAAACCGCAACTCTGTATTCACATAATGGAGAAATACTCAATGGGTTACAAACACAAAAAAGGGACAGTCTCATCTGAAACTGTCCCTCTGTGCGGATGGCGAGACTCGAACTCGCACAGGAAAACTCCCACCACCCCCTCAAAGTGGCGCGTCTACCATTTCGCCACATCCGCATTGATTTGGGAGTGCAAAGATAAGAAACATTTTATAAATCCAAAACTTTTTTACTATTTTTCTTTTTTCCAATGCACCGTCTCACTGAATCCCATCAGTGAACCTTTTACATTCAATACTCCCTCCGGAGAAAAATAGCATGTCGCATTTGCTCTGATTCCTCTGATCGGATCATAAATCTTGCCTCCGGACCACCTTTGCTTCTTTACATCATAGACAAGTCCTTCAATCAGGACAATCTTGTCACATTCGACATTTCTGAGTGATTTGTCAGGATTTTTCTCATCCAGCCTGACATTCCCGTTTTCATCAAGCCTGTTCCTGACCCATATCACCTGAGCCGAATATGTACCGTCATCCATTTTCGAGAAACGCACTCTGCTTTCCTCCCCTTCATGACAGACATAATATTCACCGACAATATCATCCGGTGCGTCACCGAGATCAGGTGATGAAGACACATAGATTCCGGCACTGATTTCAACGGTTTCCGGTAATCCGGCTCCGGCTGCATGGACAGACATTCCGCCGCAGACAAAAGACAAAAAAACAACCGGCAAGATCAATTTTGTATGCATATTGACAATTTTAAACTTATGAAACAATTATCTCACGTCAACAATCATGCAAAAGCCACAACCCGGTATACTGATATGCGTTTACCGGTCCGCCAACAAACAAGAATGCTGTCCTATTGATATGTTCGAAATTGTTAAACCATAAAATACAAATCGAAATAATTCGTGATTACATATTATACTGATAGAATGTTTTTTAAAGATTCCCGAATATATCTTTCCAGCGAAAATTGTATATTGAGGGCGGGAAATATATCATACTGATAGAAGGTAAGGAACAGAACCAATATGAGACGCTCAACCGGAACGTTTCCTTCATGAAACCGGCGTTCAATGGCGGAATAAGACTGAGGCATGATATAGAACACGGCTCCCTGATTCTTTCCTATGACCTCGACAACTCTGAAGAACGCTCAGACCATTACAATTCAGGATATTCGGAAAGCTCAAGGACAGGATGGCCTCCACGGAAAAGATAGCGACCGACCGTGTAAGGCAGGAATGAAAAATATTTATTCGTAAATTCAAAAAAATCACTATATTTGCGCACTTTTCCTCGGGTAGGAAAATGTCAGTAATTTAATAATTTTTTAAAACAGATTCACAATGGCTGTTAAAATTCGTCTACAGCGCCACGGAAAGAAGAATTTCGCATTCTTCCACATTGTTGTGGCAGACACCCGTTCACCACGTGACGGTCGTTACATCGAGCAGATCGGTTCCTACAATCCGAACACCAACCCTGCTACTATCGTGCTCAACCATGAAAAGGCTTTGGCATGGCTTAATGTCGGTGCCGAGACTACATTGGTTACCCGCCGTATTCTTTCATATGAAGGAGTACTGTTGAGAAAGCACCTCCAGGGCGGTATCGCAAAAGGAGCCCTGACTCAGGAACAGGCAGACCAGAAATTCGAGGCTTGGAAAGCACAGAGAGATGCAAAAATCAATGCAAAGAAAGAAGGTCTGACCAAGGATGCTGCTGCCAAGGCAAAGGCATCTCAGGAAGCTGAAGCAAAAGTAAATCAGGAAAGGGCTGAGGCAATCGCCAAGAAAAAAGCGGAGATTGAAGAGGCTGCAAGGGCTGCTGCTGAAGCTGCTGCCGCTGAAAAGGCCGCACAGGAAGCAGAGGTTGCTGCAGAGACTCCGGCAGAAAACCCTGAGGCTTAATTCGACCATGTCGGATCAGGTCAAAGATTTGCTGAAGATAGCTCAGGTATTGAAATCCAACGGTACCGACGGCGAAGTCATCATTGGCTTCAAGGATATCGGTCCGGAAGATATCGACTTCAAGGAACCGGTTTTCATCTTTTTTGATGGACTCCCGGTTCCGTTTTTTATTGATGTTGTCCGAAACAGAGGCAACAGCAAAATCATTGCAAGGCTTACTGACATCAATTCATTTTCCGATGCGGAAGAAATTGCAGGCCGCGATATTTTCGCATATGACGATAAGACAGCATCCGATGAAGATGAACCGGAAATGCTTGTAGGATGGACAGTAGCGGCATCGGTGAAAGGAAAACCATCGGAAAAGATTGGCATAATCACCGGTATCATGGATATTCCGGGAAACACATGCCTTGAAGTGGAAACAAAAAATGGAACGGCGATAATACCGCTCCATGAAGATTTGATATTGTCTGCCGACCCGGAAAACAAGATTCTGGAAATGGAAATTCCGGACGGTCTTCTTTAAAACACCGGCTTTTGCTCAGTCAGCTATTCTTTCTCCGGCCTTTACACTCTCATAGAAGGCAGCTGTTGCTCCTGAAACATAAGGCATGAGCCAGAACAGGCCGATTCCCAATGTAATCAAAGAAAGCAGATACCAGCCTATAAAACTCAAATGAAGGTAAAACAAATCGAACTTATGTCCTTTCATCATCTGGCGGCTCTTTCTGATTGCCTGAGGAACTGAAAGTTCAGGATTGTCCTTGATGATGTACGGGACCAGAGCATAGGCATATGCCATAATTATCCCCGGAATAATGAGAAGCAGTGTCCACAGGAACACATATACGATATAAAGCAGCATTGCAAGCACGTTTCTGCCGTATCCTTTGAATGCCAGAGACAATGTGTTGCCTATGATATCATTGTTCCCTACCGTCAGCAAATCTCTCATGGCACATGCGTAACCTACGGAAAGCGGCATGACGACAAGCATCATACCGGCAAAATAAAACAGTCCGGTATACGATGTATAAGCATAGAAGGCGGGATTAATCATCACTGATGCCTCATAAGGTCCTAAAAAAAGAGTGGTGGCCAGGACATAGATCACGGCCATACCGACAGCCGGAGCCCAGTTACCCTTCAGTGCCTGCAACGAGGCGTTCTTGAAATCTTGATTCTTTTTCATTTCAGTTCTGTTTGATTATATAGGGATAGTCATTTAATTCCTTCAATTTGAGTTAACCGGCAGACTCTCCCGTATTTTCCGATCAAACTCATCGTTTTTTATATCATCGGCTCTGGTTTCAGGGCCGATTTTTTTGTTTTCAGTCACGTCTGGAGC